>NZ_JAFCUP010000005.1:0-316404 GCF_049896585.1 Flavobacterium sp. DSR2-3-3
AAGACAATACATACCCAAATCATCATCATTTGATGAAATAACTCCAGAGAGAATTATAGAAATACAAGAGAAATTAAACAATAGACCAAGAAAAAGATTTAATTTTGAAACACCTAATTATATGTTTAATCAAAAAGTTGCATTTATAACTTGAATCCTGCTCTTTTAAAGATATTTTATGATATTCCATTTTATTTTGAGAAAACGCAACAGTGCAGACTGCAATAAAAAATAATATAAGTAATTTATTCATGGCTAAATTTTTAAGTAAGTTATAAAAATAAAAAAAATCCCGATTGCTCGGGATTTTAGTTTTATTATAATGAAATTTTATTTCAACTTCTTTTTGATAGCAACTTCATGGTACGATTCAATAACATCTCTTTCTTCGATGTCATTATATCCTTTTACTTGAATACCACAATCGTAACCTTTGGCAACTTCTCGCACGTCATCTTTAAATCGCTTCAATGCTAAAAGCTCTCCGGTAAAGACTACCACACCATCTCTGATGATTCTCATTTTGGCGTTCTTAACAATTTTACCATCCATTACCATACTTCCGGCAATTGAACCTACTTTAGAGATTTTAAATATCTCTCTGATCTCAGCTGTACCCAGAATTTCTTCTTTCATTTCCGGAGCTAACATTCCTTCCATGGCATCTTTCAAGTCATCAATAGCAGCATAGATGATAGAGTAGTAACGGATATCGATTTCCTCTTTGTCTGCTAATTGTCTTGCATTTCCAGCAGGACGAACATTAAATCCAATAATAATTGCATCTGAAGCAGAAGCTAACATTACGTCAGTTTCAGTTATTGCTCCAACACCTTTGTGGATAATATTAATTTGAATTTCTTCAGTAGATAATTTAGAGAATGAATCAGATAAGGCTTCAACAGAACCATCCACATCTCCTTTAAGGATAATGTTTAATTCTTTAAATTGACCCAATGCAATTCTACGTCCAATTTCATCTAATGTAATATGACGTTGTGTACGTACGGATTGTTCACGCATTAACTGAGAACGTTTTGAAGCAATTTGTTTCGCTTCTTTTTCGTCTTCAAAAATATTGAACTTATCACCCGCAGTTGCTGCTCCATCAAGACCAAGAACTGAAACCGGAGTCGAAGGACCCGCAACAGTTACAATGTTCCCTCTTTCATCATGCATGGCCTTAATTTTACCATGATGCTTACCCGCCAACATATAATCTCCAATTTTCAATGTTCCGTTTTGAACTAATATTGTACTAACATATCCTTTTCCTTTGTCAAGGAAAGCCTCAACAACAGTTCCAGAAGCCGCTTTATTTGGATTTGCTTTCAAATCTAAAAGTTCCGCTTCTAATAATACTTTTTCTAATAATTCTTTCACACCTGTTCCCACTTTCGCGGAAATATCATGAGATTGAATTTTTCCACCCCAATCTTCTACAAGTAAATTCATACCTGCTAATCTTTCTTTTACTTTTTCAGGATTAGCATTTGGCTTATCAATTTTATTGATAGCAAAAATGATTGGAACTCCAGCAGCTTGAGCATGGCTAATTGCTTCTTTGGTTTGCGGCATAATGTCATCATCAGCAGCAATCACAATAATAGCAATATCTGTGACTTGAGCACCACGCGCACGCATCGCAGTAAACGCTTCGTGACCCGGTGTATCTAAGAATGCGATTTTTTGTCCGTTATCCAAAGTTACTCCGTAGGCACCAATATGCTGTGTGATTCCTCCAGATTCACCTGCAATTACGTTTTCTTTACGAATGTAATCCAGTAACGATGTTTTACCGTGATCGACGTGACCCATTACGGTTACAATCGGAGCTCTGAAAACTAAATCTTCTTCTCTGTCTTCAACAACCTGAATTGCTTCTTCGATGTCTACAGTGATAAATTCAACTTCATAACCAAATTCATCAGCAACGATAGTCAAGGTTTCTGCATCAAGACGTTGGTTCATGGTAACCATGATTCCAAGTGACATACACGTACCAATAACTTTAGTAATTGGCACATCCATCATGATGGCAATTTCACCAACTGTAACAAATTCAGTAACCTTTATAGTTTTACTTCCTTCGTCAATCGCTCTTTGTTCATCATCAGACTTCTGACGGTGCGTATCTCTTTTGTCTCTTCTATATTTAGCCGCTTTAGATTTACCACCTTTACCTTGTAGTTTCTCTAAAGTCTCTCTAATTTGATTTTTAACTTCTTCCTCAGTAGGCTCCACTTTGGCAACAATTGCAGGTCTGTTTCCTTTTACAAAACCAGGTCTTGCACTTCTGTTTGCGTTGAATCCACCGCCACCTACATTAGGTGTAATCTTGTTAGGATTTGGCGCACCAGGAACTCCTGGTACTGCAGGCGGTCTTGGAGCACCTGGTTTGGGAGCAATCCTTTTACGCTTGTTTTTATTTGCATTGGCTGCAGCCGAACCTGGAGCACCCGGTTTATTCGGAGTGATTTTTGGTTCTTCTTTTTTCTTTTTTGGTTTATTGAATTGCGATAAATCAATTATTTGGCCAGTTAAAGTAGTTCCCGATAGTTTTTGATATTGCGTTGTGATGGTTTCATCAACAGGAACTTCATCAACCTTAACTGCTTCGGTTTTCGCAACAACTTTTGGTTCCGCAGCGACTTCTTTTACAGCCTCTGTTTTCACCTCTTTAATTCCAACAACAGGTTTCACCTCTTTTTTGTCTGTAACAACTTTTTCTTCCAAAGGTTTTTCTGCTGACGGTTTTTCAGCTAAAACTTCTTTTTGAACAGCTTTTACCTCAGCGATCTTAACAACCGGAGCCTCCACTTTTTCAACAGCTTTTACAGGCGGTACTATTGAAGGTTTCTTACGATTCAGATCAATCTTACCAACTTGAACAGGAGCAGCTATTACCGCTCTCGCTTTTATAACTTCTTGTTGCTTCAGACGATCTTCCTCTAGCTTACGTTTGTCTTCAATTTCTTTTTCTCGTTCTAAACGCAAAGCTTCTTTTTCTTTTCTTTTCTCTTCGCCAACTTCTTTTGAAGCTTCTTTATTCCCCTTGTCACCAGCAAACTGACCGCACAAGACATTGTATACATCATCAGAAATTTTTGCGTTTGGATTTGCTTCAATAACAATCCCCTTATCTTTTAGATAATCCACAGCTCTTTCTAAAGAAATATTCAATTCCCTTAAAACTTTGTTTATTCTAATAATTCTCTCTTCAGACATAAAACCTTTTTATTATTACCTTTTTTGTTATTCCTCACTTTACTCCCAACTCGATACCTACCGAGCAAGAATTAATTGTAAAGTGGCATGTTTATCGTTGAAGACACATTGACTAACTATCAAATTCTTCTTTCAATATTCTCATTACATCCAGAATTGTTTCCTCTTCTAGGTCTGTTCTTCTTACTAAATCTTCTACATCTTGTTTTAAGATACTCTTTGCTGTATCCAAACCAATTTTTGCAAACTCTTCAATAACCCAGTCTTCAATTTCATCCGAAAACTCTGTTAATTCAACATCATCCTCATCAGCTGTAGCACCTGCAACATCTCCTTCACGAATAACATCTAACTCATAGCCAGTTAATAAACCTGCTAATTTAATGTTATGCCCACCACGACCAATAGCTTTTGAAACCTCTTCCAGTTTCAAGAAAACTTCTGCTCTTTTTGTATCTTCATTAATTTTAATAGAAGACACTTTTGCAGGACTTAATGCCCTTGTAATAAACAACTGTATGTTGCTGGTGTAATTGATAACATCGATATTTTCGTTTCCTAATTCCCGAACAATTCCGTGAATACGAGACCCTTTCATACCTACACAAGCTCCAACAGGATCAATTCTGTCGTCATAAGAATCTACGGCTACTTTTGCTTTCTCACCAGGTATCCTTACCACTTTTTTAACCATAATTAAACCGTCAAATACCTCAGGAATTTCTTGTTCAAACAATTTTTCCAAAAACTTCTCAGAAGTTCTAGACATAATAATTTGAGGCTTATTTCCTTTTAATTCAACGCTTTCTATTATTCCTCTAACATTATCTCCTTTACGGAAAAAGTCAGAAGGTATTTGTTTTTCTTTAGGTAAAATGATTTCATTTCCTTCATCATCAACCAAAATCACAACTCTTGGGCGCACGTGGTGCACTTCAGCAGTATAAATATCGCCTATTAAATCTTTAAATTGTTTGTAAAGATTCGTATTATCATGTTCATGAATTTTAGAAATCAAATTCTGACGTAAAGCTAAAATTGCTCTTCTCCCTAAATCAATTAATTTTACTTCTTCGGAAACTTCTTCACCAATTTCAAAATCAGGCTCGATTTTTCTAGCTTCAGTTAAAGTAATCTCAAGATGGTCAAAATCTAAGTCTTCATCCGCAACGATTACTCTTCTCTGCCATATCTCCATATCTCCCTTATCAGGATTTATAATGATATCGAAATTATCATCTGAACCGTATTTTTTCTTCAATGCATTTCTAAATACATCTTCTAAAATTGCCATAAGCGTTACACGATCAATAAGTTTATCATCTTTAAACTCTGAGAATGAATCGATTAATGCTAAATTTTCCATGCGAATTCTTTAATTAAAATGTTACTGTAACAATTGCTTCTTTAATGTCTCCGTAATGAAGTTGTAGTTCTTTTTGAACTGTTTCCTTTCCTTTACCTATTTTTTTCGGCTCTCTTGCTTTCCATGACAAAACTACAAAATCATCATTAGCTTCCACTAATTCTGCTTCAATTAATTCTGCCCCAGTCTTCAAAATCAATGTGCGTCCTATATTTTTCTTGTATTGTCTTATTAATTTCAATGGTGAACCTACTCCTACCGACGCTACTTCTAAAGAGTAATCCTGCTCTTCGCGATCCAATTCATTATCTATAAAACGACTTACATCGATACAGTTCTGAAGTGCTACTCCATTATCCCCATCTAAAGTCACAATAACCTTGAAAGCATCAGTAATAATAAGGTCTATCAAAAAAATTGATGGCCTTTCTAAAAGGCATTCCGCCAATAACGAATTTACTTTTTCTTTAAATGTCATATTTTTATAAAAAGAGGGGACATTTAGTCCCCTCATTATCTAGATTTTAATAAATAATGGTGCAAATATAGTGTTTTTTTTGTAAACTAAAATAATCGATTGCTGTAAAATAATTTCTTACCTTTATTAGCGTAACAAAATAGCAGTTATTAACATAATTTAACACTTCTTAATTATGAAACGCATTTTAGTCCCAATCGATTTTTCCGAACATGCTGAAAACGCTCTAAAAGCAGCTGCCATAATCGCAAAAAAGAACAAATGCGAGATCTTTTTACTACATTTATTAGAACTACCAAACCAAATGAGTGACGCCATGAAAAATGGCGGCAGTATTCCTGAAGTAATGTTATTCATTAAAAAAGCGAATGAAACCCTGCAAAAAATAACCGAACAACCCTTTTTAAACGGACTCTCTATAAATACTACTATTCAATTTGAAAGAGCATTTGACGGAATTTTATCGTTCAACAAGAAAAACAAGATTGACTTAATTGTTATGGGATCTCACGGAACTACCGGAATCGAAGAAACACTCATTGGTTCTAATACCGAAAAAGTGGTGCGCCTCTCCGAAGTTCCAGTTTTAGTTATAAAAAAAGATGTTGGCGAAATAAAATTTAAAAACATTGTATTTGCATCTGATTTTTCAACAGAAATCAAAAAACCTTTCAAAAAAATGATTGAATTCGTTGAAATTTTTGATGCAAACCTGTTGTTAGTGATGATTTGCACCCCAAATAGCTTCAAGGCTACTGTTTCTGCTGAAAAAACAATGAAAGAATTTATCGAAAACTATGATATAAAAAACTACTCTTTACATATTTTTAATGATGCCAATATTGAAAGTGGTATTTCCAATTTTTCAAAGACTGTTGATGCAGATTTAATTGGACTTTGCACTCATGGCAGAACCGGATTGGCACATTTTTTTAACGGAAGCATAAGTGAAGACTTAGTGAATCACACCACAAAACCTTTAATTACTTTTAAAATCTGATGGATGTGAAATTTGAACTGTAATAAATAATCAATCCTAAAATTGATAAATCCAGGAACAAAGTATTAAGTAGATAATTCTGTTTAAAAATAAAAATAAAAAAAAACCTCTCAAATTATGAGAAGTTTTCTTTGTTGGTCTACAAGGACTCGAACCTTGAAAGACTGCACCAAAAACAGTTGTGTTACCATTACACCATAGACCAGTATTGCTGTTAAGCGAGTGCAAATTTATACTAATTTTTAGTTTGAGCAAACTTTTTTCGTCTTTTTATCAAAAAATATTTTTCTAAAATTAAATTTAATTTCAAAAACAAACGAAAAAGATTCATAGTCAACACGTTATTCAATTGCATTACTTTTCCAGAAAATAGTGTTAATGCGATGGAGGTTAAACAAAAAAACATTTTCTTTGTGACTTACAATTAAATTAAACTTTAGTACATGGATAAAGCAGCATTCAATTTTAATAAATGGAATACAATTATTGGTTGGCTTACATTTGGAATCGCATTATTAACCTACACGCTGACAGTTGAGCCCACCATGAGTTTCTGGGATTGCGGCGAATACATTGCGACAGCGGCTAAATTAGAAGTTGGCCACCCACCGGGAGCTCCTTTATACCAAATGATTGGTGCTTTCTTCGCCATGTTTGCTGCAGATGAAACTAAAATTGCCTTAATGGTGAATATGATGTCCGTGTTTTCGAGTGCTTTTACCATTTTATTCCTATTTTGGTCTTCCTCGATGATCTTAAAAAAATTAGTTTCCCGATTTTCAGAATTAAACAGAAACAATGAAATTGTAATACTAGGAAGCTCACTTGTAGGCGCTTTGGCTTATACTTTCTCTGATAGTTTTTGGTATAACGCAGTCGAGGCCGAAGTTTACGCCATGGCTTCCTTATTTATTGCGTTATTATTTTGGCTCGGATTACGCTGGGAACAAGACATGAACAAACCAAGAGGAAATAAATGGTTATTAATCATTTCACTTGTTGTTGGACTTTCGTTTGGAGTTCACTTCATGGCTTTATTAACAATCCCTGCAATTGGATTTTTATACTTTTTCAAAAACTATAAAGTTGTTACAGTCAAAAGTTTCCTTATTGCAAACGTGGTTGTAATCGCTATTTTACTTTTTATATTCAAATTACTTCTTCCCATGACCATGGGATTCTTTGGTAAAACCGAAGTTTTTATGGTGAATAGCTTAGGATTACCGTTTGACTCAGGAACTATATTAGTAACTGTTTTGCTGGCTGCGCTGTTTTATTTTGGATTAAAATACACCAACAATAAAGGTCTTGCAAATTACAACACTTTAATTCTCTGTGTTCTTTTTATCCTAATCGGATTTTCTACTTGGACAATGTTACCAATTCGTGCCAACGCCAACACCGTTATTAACGAAAACAAACCTTCTGATGCTCGTGAAGTTCTTGCGTACTATAACAGAGAGCAATACGGTGTTAACCCATTGTTTTACGGTCCTCAATACACCGAAGCTTTTTCAGGTTTAGACGACGACAATCCTTATCTGGACAAAGCCCCCAATTATGAAAGAGATTACAAAACAGGAAAATATGTTATTGTCAATAATTTCAAAAATGCCGAACAAAATACGGATGACAACCACAAAACTATTTTACCAAGAATGTGGAGTGGCGATCATATTGAAAATTACATGAATTTCACAAATCCGCCAGAGTTCAGATTAAATCCTAATTATTCGTACGAAGACGATCTGGCCAAATATGGGATTGACCCTAGCCAACTTAGTGAAGAAGAATATAATAAAGCGATCGCGCAACTGAAAAATGAAACTGAAAAAATCGTCAACGAATTCAGACAAGCTTACTCTCAAAAACAAATTGACAACGAAGGTTACATTAAATTTCTAAAAAGTTACGGTGATTATTTATTGGTTGACAAACCAACAACCGTTGATAATATTGGCTTTATGGTTGAATACCAATTTGGCTATATGTATTGGAGGTATTTAATGTGGAATTTCGTTGGTCGTCAGAATGATGTTCAGGGAAGGTACGATTACTTAGACGGGAATTGGCTTAGCGGAATTTCATTTATAGACGAATTACACTTGGGCAGTCAAGAAAATTTACCATCAGATGTATTGAACAACAAGGGTAGAAATGTCTATTTCTTTTTACCGTTTATTCTTGGTTTAATAGGTTTAATGTACCACGCCAATAAGGATTTAAAAAGTTTTTACGTTCTGCTGGCTTTATTTCTTTTTACAGGAATAGCATTAAAAATATACTTGAACGAAAGACCTTTTGAACCACGAGAACGGGATTATGCGTTAGTTGGCTCTTTTTACGTGTTTGCCATCTGGATTGGTTTTGGAGTTTATGCATTATACGAAAGCATCCAAAAATATTTAGCTCCAAAAATTGCCGGCCCAATAATTATCTGCGCCAGTTTACTGGCTGCTCCTGTATTAATGGCTGCTCAAAACTGGGATGACCATGATCGTTCAGGAAAATCTACTGCTGTAGCCATGGCAAAAGCATACCTTACTTCTTGTGATCCTAATGCTATTTTATTTACTATTGGCGATAACGACACTTTTCCGCTTTGGTATGCCCAAGAAATTGAAAAAGTAAGAACGGATGTCAAAATTGTAAATACTAGTTTATTCATGACGGATTGGTATATCGATCAGATGAAAACCAAAACATACGAGTCAGATCCATTACCTATTTCATTTACACACGATCAGTATGTAGGAGATAAATTGGATTATGTGGCACATATTCCAAAAGTGGAAACCCGTTGGGATATAAAAGATTTTATTGATTTTATAAAAAATCCAAAATCAACGGTTGAAATGCAAAACGGACAAACCATTCATTTTTATCCTACGAATAAAATTAGAATTCCAATTGACAAAAACATCATTATGCAAAATAAAGTAGTTTCTGCCAAATACAATGATTCTATAGTTCCCTATATTGATTTGGATATAAGTAAAAATGCATTGTACAAAAACAGATTAATGATGCTGGATATTGTTGCCAATAACAATTGGAAACGACCTATTTATTTTAGCGGAGGCGCATTTGATGACGAAGATTACATCTGGATGAAAGAGTATCTTCAACTGGAAGGAATGGTATACAAATTAGTACCGATAAGAACAATTATTCCTAAAGATGGAGGCCCGCTTGAAATGGGACAAATAGACTCCGATAAAATGTATGATAAAGTAATGAAATGGGATTGGGGAAACAGCGAAAGCAAAACCATATATCACGATCCTGAAACAAGAAAAAACAGCATTAATTATCGTTCATACCTTTCAAGATTAATGAATCAACTGATTATTGAAGGCAAAAAAGACAAAGCAAAAATCATAATTGATTTGGCTATGACAAAAATGCCTTTGGAATTTTTCGGTTATTACTCTCTTTTAGAGCCTTTTGCTGGTGGTTATTATAAAATTGATGAAAAAGTAAAAGCACGACAATTGCTGGAAAAACTAATCGGTAAGTATCAAGAAAACCTCAACTATTACGGTAAACTTAAATCTTCCGAGCAAAGTAGTATTGCAACTCCTATAATAATCGATATCGAGCGTTATAGAAGCCTTTTGCAAGCCATGAAAGAAAATGGAGATTTAGATTTTTACAATAAGCATAAAATCACTTTCAACACGTACATCAAAATGTTTGAACGTTTTGGAAGAGAGAAAGAGTAATTTTAAATTCAATTAGAAAAAATAGCGGTGTTGAAAAATGTCGCTATTTTTTTTAATCTTAAAACTAAAAAATGAAATTTTACTGGGTTAAGACAAATTGGATCATCAAAAAAATATTTTCTAATTATACTTGGGATGTTTCCAATTCAGGAAATACCGTATATCTCACTTTCGATGACGGACCTATTCCAGAAATTACAACATGGGTTTTGGAAGAATTAAAAAAATACGACTTGAAAGCTACTTTTTTTTGTATCGGAGAAAATATTGAGAAGCATCCCGAAATATTCAAAAAAGTAATCCGCGAAGGTCATGCCATAGGTAATCACACTTTCAATCATTTAAACGGATGGAAAACGCCGACTGAAGCTTACATTAAAAACATAAAATTGTGCGAAGAAGTAATCGAAAAAACTACAGATTACAATTCAAAATCTAATCTATTCCGTCCGCCTTACGGCAAATTAAAAACCGCTCAAGCAAGAGCAATAGAAAAATTGGGATATGAAATAATTATGTGGGATGTACTTAGCGCAGATTTTGATACAACACTATCTAAAGAACAATGTTTAAATAATGTGCTGTCAAAAGTAAAACCCGGAAGTATTATTGTGTTTCACGATAGTATTAAAGCCTTCAAAAATCTTGAATATGTTTTACCAAAAACACTGGCTTTTTTAAAAGAAAATAATTTTAATTGTGATGTTTTGTGACATAAACAATTTTAGAATTGTTCCTGAACGATTCCAATAAGCGTATTGGCATCTAATTCGCCAGATTGTCTCCAGATCATTTGACCTTGTTTGTAAATCATCAGTGTTGGCAAACCTTTGATGCGCAAAGCATCTGCTAACTCTTGATTTTTATCTACATCAATTTTTATCACTTTCGCTTTATCGCCAAGAGCTGCTGCTACATCTCTGATAACAGGATGCATTGAAACTGAAGATTCGTTCCACTCTGTATAAAAATCAATTAATACAGGCACTTGAGTATTTATAAGTTCTCCAAATTTTGACATAAAACCAAAAATTTAATTTTTAAAATTCACTAAAAAGAGATATTTATTTTACAAATGTAGCATTTTAAACGAATTATGCCACATTAACGCCTTTTTTTAGTTCAATGACTGTTATTTCCGGCATAATACCTACTCTACCTGGATATGCGTGGAAACCAAATCCTCGATTGACATAAACGTATCGTCCAAGATTTTCATATAAACCAGCCCATTGCTTGTAAACATATTGAGCCAGGCTCCATTTGAAATAACCCGGAATTTCGATACCAAATTGCATTCCGTGCGTGTGACCAGAAAGCGTAAGGTGATAATGTTTCTCATCATGTTGCACGACATGCTCCCAATGTGAAGGATCGTGACTCATCAAAATCTTGAAATCTTCTTTCTTTAACGGTCCCCCAGCTTTATTTAAATCTCCGGCCTGCTTGAAGTTATGACCCCAGTTTTCGACACCAACCAACGCTATTTTAGCTCCTTCTTTTTCGATAAAAGTATGTTCATTCAGCAACAAATTGAAACCAATTTCCCCATACAGACTTTTTATAGCCCTAAAATTCTCTTCTTTGGCAGCCTCTGTTGGCCATGTTACATATTCGCCGTAATCGTGATTCCCCAACACGGAATATTTACCGTATTCGTGTTTTTTAATTCTATTGAAAGTTTCTATCCAAGGATGCATTTCCTTGGCATCCGTATTTACGATATCACCCGTAAACAAAATCAAATCTGAATTTTGTTCATTAACTAAATCAATAGCGTAATTAATTTTTTCTGGGTTATCAAAACTTCCGCTGTGAACATCCGATATTTGAGTAATCGTAAACCCATCAAAAGCTTCTGGCAAATCCGGGAAAAAAATACGTTGTTTGATTACTTTATAATTGTATTTTCCAATGGTCACACCATAAATTAAAGATAAAAAAGGAACTGCCGCTAACCCTAATCCTATTTGACTGACAAACTTTCGTCTGGAGTTGAGGAAATCCGTGCTCTTGTCATAATCGACAAAATAATTTACTATTCCTGCTCCCAATCTAAAAATATCTTCGCTCATTAGGACAAGAGTCAAAATTAATTTGGGAACATAAACAATAAGCAGTAAGCCTACAACACCCATCAATTGCCTAGTTTGCCCTGAATTTCGATCAAATTGCATCAAAGAATAAACAATATATACTAAAACCAATAGGCTTATAAGCTGAATTGAAAATAATACTGGCTTTGATTTTATTAAAGTTTTTAAAACTTGAAAAGAGTAAAGCTCAATAATAAGAAGGATGAGACACAAGAATACGATACGAAAGATCATTTTAATCAAATTTTACACAAAGTAACGACTTATGAAAATAGCTTAATTAATATTATAATAATTTTAACGTACCAATAGCAGCTAAATTTAAAAATAAAATCTTTGGAATTTTTTACCAAAGATTTTGTTTTTCTGCAGCCTATATCTTTTGTTTAAAGGAGACATTAAAGCAATGTGTAAAGTATTCTACTACTTTTTACCAAATTAATTGGCAGATAAATTAACGGAAGCAATTTTTACGTTTCCTGTTCCATCTTCACGAGCTACCCATAATTCAACAAAATTATTAGTTGTTAATTCAACTAATGTTTGGATTGATAATGAAATAACATCATCGGCAACACTAGATCGTACAAACACTTTTGATTTGTCAATAAGGATACCATTCTTTGCGATATAAAATACAAATGTAGTATTGTTGGCAGTGGTTTGAAAAGAAATAGAACCTCCTACTCTAAAAAAACGTTTTTTACTACCTAAATACGTTATCTTATTATTACCATCTTTAGCAAATCTAAAAAGATCTTCAGATGTAGTAGCACCATCCACTTTTTGAGCGGTAGTACCCGTTAATACTGTTGGAGATGGAGCTGCTACAGTATAATTGAAATTAATATTACCCACAGCGGATAAATCTGTTTCGGTAGGAATTCCTGCGCAGCGAACATTCCATTTATTATTAAAATTATAACCTGCATAAACCCTAGGTGTATATGGATTTACATATCCTGCTGGATAATCTCCTGTAAACACAACGGTCTCCATGACAGCATCTCCTGTTATTGTTGGATTGGAAGACACATCAAAGCCAATGCTTGAACCAGAAACCTCACTAAATCCTCCTTGCTTGGCCACTTGTCCAAATGTACCAACAATCTTTTCATAAGTCCCAGAATTTCCGAGAGGTAAAGCACCTCCGAACCAACCTGCATTGTTAATCAACAACTTTTTAATATCTTGATAAATAATTCCATTTGCATTACCTACATATTGTATAATACTCACAAATACTAGTGAAAAACCTTTGATAAGACCTACATTAGCTGAATTGGCAATGATACCATCTCTTAAAATTAAATTTGAAGTTCCGTCACCAGTAATATTAAAAACATTACCCCCCGCACCTGATGCCACTAACGCTAATCCCCTAATTGACCCACCTGTTGTTCCCATAAAAAGATCTCCACTAAGTTTAACCAACTTATCCTCTCCAGAATCTAAACCAATAACATAAGCATTATTCAATTCTATCGGCAAATCTACTATAATGGTACCGTTAATTTCATACAAAGTTGTCGCATCCAAAAGATATTTATTATTAGCACCTGCTGCTTTCTCCGCCGCCAAAACCGTCGCTAAAACGTCCGTAGATTTAATTCTTTTAAATTTTAATCTACCGTTAGTACCGCTATTAATAACATTCCAAGACGTTATAGAGGAATTGAAATGATAAAAAGATTTTAAATCCGTGTCGTACACCATTAAACCGTCAGCTGGAGATACAATGGCAACACGTTGTGCCGTTGTCATTCTGGGTGTCAACATTCCTTGAGTTGTAGAGGACACATCTAACACAGAACTTGCGTTCGGAGTAATAGTTCCAATGCCTACTTGAGCAAATACATTTGTTGTTATTGTCATAAAAAATAACAAATAGGCTAGTAATACCTTTTTAGTAAAGTAATGTTTTTTCATAACAAATAAGTTAAATTATTAAACTTCAAGACTATAATTGAGCTTTTTAAACTGTTGCTCAAAAATATACTTTACATCGATTAAATACTAATTTAATCGATTAAACGCACTTTTTTAAATTTACTATACTTATAATCTTACATTTTAATAGTATTAAAAATATCCATTTTACTTTTTGTAATTATTTTCTTATATGTAAAAGCTGGTAAAATATTTATTCCAAACAAAATGATAAAATTTGGATTATACCTTAAATTTATTCTTTTCAAAATTGGATTTTATGGCTCATCTTAGAAGAAATAATTCGCTCCTTTACTCCTTTATCTACCAAGTTTCGTACTTTTGAAAACTTTACAAAATCACAATTCATGTCACAACAGAAACGACTTTTTCTTCTAGATGCTTATGCCTTAATCTTTAGAGGTTATTATGCCTTCATAAAAAACCCAAGAATCAACTCAAAAGGACTCGATACATCGGCCATTATGGGATTCATGAATTCCTTGATGGATGTTATAAAAAGAGAAAAACCAGACCATTTAGCCGTTGCATTTGATAATGGTGGAAGCCAATTGCGAAATGACATATTTCCCGATTACAAAGCCCATCGAGATGCCACTCCTGAAGCCATAAAAATTGCCATTCCATACATACAAGAACTATTGAAAGCCATGCACATTCCTATTATTGAAGTAAAAGGATATGAAGCTGATGATTTAATTGGGACTATTGCAAAACAAGCGGAAAAAGAAAACTACAAAGTCTTTATGGTAACCCCAGATAAGGATTTCGCACAGCTTGTTTCCGAAAATATATTTATGTATAAACCCGCCCGAATGGGAAATGGAATAGAAATTTGGGGGATTCCTGAGGTTTTGGCAAAATTTGAAATCGAACGACCAGATCAAGTAATTGACTTTCTTGGAATGATGGGCGATGCTGCCGATAACATTCCGGGACTGCCCGGCGTGGGAGAAGTAACGGCTAAGAAACTTTTAAAGGAATTTGGAACCATGGAAAACCTTCTGGCCAACACAGACAAGCTGAAAGGAAAAATGAAAGAGAACATTGAAGCCAACAAGGAAAAAGGATTATTGTCCAAAACTTTAGCAACTATTCTTCTAGATTGTCCCGTTATTTTTGACGAAACAGATTATGAATTATCCACTCCTGATGTCGAGAAAACGGATGCGCTATTCAATGAATTAGAATTTAGACGAATGGCGGAACAATTTGACGCTATATTTAAAAAAGGCGGAACTGCCTCTAACAACACCAACCCAGTTGATGAAACCAAATTGTATAAAAAACCTCAAGCTAAAAACGAAGAACAGTTCGACCTTTTTGGAACTACCATTCATGACGATTCTTCTGAAGAAACACGTCATCAATATTACAGTTCATTAGCAAATACAGAACATTCGTATCAGATAATCCTAGGGGATTTAGGACTGAAATTGCTGTTGCAAAATTTACAAAAACAAACTTCAGTATGTTTTGATACCGAAACGACGGGTTTAGATCCTTTGCATGCAGAGTTGGTTGGAATATCATTCTCTTACGAAAAAGGAAAAGGATTTTATGTTCCGTTTCCGGAAAATCAAGAGGAAGCACAGACTTTAATCGAGAAATTCATTCCTTTTTTCGAAAATGAAAGCATCGAGAAAATTGGTCAAAATTTAAAATATGATTTAAAAATTCTTTCTAATTATAATGTTACCGTAAAAGGAAAGCTATTCGATACCATGATTGCGCATTATCTTATTAATCCGGATATGCGTCATAATATGGATATTTTATCGGAAACATATTTGAAATATTCGCCTCAATCCATTGAAACATTAATTGGAAAAAAAGGAAAAAACCAGAAATCAATGCGCGATGTTGAACTGGAAGAAATCAAAGAATATGCTGTTGAAGATGCCGATGTAACCTTGCAACTTAAAGAGATATTCACTTTGGAATTAGACAAAACCGGTACCAAAAAACTTTTTGAGGAAATCGAAATTCCATTGGTAAAAGTCTTGGCTGATATGGAAAAAGAAGGAATTCGTGTAGATGTGGATTTCCTTAAATCGCTGTCGAAAACATTGGATGATGATATCAAAATTTTAGAAGCGAACATATTTGAAACTGCGGGTGAAAAATTCAATCTCGCTTCCCCAAAACAATTAGGTGATGTTTTATTTGACAAATTGAAAATTGGTGGTGCAAAGCAAAAGAAAACCAAAACCGGTCAATACGCAACAGGAGAGGAAATCTTAAGTTATTTAGCCGCCGAAAACCCAATTGTAAAGGACATTCAGGACTGGCGACAATTAGTAAAACTGCAAAACACCTATGTTGATGCGCTGCCCAATCAAGTCGATGAAATCTCTCGCCGCATTCACACCGATTACATGCAAACTGTTGCCGCAACCGGTCGTTTGAGTTCCAATAATCCTAATTTACAAAATATTCCGATTCGTACGGAACGTGGTCGACAAATACGGAAAGCATTTGTGGCCCGAGATGAAAATTACACGTTGGTTTCTGCGGATTATTCTCAAATAGAATTGCGTGTAATTGCCGCATTAAGCGGGGAAGAAAACATGATAAAGGCATTCCAAAATCAGGAAGACATTCACAAATCTACTGCTTCTAAAGTGTTTAATGTCCCGCTTGAAGAAGTGACACGTGAGCAGCGAAGTCATGCCAAAACGGTAAATTTCGGAATTATATATGGAGTTTCAGCTTTTGGACTGAGCAATCAAACTTCATTGTCCAGAAGTGAAAGTGCGGCTCTGATTGAAGCGTATTACCAAACTTATCCAAGATTAAAATCCTATATTCAGGAACAAATAGAATTTGCCAGAGAGAACGGCTATGTGCAAACAATCCTTGGCCGTCGCCGTTATTTAAAAGATATCAATTCACAAAATGCCATTGTTCGTGGCGGTGCAGAACGAAACGCGGTAAACGCGCCGATACAAGGAAGTGCCGCCGATATTATCAAAATTGCGATGATTAACATTCATCAAAAACTAACCTCCGAAAACTGGAAAAGCAAAATGCTGCTACAGGTTCATGATGAACTTGTTTTCGATGTGCATAATTCGGAACTCGAAAAAATTAAACCGATGATAAAATATGAAATGGAACATGCGTTTAAACTCGATGTACCTTTGGATGTAGATTTAGGATCAGGAAAAGACTGGCTGGAAGCGCATTAAAATTATCTCTTATTGTGCCAAAAAAAATCTCTAATCATTCCGAAACGATTAGAGATTTTTTTGTAATTATAGTAAACGAGTTGCTACAATTTTCTTGTTGACTCTCTTTCTTTCAATTTTGTTTTAATGACAACGGTTTCATAAGGAACATGCTCTTCTTTGGATTCTAATCTGTCGATGAGCAATTTAGCAGCTACTTCTCCTATTTCTATTCCGTGCTGACTGACGGTTGTTAAACTGGGAGACAATCTACGGGAAGCAAGAATTCCATCGGCAAAACCAATGATTGAAATATGTTCTGGAACTTTAAATCCTTTTTTAAGCGCGATTCGTAAAGCGGCAACAGAATCATTTTCTTCCAAAGCAAAAATCCCATCAATTTTATTTTCAAAAACTTTTTCGATTTTCTCTTTTAAATCTTCTTCAGAGTCCGTTCTTAGGATTACGGCGCTATTCACATCAATATTATTTTTTTCCAAAGCTTTCAAATACCCTTCTGCTCTTAGCTTACCAACACTTAAATTATCGATAGAAGACAACAAAGCGATATTTTTGCAGCCCAAATCAATTAAATATTGGGTGGAATTTAAAGCAGAATCAAAATCATCTACAATTACTTTGTCACAATCAACGCCTTCCGCAATTCGGTCAAACATAACAATGGGAGTTCCATCATTAATAATTGCTGAGAAATGACCGTAATCCTGATTTTTTTGTGCTTCCTCAGAAACTGAAACAATAAAGCCATCAATAGTTCCATTACTCAACATTTCCAGTGTATGCGCTTCTTTCTCTGACGATTCATTGGAAATACACATAATAACGTTGTATCCTTTTTCGTCCGCTACTTTTTCGATACCGCTAAATACTTTAGCAAAAAAAGAATTTAAAATATTTGGTATGATGACACCAATGGTTTTTGTTTTTCTGTTTTTAAGATTCAGACCAATAACGTTGGGTTTGTAGTTTTTTAGTTTTGCGTATTCTTTAATTTTCACTTTAGTTACCTCACTAATTTCCGGACTATCATTAAGAGCTTTTGAAACTGTTGAGACAGAAACGTTAAGTTCTTTTGCTATTTGTTTTAATGTAGCTTTGGCTTTCATATATTTTAAAATATTAAAGGGAAACGAGAAGACGATATGGTAATTATACAAACTATTTCAACAATTCTATAATAATAATCAATATAATTACATCAATTTTACATTGTAATTAATTGAAAATCAATACACAAGACGTGGCTTATTATCATTATCTTTGTAATAACAATTCATCAATCGCAAATATACATATTAAATCATTAATCAGAAAGAATACAACTACTAACCTTTTAAATGTTCACAGTATGAAAAAATAGAGTTTTGATTCAATAAGTTAAACCAAAAACTACTCCTAATCTGCCCGAAAAATTACCGTAATTAAGTTTTTTATGTGGTATTATTAAAAAAATATAAAAATCTAAAACTGAACACCTTAAGAATTCGTTTATACCTACTAAACGTGTAATTACTATTAATAACCCTTAAAGAAAGTAAATTATGAAAAATGTAGTTTCGATTCAAGAAGTAAAACCATCTTGCACAAACAGAAGGAGCTTCCTGAAAATTAGTGGCCTCACACTTGTGGGCACCAGTTTGTTATTAGCGGGCTGTAATAATGACGATGATGAAAATAAACCAGTAAATCAGTTTCCCGGAGCACGAAATGGAGTTTTTGATTTAGGAGGCGGAGATTTTGGTGTTTTAACCTATGCTTATGCATTGGAACAATTAGAAGCCGATTTTTACACTAAAGTAGTAAACTCTTCAGGATTCACGACGAATTTCACAGCGCAAGATCAAATAATTCTTACCGATTTGTATCGTCATGAAGTAATTCACAGAGAATTTTTCAAGGCTGCCTTAACCGGTGCTTTACCCGACTCTAAAACTCAATTGCTACCCAACTTGTCTTTTACCTACGGAACCTTGAATTTTAGCAACCGCACCCAAGTCTTGGCTACGGCCAAAGCTTTAGAAGACACAGGAGTAGCTGCTTACAACGGTGCTGGAAAATTATTAGCTAGTCCCGACTACCTTTTATTAGCAGGGAAAATAGTTTCTGTTGAAGCAAGACACGCATCGGCTATTAGAAGTTTAATTAATCCAAATTCAAAAGATTTTGCCGGCGATGATGTTGTAAATGTAACTACGGGATTAGATGTTGCAAGTAATCCATCGCAAGTAATTCCAATAGCTGCCGGATTTATTACCACAAAATTTACTGCTCAGTATTTACCTTAAACTTTTAAATTTAGAAATTATGAACATATTAAAATTTATAGAGTCTCTTGCAGATGAAAGTGTAATGCAAGCTAAAGGCTCCAGAAGAGAAAGTTTGGGCCAATTCAGTAAATTAGGTAAAAATTTAGCACTAGCAGCTATCCCTTTCGGATTAGCATCAACTTCAGCCTATGCTGCTGATATTTCGCCAACTCCGAGTACGCCAATTGGAGCTTTACAATTGGCCTTGACATTAGAATATCTTGAAAAAGAATTTTATCAGATGGGTTTAGATTCCGGAGTCATTCCTCTACTTGAAAATTCAGGTCGTGATAGGAAAGTTTTTGAACAAATCTCCAAACACGAAACTAGTCATGTAACTTTTTTAATCGCAGGGTTGGGCGGTACGGCAAGTGCAAATTTTGTACCTAAACCCACTTTTGACTTTACAGTTGGCGGTGCTTTTAGACCCTTTAACGACTATCCAACATTTCTTGCCTTGGCGCAAGCCTTGGAAGACACAGGAGTAAGAGCGTACAAAGGACAGGCTGGAAATCTAATTTCAACTCCTGACTTGTTAACCGCTGCATTACAGATTCACTCTGTTGAAGCCCGACATGCCTCGGAAGTAAGAAGATTAAGAGGATTAAAAGGATGGATTACAGGAAATCAAAGAGGTGCAGGTATGCCCGCAGCAACACAAGCCGTATATGACGGTGAAGAAGTTACACTGCAAGCAGGATACAATACAGCTACACTGTTTGGAGCAGATGCAGGTTCAGAATCTTATGACGAGCCACTGACTACAGCTCAAGCGGTAGCAATAGCAAATATTTTTATCGTATAAAACAATTGCACTACTGATTAAAACCATTTGAATTTATAATTCAAATGGTTTTTTTATGTATCACACTATATATTACCGTATTATTACATTTATTATCATTATTTTCATAAAATAATAATCTATGGATTCCTCGTTAAAATTATCTTTTACAGGTGTTTGTATTTAAAATAATTAATTGTACTTTTGCAACCCCTTTATTGGGGATGGAATGTTTAATTAAAAATATATTATGGACGCATTAAGCTACAAGACACAATCAGCAAGCAAAGCCACCGTTACAAAAGAGTGGATTGTTGTAGATGCTGATGGTCACAACTTAGGTCGTCTTGCTTCAAAAGTCGCTATGATTTTGAGAGGTAAGTACAAGCCAAGTTACACACCACACGTGGACTGCGGAGATAACGTAATCGTTATCAACTCAGAAAAAATTAACCTTACAGGTAACAAAATGGATGAAAAAACATACATCCGTCACACTGGTTACCCTGGAGGTCAAAGAACTTTAACTGCTAAAGTATTGCAAGCGAAGAATCCTGCATTACTAGTAGAAAAAGCGATAAAAGGAATGTTGCCAAAAAATAAAATTGGCGCTGAACTTTTTAGAAATTTAAATGTTGTTGTAGGATCAGAGCACAAACAAGGCGCTCAAAAACCTAGAACAGTTAACCTTAACGATCTTAAGTAATGGGAGTTATTCACAAAATCGGTAGAAGAAAAACCGCTGTTGCACGTGTTTATGTTTCGGAAGGAACAGGAGTAATCGTTGTAAACAAAAAACCATTCGAAACTTATTTCCCAACTGCAACTTTACAGTACAAAGTATTACAACCAATGTCTATGACAGAAAATGTAAGCAACTTTGACGTAAAAGTGAACGTTTACGGAGGTGGTTCAACTGGTCAAGCAGAAGCTGTAAGAATGGCATTGGCACGTGTTATGTGTGAAGTAAATGCTGAAAACAGAGCTATCTTGAAACCACAAGGTTTATTGACAAGAGATCCAAGAATGGTTGAACGTAAGAAATTCGGTCAGAAGAAAGCCCGTAAGAGATTCCAATTCTCTAAACGTTAATATTCAATCTGAGCTTGTTTCAGATTATCAAGTTCATACGCTGGTTTTATTACCAGCCTAAAGTGAAAAGATGCTGAAATAAATTTAGCATAAAAATTTAAAAAAAACAGTTGTTGTTGCTCTCCTACTGAGGTAGGAAATAGTTTAGCATCTAAATGTATAAAGCCGAGAAATCGCCATTTATTCATTGCTAATCAACAGAACGTAAACTAGAACAAAATGGCAAACAAAGTAGAAGTAAAAGACTTACTAGAAGCAGGTGTTCACTTTGGACACATGACTAGAAAATGGGATCCAAACATGGCTCCTTACATCTATATGGAGCGTAATGGTATTCACATTATCAATCTATATAAAACTGCAGCAAAAATTGAAGAAGCTAATGAAGCTTTGAAAAAAATCGCTGCATCAGGTAGAAAAATATTATTCGTTGCTACCAAAAAACAAGCAAAAGACATTGTTGCTGAAAAAGCAAAAGCTGCAAACATGCCTTACATCACAGAAAGATGGCCTGGTGGAATGCTAACTAACTTCGTAACTATCCGTAAAGCTGTTAAAAAAATGGCTACTATTGATAAAATGAAGAAAGATGGTACATTCATGACTCTTTCTAAAAAAGAGCGTTTGCAAGTAGATCGTCTTCGTGCTAAATTAGAGAAAAACTTAGGTTCAATCGCTGACATGTCTAGACTACCGGCTGCATTGTTCGTAGTTGATATCAAAGCGGAACACATTGCAATAAAAGAAGCACAAAAATTAAACATTCCAGTTTTCGCAATGGTGGATACCAATTCTGACCCAAGAGAGGTTGAATTTGTAATCCCATCTAACGATGATGCTTCTAAATCAATTGATAAAATTTTAACTTTAGTTACAGCTGCAATTGTTGAAGGACTTTCTGATAGAGGTTCTGACAAGGAAGGTGATGCTACTGCTGAAGTTGTTGCTCCTACTGCTGAAGTTGTTGCTCCTACTGCTGAAGTTACTCCTGCTGTAGAAGCCGCTCCTGCTGCTGAAGCTGCTGCGCCGACTGCAACTGAAGAATAAATAAAATAAATTTAAAGATTGAAGGGTTTAAAGATTAAAAATTATTGATTGTAGAATTAGTAATTAAATCCTTAAATTTTTCAATCTTTTAATCTTTAAATATAAAAATTATGGCAACAATTACTGCTGCAGACGTAAATAAATTAAGAACAATCACTGGTGCAGGTATGATGGACTGCAAAAAAGCCTTGGTTGAATCAGAAGGAGATTTTGATTTAGCAATCGAAAACTTACGTAAAAAAGGACAAAAAGTAGCTGCTAACCGTTCTGACAGAGAATCTACTGAAGGTGCTGCAATTGCTGTTGTAAACGCTGATAAAACTGCTGGAGTTGTTATCACATTGAACTGTGAGACTGACTTCGTGGGGATGAATGAAAACTTTGTAAAAATGGCTACTGAAATGGCTAATTTAGCATTGAACTTCAACACTAAAGAAGAATTTTTAGCGGCTGATTTCAACGGAATCACTGTTGCTGACAAATTAATCGAGCAGACAGGAGTTATTGGTGAAAAATTAGAAATCAGAACTTTCGAGAAATTAGAAGGTGCTTTTATCGGATCTTACATCCACTCTGGAAACAAAATCGCCACTTTAGTTAGTTTATCAGCAAAATTAGAAGGTGCTGATGAAGTAGCAAGAAATATCGCTATGCAAGCTGCAGCTATGTCTCCTATTGCTTTAGACGAAAATGGTGTTGATGCTGAAACTATCGCTAAAGAAATCGAAATCGCTAAAGATATCCTACGTCAAGAAGGAAAACCAGAAGCAATGTTAGACAATATAGCTAAAGGTAAACTGGCTCGTTTCTTCAAAGACAATACTTTAGTAAACCAAGATTATATCAAAGACAACAAAATGAGCGTTTCTGCTTATGCTAAATCTTTAGATAAAGATCTTATTGTTACCGGTTTCAAAAGAGCTGCGTTAGGATAATTTACTCAAAATTTATTACAGAATCTTAAATTTATTTATATTTTGTTTAAAAATTCAAAATCCCATTCTTTAAATCGAATGGGATTTTTTTATTCCTTAAAACCACTTCTAAAAAAAAAATTAAAAGACTAAATTTGAAATTTAAATTTTATTTATGTTCAAAACCAAAAAAGACCTTGTCTTTGTTATTCTGGCCGGAATCTTCATTACTAACGCCGTTACAGCAGAACTAATTGGTGGAAAATTGATACAAATAGGTCCGTTTGTAATGAGTATAGGTATTTTGCCTTGGCCTATCGTTTTCCTGACGACTGATTTAATCAATGAATATTTTGGCGAAAAAGGAGTAAAAAAACTTTCATTGATCACAGCCTGTTTAATTTCCTATTCTTTCCTTGTTTTACTTTTTGCAATCAATATTCCTGCAGCAAAAGGAATAAGCCCGGTAAATGATGAACAATTTTTTGCAGTTTTTGGTCAAAGCATGTGGATTATTGTAGGTAGCATTATTGCCTTCATGGTTTCTCAATTAATAGATGTGACTGTTTTTTGGTTTTTCAAAAACCGTACGGGAAACAACAAAATCTGGCTCAGAGCAACAGGCTCCACTATAATTTCTCAATTATTCGATTCTTTTATTGTGTTGGGAATCGCTTTTTGGCTACCCGGAAAAATCAACTTTGATACTTTTATAACTTCGGCATTGACTGGTTATACATTCAAACTCGGAATTGCCATTCTCTTGACTCCTTTAATTTATTTGGGTCACTATTTAATAAAAAATTACTTGGCCTCTGAAAAAGAATAATTATGGATGAGAAAATGCGATGTGGTTGGTGCTCCTCGAGTGATTTATATAAAAAATACCATGATGAAGAATGGGGAGTTCCCGTTTATGACGATCAAAAATTATTTGAATTTCTAATCTTGGAAACGTTCCAAGCTGGACTAAGTTGGATTACAATTTTAAGAAAAAGAGAAAACTTTAAATTAGCTTTTGATGATTTTGACTATAAAAAAGTAGCACTTTACACCGAAGATAAAATCCAGGAATTACTTCAAGATGCCGGAATAATTCGCAATCAATTAAAAATTCGTGCAGCTGTTTCCAATGCGATTGCCTTTATGAAAGTCCAACAAGAATTTGGCAGCTTTTCCAAATACATTTGGGAATTCACCGAAGGAAAACCCATTCAAAACTACCGGCAATCTTTACAAGAAGTTCCTTCAACCACGCCACTTTCTGATGAAATAAGCAAAGATTTGAAAAAACGCGGCTTCAAATTCGTCGGTTCTACAGTAGTTTATGCACACATGCAAGCAACCGGCATGGTCGATGATCATGTAGCAAATTGTTGGAAAAAACAGTAATTTTTCAAAAATCAATAACAAAATAAGTTTAAAAAGTTTCTTTTTTTTTCAAAATTTAAGAATCACATCTAAAAAAATATCCTACATTTGTTTAACACTTTAGGGGTGTCTACAACATTGTAGGCTGAGAATTACCCTCTGAACCTGATCTAGTTCATACTAGCGTAGGGAAAAGTAAGATGACTTCCTGGTACATTTATGTACTCCTGTAGCCATTCCTAAAGTATAATTGTATACTAAATTCAAAAGGAATGGAACTCAAAATCAACAATCAAACGAAACAATTTGCAAATGACAGTCTAACTGTTCAGGCACTTCTTGACTTGGAAATTCCCATTAAACAAAATGGAATTGCCGTAGCCATTAACAACACCGTTATTCCAAAATCCAACTGGAAATCCCACATCATTCAAGAAACCGACGACATTCTAATCATCTCTGCAACTCAAGGAGGATAGTTTGGCTGCTCGGGCGGGCTATCCATTTCAAGTCCGCACTTGCAATCCTATAAAACATAGTCTTAGTCAAAGCTTCCTAACGGTCGCTTCACTAATCCTTGTTTTATCTGGCTTTCTACTTTACGGGCTTTCCATTTCTATCCCTAGCAGAAAAAGAACCAAGAAAATAGAGAAAATAAAAATAATCATACTAATTAATCCCGTCTTGGCTCCCTCCCCTTCGGGGAGGGCTGGGGTGGGGAAAACTTCAAACAAATGAAATCCGAAGAAAAAATATCAACCACTCCTTTTCCAAACTCTACAAAAATTTATGTAGCCGGAACCATTCACCCCATAAAAGTAGCGATGCGGGAAATTGCATTGGCGGATACTAAAATGTCAAATGGCAGAATAGAAAAAAACCCTCCCGTTACCGTTTATGACACATCCGGCCCATTCACCGACCCAAATATCGAAATTGACATTCGAAAAGGACTACCCCGCATTCGGGAACAATGGATCTTGGATCGTAATGATGTAGAAGAGTTAACTGAAATCTCTTCCGAATATGGAAAAAAGCGTTTGAATGACGAAAAATTAAACGAATTGCGTTTTGGATATTTACACAAACCCATGCGTGCCAAAAAAGGAGCCAACGTTTCCCAATTGTATTACGCAAAACAAGGAATTATTACTCCCGAAATGGAATATATTGCCATTCGTGAAAACCAACGCTTGGAGTTGATAAATGAACAAACTAAGGCAATGCAATGCCAACACAATGGAAATAGTTTAGGAGCCAATACGCCAAAATCTAAAATCACACCTGAATTTGTCCGCAGCGAAGTAGCCAGAGGCCGTGCCATTATTCCAAATAACATCAACCATCCCGAAAGTGAGCCTATGATTGTAGGTCGCAACTTCTTGGTAAAAATTAATGCTAACATTGGGAACAGTGCCGTAACCTCAACTATCGAAGAAGAAGTAGAAAAAGCAGTTTGGGCTTGCCGCTGGGGAGCTGACACTATTATGGATTTGTCTACGGGTAAAAACATTCACGAAACCAGAGAATGGATTATTCGAAATTCTCCAGTGCCAATTGGAACGGTGCCTATTTACCAAGCGCTAGAAAAAGTAAATGGTGTTGCCGAAGACCTGACTTGGGAAGTCTATCGAGATACGTTAATCGAACAAGCAGAACAAGGTGTTTCATATTTTACAATCCATGCTGGTGTTCTATTGCGTTACATTCATTTGACTGCGGAACGTGTTACCGGAATCGTTTCCCGTGGAGGCTCTATCATGGCAAAATGGTGTTTGTTTCACCATCAGGAAAACTTTCTTTACACCCATTTTGATGAGATTTGCGAAATCATGAAACAATATGATGTAGCGTTTTCATTGGGAGACGGTTTGCGCCCAGGTTCTATTGCCGATGCGAATGATGCCGCTCAGTTTGCCGAATTGGAAACACTGGGTGAACTGACAAAAATAGCGTGGAAACACGATGTCCAAGTATTTATTGAAGGCCCTGGTCACGTACCAATGCACATGATAAAAGAAAACATGGATAAACAACTGGAACATTGTGACGAAGCTCCGTTTTACACTTTAGGACCATTAACAACGGATATTGCTCCAGGTTATGACCACATCACTTCTGCCATTGGCGCGGCAATGATTGGTTGGTACGGTTGTGCGATGTTGTGTTACGTGACTCCAAAAGAACACCTTGGTTTACCCAACAAAAAAGACGTTAAAGACGGCGTAATCACGTATAAGATTTCGGCTCATGCCGCTGATTTGGCCAAAGGGCATCCCGGATCGCAATACCGTGACAATGCTTTAAGCAAAGCTCGTTTTGAATTCCGTTGGGAAGACCAATTCAACTTATCCTTAGATCCAGATACAGCTCGTGAATTTCATGATGAAACATTACCGGCAGATGGCGCCAAAGTAGCTCATTTTTGTTCCATGTGCGGACCAAAATTTTGTTCTATGAAAATCTCCCAGGAAATTCGTGATGTAGCCGAAATCGAAAAAGGAATGAAAGAGAAATCACAAGAATTTGTGGAAAGCGGAAAAGAAATTTACATATAAAAAATTAGAAGATCTAGAAAGGAGAATAGAGCAAAGTCATGATCGTAATCACAAATCCCCTTCCTGTACCTAATGAAATCGACACCATTCATTCTCTTTTTGAGAATGGACTGGAGTTGCTTCATATTCGGAAACCTGATTTTTCAGAAACAGAAATGAACGTTTTTTTATCAGAAATAAAATCCGAATTCAGACAGCAATTGGTTTTGCACAGTCATCATCAACTAGCTTCCGCAGCTGGAATACATCGGATTCATTTTACAGAAAAAGCAAGAATTGAAACATCCGAGAAAAGTTTAAAAATCTGGAAGAAAAACGGATTTTCACTCTCTACTTCGATTCATCAAATGATTGATTTTGAAAAATTATCTACTGTTTTTGACTATGCTTTTTTTGGTCCTGTTTTCGAAAGTATTTCTAAACCAAAGTACATTTCGAATATTGACTTTGTAAAGGAATTGGAACAAAGAAAGAATAACGAAACTTCATTAGTAGCACTAGGAGGAATTACTTATGATAAAATCAAAACTGCATTAAAATATGGCTTTGACGATGTGGCCCTTTTAGGAACCATTTGGAACAGTAATCATTCAATAGGAAATTTTAAACTATGTCAGAAAATAGGTCTTTCGTATTAACAATTGCAGGCTTTGATCCGTCTGGAGGCGCAGGAGTTTTAGCAGACATCAAAACATTCGAGCAACATCACGTTTATGGTTTTGCTGTCAATACCGGCAATACCATTCAAACCGAAAATCAGTTCTTCGAAATGGAATGGACTGACCAAGCTTATGTTTTGAAAACACTGGATAAACTGTTTAAAAATTACAGTATCAAAGCAGTAAAAATTGGAATTGTTCCTTCACTAGATTACCTGAAAGATATTGTTTTTGCTATAAAAAAGCTTTCGCCAAAAACAAAGATCGTTTGGGACACCGTTTTAAAATCTACAACCGAATTCCCTTTTATAACGATAGACAATCAAACTCTTTTGATTGAAATAGTAGAACAAATAGATTTGATAACACCCAATTACAATGAAATATTACAGTTTTCTACAGCAGAAAAAAATCCGAATTTAATTGCTCACGATGTATCAAAACATTGTGCTGTATTACTAAAAGGGGGTCACAATCCTCTGGTAATTGGTGTTGATTGTTTATATACTGGAAAGGAAATCTTCAGGCTCGCGCCAAATACTACTTTGGTTTTCGAAAAACACGGCTCCGGCTGTGTATTATCATCAGCGATTACAGCCAATTTAGCTTTGGAACAAGATTTAAAAACAGCTTGCATCAATGCCAAAAAATATATAGAAACTTACTTACAATCAAACCAAACAAAATTAGGATACCATCATGTATAATAAGTTACAATACATTTCGCAAGGAAATTCCGTTCAAGAACAATTGCATAACATTCATAAAGCACTGGACAATGGCTGCCATTGGATACAAGTGCGATTCAAAAATCAAAACGCACTTGAAGTTTGTACTTTGGCGGAAGCCGTAAAAATGTTGTGCAAAGAATATTTGGCCACTTTTATCATCAATGACAACGTCCATTTAGCACAACAATTGGATGCGGATGGAGTCCATCTGGGTTTAAGTGATATGAAAGTGGAAGAGGCCCAAATTCTTTTAGGAAAAACAAAAATTATTGGAGGAACGGCAAATACTTTTGAAGACGTGCTCCAAAGAACAGCCGAAAACTGTGATTATATAGGTCTGGGTCCGTTTCAATTTACGACAACCAAACAAAATTTAAGTCCCATTTTAGGATTGGAAGGGTATCGATCGATTATTAAACAAATGAAAATAAAAAACATCCAAATTCCCATTTATGCCATTGGAGGAATCACACTAGAAAACATTCAAGACCTGATGGAAACCGGAATTCACGGTATTGCCGTTTCTGGTTTGATTACACAAAGCGAAAATCCAGCCCTAATTATTAACCAACTTAACGAAAAATTATATGGTACCATTTAAAATAGGAGACAAAATCTTTCAATCCCGCTTGTTTTTAGGCACAGGAAAATTCGGTTCGAATCAACAAATGGAAGAAGCCATTTTAGCCTCTGGAACCGAGTTAGTAACCTTGGCTCTAAAACGAATCGATTTAGAAACCAAAACCGATCCCATTTTATCCCATCTTAAACATCCGCTGATTAATTTGTTACCCAATACTTCTGGAGCAAGAAATGCTAAAGAAGCCATTTTTTCGGCGCAATTAGCGCGAGAAGCGTTGGAGACCAATTGGCTTAAACTGGAAATTCATCCTGATCCAAAATATTTAATGCCCGATGCAATTGAAACCTTAAAAGCTACGGAAGCTTTAGCCAAATTAGGGTTTATTATTTTGCCTTACATCCATGCAGATCCGGTTTTGTGCAAGCGTTTGGAAGACGCCGGAACTTCAGCGGTGATGCCTTTAGGTTCTCCAATAGGCAGTAACAAAGGATTAAAAACCATCGATTTTTTAGAAATAATAATCGAACAGAGCAACGTTCCCGTGATTATAGATGCCGGAATTGGCGCACCATCTGATGCTGCAAAAGCAATGGAACTTGGCGCTGATGCAGTTTTGGTAAACACAGCAATTGCTGTGGCAGGAAATCCAATATTGATGGCAGAAGCTTTTAGAGAAGCGGTTATTGCCGGCAGAAAAGCTTACGAAGCGCAATTAGCGCAAAAAGTAAATCGTGCGATAGCTTCAAGTCCTTTGACAGCGTTTTTGTACGAGTAATGTTTTTTGGTCTATTTACAAGAAAACCACTGAAAAAATGGCCCGCAGATTTTACAGATTTACGCAGATGGTAAATAAAAAATCTGCTGAAATCCCTAGAATCTGCGTGCAACAAAAATTTATAAGCTAGTCGAAAGTTTAAACGTCGTAAAGTCAAAAGAAGTACTATTGTAAACAGTAATTTAAAATCAATCTATTGCGTCATTTTGTCTGATTTTAAAATACGAAATTATACAATAGCTGTTACTTAATTGTATGAAAATAACTATATTTAGTTTTTAATTAGTACTAATTTTTAAATTCTTAAAAAATGACTGAAAACGACATATCATTTAAAATAAGAGGAGCCATTTTCAAAGTGTACAACACTCTCGGTCCAGGATTATTTGAATCTGTTTACGAAAGTGCTTTGTATTATGAATTAACTAAAATAAATTTAAAAGTTGAAAGACAACTTGAAATCACTATTCCTTACGGCGAAATCATATTAGATGTTGCTTTTAAAATTGATTTATTAGTAGAAGACAAAGTAATTATTGAATTAAAATCTGTCGAAGATTTAGCACCTATTCACTATAAACAAATTACAAACTATTTAAAACTTACTGATAAAAAATTAGGCCTACTTGTCAATTTTAACACAGTCACTATTTTAGATGACATTAAAAGAATTGCAAATAAATTATAATTGAGAATAAAAGATTAGTACTCAGATTTTGCAAATAAAATTGACAAATCATAGAAAAATCTGCAAAAATCCGTAAAATCTGCGTGCCAAAAAACAGCATATTCTTTTCACAAAAAAACTATGAAAACATTTAATTCGGTTTTTAACACCTATGATTGGGATAGTATTAAATCCAAAATATACGGCACAACAACACTGGAAGTTGAACAGGCTTTGGCTAAAAACAAACGCAGTCTCGATGATTTTTTGGCATTAGTTTCACCAGCTGCCAAACCTTACTTAGAGCAAATGGCACAGCTAACGCATGAATCAACCAAAAAAAGATTTGGCAAAACGATTCAAATGTATGCGCCTTTGTATTTAAGCAACGAATGCCAAAACATTTGCACCTATTGTGGTTTTAGTTTAGACAACAAAATCAAACGAAAAACACTTACTGAAAATGAAATTACGCAAGAAATTGAGGTCTTGAAAAAAGCGGGATTTGATCATGTTTTATTGGTTACTGGCGAAGCCAATCACACCGTAAATATTCATTATTTTCTAAAGGTAATTGCTCAAATAAGAAATGATTTCTCTACCATTTCAGCCGAAGTACAACCGCTTTCTACAGCAGAATATGAACAATTACACGAAGCGGGTGTCTATTCGACTTTAGTATATCAGGAAACCTATCATCGTGATGTTTATAAACAATACCATACAAAAGGCAAAAAATCCAATTTTGATTTTCGTTTGGAAACACCGGATAGGATAGGAACTGCCGGTATTCATAAAATAGGATTGGGTGTTTTATTAGGATTAGAAGATTGGCGCACTGACAGTTTTTTTAACGCCTTGCATTTAGATTATTTACAAAAAACCTATTGGCAAACTAAATATGCAGTTTCATTTCCCAGATTACGACCGGCAGAAGGAGTGATTGCGCCCAACTTTATCATGGATGATGCTGATTTGACCCAACTCATTTGTGCCTATCGTTTGTGGAATCAAGATTTAGAAATCTCCCTTTCCACCCGAGAGAACGAAAAATTTCGAGATAATATTATTCCAATTGGAATCACCAGTATGAGTGCGGGTTCCAAAACTAATCCTGGTGGTTATGCAGTTGATCCACAATCCTTGGAGCAATTTGAGATCAGTGACGAACGCTCTGCTGCCGAGATTGCAAAAATTATTTCCAGTAAAGGATACGAACCCGTTTGGAAGGATTGGGATAAAAATTTTAGTCAAAGGTCGAATGTCGAAAGTCAAAAAATTTAGTCAAAGGCCAAGAGTCAAGAGTCTAAAAGTTTAGAAAGCAACATGGGTCCACACCTTATATCTATTACTAATAGCAACCGACTTTAAAAAAGTTCTCCATTGCGCTCGAACTGACATGTTTTTAACCTTTGACTTATGGACTTTATGACTTTTGACTTTATGACTTTTCAACTTTAAGACTAAAAAAAATGAGTATCATTCAAGATTTTTTACGATATAACCGTCAGATGATGCTGCCGGAAATAGGCGATTCCGGACAGGAAAAACTCAAAAAAGCTAAAGTTTTAGTGATCGGCGCAGGCGGATTGGGTTGTCCTATTTTACAGTATATAGCAACCGCCGGAGTAGGAACTATTGGCATCGTTGATTTTGACAAAATCGAATTGCACAACTTGCACCGTCAAATTTTATATACAGAGCAACAAGTTGGCAAATCAAAAGCACTTACAGCAAAATCAGTTTTGGAATCTTTAAATCCATTGATTGATATTGTTGCTTTTGAAGAAAAACTAACTATGGAAAATGCTATGCAAATCATCATGAATTTTGATGTAGTTGTGGATGGGAGTGATAATTTTGCTACTCGCTATTTAGTAAACGATACCTGTGTGATCTTAGGAAAATCATTGATTTACGGCAGCATTTTAAAATTTGAGGGACAAATGGCGGTTTTCAACTATAATGGAAATAAAAATCTTCGTGACTTATTCCCTGAACCACCAAATCCTAAAGATGTTCCTAATTGCAATTTTAATGGTGTACTGGGCACGCTTCCGGGAATTATTGGCACAATGATGGCGCATGAAACGTTGAAACTGATTATGGATTTACCTACATTGAAAAACGAATTGGTCCTTTTTAATACGCTGGATTGGAGTTTTAAGAAGCTAAAATTTTAAATATTATTTACTTTTTAATATTTCCATAAAATCTGTTCTGTCAATTTCCCTGCAACCCAAACTTTCGAGATGAGGATTATAAACCTGACAATCCAAGAGTTTATAATCTTCCTTTTTTAATTGGTTGACCAACGCTATAAGAGCCACTTTTGACGCATTTGATACTATTGAAAACATACTTTCACCACAAAAAACATGTCCCAAATCGATTCCGTACAAACCACCAACTAATACTTTATCTTGCCAGACCTCAACTGATTTTGCTATTCCTAATTCATGAAGTTTACAATAGGCTTCTATCATGTCATTGGTAATCCAAGTTCCGTTTTGACCGTCACGTTCTATATTTTGACACTTTGAAATTACGTCTCTGAAATTTTGATTGAAAGTAACAGTGAAAATATTCCTATTCAGAATGTTTCGCATACTTTTTGAAACAATCAATTCACCCAAAAATAGCACCATTCTCGGATTTGGTGACCACCACATAATGGGTTCGCCTTCTTCAAACCATGGAAAGATGCCGCTTTTATAAGAAAGCTGCAATCGTTCCAAAGATAAATCTCCGCCAATGGCCAAAACGCCATCCCAATTGGCTTCGGAAACAGGCGGAAAAAATAAATCTGAAGATAAATAATACATTTTTCAATTTAAAAAATTAATGGCAATCGCAATTTAAAAAAATAAAAAAGTCAGAAATTTAAGTAAAACTCAAACTTCTGACTTGTAACTTGTGACTTTTTTATCTCTTAGAATGGTAAATCGTCTGCTTCTTCTTCGTTTAGGTTTGTTGCTGGTGCAAATGCTTCAGCCGCTGGCATAGGAGGCATTTGCGCAGCAGTCGCTTCAGTCGATACTCTTTCTACTCTCCAACCTTGGATGGCGTTAAAATATTTAGTCACTCCTTGCGGATCAACCCATTCGCGTCCTCTCAAATTGATAGAAACTTTAACCGCTTCACCCACTTTAAAACTGTTCAATAAATCACACTTATCTTGTACAAATTCTACTAAAATATGTTGTGGATACTGCTCCTCAGTGGTTACAACTAATTCTCTTTTCAAGAAACTTCCGCTTCCCACATTTTTTGCATCCCCAAGCATTTTAATTTTTCCTGAAACTTCCATCTTCGTTGTTTTTAATGTTATTTATAATATTATTATTTTGCCAAAAGTACTTTCCAAGCCGATAAAACATCATTGTCATCCAGATATTTTTTTGCCGCCAGGTGTACTTTTTGCTGATCATCAGCACTTAAAACTCCTTTTACAGCAAAATTCTGTTGTACAAATATACTAACTTCTTCTGGTGTAGGCAAGGCTTCTACATTCCCCAACATACCTAAATCATTTCCGTTGAAAACCGGACTTTCTTTTACAAAATTAGGAATTGCATCCACTCCAATTCCTAATGTAGATAATGGTTTTGGCACTTCAAAAAGTCCTTGGTTCGATCTGGAATACCAATTGCCGCCTAATCTGGAAACCAAGTCAATTTTATATTGATCAATTGCTCCATTTTCGTCTAAAACAGACTCGTCAATATGAATACGAACTACTTCACAAAGCACTAAATTCCCAGCTCCACCCTCTGTCCCAAGCGGAATAATCTGAGTGACTTTGCATTCAAATTGAACAGGCGATTCTTTCACTCGAAAGGGTTTTACTACTTCCGAAGTGATCGGCGTCAAGCCTGATTTTAAAAACTCATCCACACCATCAGCGTACTCCGTACTGGCCAAGGAAATCTGTTGAACCATATCATAATTTACCACATTAATGACTACTTCCCCAGTTGCTTGAACATTAATTAACGTGTGTTTTATTGAATTGTCACGAACGCGTCTTGCGGGTGAAAATATAAGGATTGGGGGATTCGCACTGAACACATTAAAGAAACTAAAAGGCGACACATTTGAATTTCCTTTTGCATCCATGGTACTGGCAAAAGCAATAGGTCTTGGCCCCACTGAACATTGCAAATAACCCTGTAATTTCGCCGTTTCAATGCTTTTTGGATCAATAGTAATCATATATTTCAAAATTTGCTTAAGATACAAAAGTAGACAAATCGATTTAGTTTTTGCAGCAGAAGTCCCAATTTGAATAAAATTATGTGTGGATTTATTTTAAAAAAAAATCTTTAAGTAAAACTAAAATACTGCAGCATTTATTTCGTTACATTTATAATTCAAATTTTCATTTATGCAGTTTTCTGAAAGAAGAAATACAACCCGTTGGATTATAATTTTCGCCTCTTTTTTAATCATTTCACTGATACTTTGGAACACCTACACCTTTTTTCAAATTTTCAAAAATGAAGAACGATTAAAAATGAATCTTTGGGCACAAGCTCAAAAAACACTCATTAACGCTGGTGAAAATACAGATGTTGACCTTCCGCTTCAAATTTTTAGTGACAATACATCGATTCCTATTATACTCACAGAAAATGACAGCATTATAAACACCGTGAACATTGATGAGGTTATTGTAAAAAACAATAAAAAGGCAGTCGCATTTTTGTATGATTTAAAAAGCGAAAACGTCCCTATTGTTATTGAATATGTCCCCGGGAAATTTCAAAAACTCTATTATGGAAATTCGGCTTTACTAAATAAATTAAAATATTATCCCGTTGCTTTAGTGCTAATTATTGTGCTTTTTGGCGGTTTAGTTTACAATTTTTATCGAAGCACCAAAATGGCAACGCAAAACAAACTTTGGGCCGGTATGGCCAAAGAAACTGCACACCAGATCGGAACCCCACTCTCTTCTCTAATTGGTTGGGTCGAACTTTTAAAATCCGAAAATGAAGATGAAAGCACCACTTTTGAAATTGAAAAAGACATTGAACGTTTGCAAACCATTACCGATCGTTTTTCGAAAATAGGCTCGGAACCCAAATTAGAAAACAAAGATATTGTAGCCGAAACACGGCAATCTTACGACTATTTACAATCCCGATTCTCCAAACAAATTGAGTTTTCGTTCACTGCGCCAAAAGCTCCTATTATGGTGTCTCTCAATCCCACCCTTCACAGTTGGACAATCGAAAATTTGGTAAAAAACGCCATCGATGCGATGAAAGGAAAAGGAAAATTAGCTTTAGAAATTGATCAAGAAGGAAATTATGTAAAAATAAACGTTTCAGATACCGGCGGTGGAATTAAAAAAAAACAGTTTAAAAGCATTTTTGAACCTGGCTTTACCACCAAAAAAAGAGGTTGGGGATTGGGACTTTCATTAACCAAAAGAATCGTGGAGGAATACCATAAAGGAACCATAAAAGTCTTAAATTCTGAAATTGGCAAAGGAACAACAATGCAAGTAAGTTTAAAAAAAATCTAACTTAACGAGCTCCTAAACGGGACACTTTATAGAACATCGTTTTTCTGACTGTTTTAGAGGAATTCAAATAGTCTTGCACGAAAGAAGAATGCTCTTCGGCTTGCGACACAGCTCCGCTTATAGATTTTTTGATGGAAGCTACATTTGAAGCATTCTCACTGCCCACTGAGCCAACTTTGTAAATATCATTTTGACATTTGGATAATTTTTCTCTTGGTGCTTCAATCATACGGTAAATTTCATCATCTGAAAAAACAGGGCTGAATTTATTGTTTCTATAACGGACAAAATCATTCAATAACACAACGGCCTCATTCATTTCATTCACAATTGAATTTAATTTTTCTATATTAATACTGTGTTGTAAATAGATTAATTGTTTCTTTTTACCTTCATACCGTGCTGAAATCATCTCGTTGATCAATCCGTTTTTTTCGATTCGTTGTGCTGAAGCAAATAATTGATCAGCTTCAGACAAGCCATTATATTTGGCGATTTCTTTCCCAAAATCAAAGTATTTCTTGCTTGTATTGATTTGGATTTTACCTTCATAAAACTCCTTATTAGTAATAGGATAATTCGAAAATTGCCATAAATAGTCAAATGGAATATGGGAAGCGATTATTTTAGAAGGTTCTGCTTTAAAATAAGCATTATCTAATTTTTTATAAAATCTCCCATTATTGACATAACCTGAGCCCCAGGTTGGGTCAAAAACATACCATTTTTTATCAATTTTTGCAGCAATCCAAGCGTGAGCCAGCTCACTTACTTTTGCGTTCTGTTTAGTGTATCCTTCAATTATATAGGATTGAATTCCTATTTTTTGGGAGAGATCATTAAAAATAGAGGCGTAATGAATACAAACGCCTTTTCTGGTTTTTAAAGCCCTTGTAATTTTTTGTTGTACCGTCTCGCTAAAATTTACTGCATACATTCCGGGAACATCATAACTGATATTAGATGACGTCCAATAATATGCAGCTCGGATTTTATCCGTTTCTGTTTTAAAATTTGCATTGATATACTTTGCAATTGCTTGGGTTGAAGTTGTCGCTTTCTCGGGAATAGCCGCCATTTTAGCATCAATCAAAGAATATTCAGTGTTGACCTGTCCAAAACTAAAAAGTGAGCAAAAGAAAGAAAGAAAGAAAAAAATGTTTTTCATAGTACAGAATGAAGGCTTCATAAATCAGAAAAGGGAACAGGTTTTTACCTATTCCCTTTTAAACGAAAACCATACCAAAATATTTTATTTCTGCAACTATTATAAATTGGTTTTTATACTTTCTGCCAAAGCTTCAAATTCGTCTTTGGACAGCGATACTTTATTGTGAAAACGCATTTCATCCATTTCATTCAACGGAATCAAATGAACGTGCGCATGAGGAACTTCAAGTCCTACAACTGCCATTCCGATTCGTTTACAAGGAACCGTTTTTTCAAGGGCAATTGCTATTTTCTTAGAAAACTGCATTAGTCCCGCATACAAATCATCTTCCATCTCAAAAATCTTATTTATTTCCTGTTTCGGAATACAAAGCGTGTGTCCTTTTGCATTTGGATTTACGTCCAAAAAAGCCAAGAAATTTTCATCTTCAGCAATTTTGTAGCACGGAATTTCTCCGTTTATAATTTTTGTAAAAATACTTGACATTGTGAAATGGGTTAATTGTTAAATCTTTCGCTGTTTAATCGCGTGAAATTTCTAAAATTTCAAATTTCAAAACACCGTTCGGAACCGTGATCTCAGCAAATTCTCCAACTGATTTTCCTAACAAACCTTTTCCAATAGGTGATGTAACCGAGATTTTACCTGTTTTTAGATCGGCTTCACTTTCGGCAACTAATGTATAAGTCATTTCCATTCCGTTGGTTTGGTTTTTAATTTTTACATTCGATAAAACCAATACTTTAGAAAGATCTAGGTGAGACTCATCAATTAATCGAGCGTTCGAATGTACGTCTTCTAATTTAGCAATACGCATTTCAAGCATGCCTTGTGCTTCCTTAGCCGCATCATACTCTGCGTTCTCAGAAAGATCGCCTTTATCTCTTGCTTCAGCTATATCCGCGGATGCTTTTGGACGCATTACGCTCTTTAAATAATCCAATTCTTCTCTTAATTTTTTTAAACCTTCTGCTGTGTAATACGATACTGTACTCATAAATTCCTCATTTATATAAATAGAAAAAATCCCATCAGGACGGGATTTCTTTCCACAAAGATATTATTATTTCTTTTTCGTCAATAAATATACGTTAATCATATATAATTCAAAGTTAAATAAATTAAATTTGTTTCACTAATACTTTGACACTATTTTAAAATGAAAAAAATTCTGTTGCTCTTCGTTGCTGTTCCTTTCTTTTTTTCGTGCAGTGATTCAGGTTTTGACAACACAAATCCTTTTGTCTCGAATTACACTTTTACGATAGATATTAATATGAATTTGCCAACGTATTCGAATCTTAAATATGTGAGCAATGCGGTTTATTATCCTGGAATAGGCGCACGTGGCATTATTATTTTTAATACCGGCAGTGGTTACAATGCTTTTGATGCCGCATGTCCCAATCAAGCGATAAGTTCTTGTTCTACCATGACCATAAATGGGATAAATGCCGTTTGCGCATGTGACACTGAAGAATACAGTTTATTTACTGGACAGGGGACACTAAAATATCCTATGAAGCAATATAGAGTTCAAGTCAACGGAACGTTACTTCGGGTTTATAATTAAACCAATAAATCCGAAACGTTTAAAAACTTTTCGGATTTTTTAAAATGATGACAAAGCGCTTGTTTTAAAAGGGAAATATTATATTCTGAGTTACAATTTTGAATTATTTTTTTTGTCAAAAGTATATCTAATACCAAAAAGGCTTCTAATAATAACATCATCTTCAAACCTAAATTCTGGTGCCAGTTCGAAAATTATCGCTATTTTTTTAAAATCCTTGATTGGAAAAATTTCTAATACGGCTGGAATCACAAATGAATTCATTTGATCAGGACTACTAAAGGGACTCAAATTAATCCCAAATCCAATGGAGAATCTGTGGTATTCTTTAGTTTTAAAATTATAAAACACAGTACCTTCTACCGGCATATCTTCTAAATAATTGTTGGTAAAAATCTTTATTTCAAAACTTACTGCCTTGTTTTTATTGGTATTTATTCCCAAAGCATAATGAGAATATCCTGTTACAGCGATTTGCGAATAACTTTCAAGGCTTAGAGAAAACAAAATGATGATGAATAAAGGTTTGAAATTTTTCATTATAATAGTGATTGAGATTATAAATAGTTTTTTGTTTAACGATTGTAAATTTCAAAAAAAAAATATAATTTAAAGAATTGCCTTGTTTAATTAACTAAAATTTAACAAGTTTAATTTTATACTCATATTTCTAACTATCTTACATTTTGGTGTTTAAATCCAATAGATTTAATTCTATTACTACGAGAATTCAAATCCTATAAGAACAAATTTTATTTTTCTGACAAATTTAAAACAGAATATTTTTTTTATAAAAAAATAAAATTAACTTTCAGATAGATTTGCATCAAAATTCCTTGCTAATAGTACTATTCAAAAAATCCTGACAGTTAAACTATCAGGATTTTTTTCATTATAACTGATATAATACGCTAAAACTTCAGTGTCAATCCGGCAAGAAAATTAATTCCCGCTTGCGGATAATAATACGGATAAATATCATACATATATCCATTAGAAACATATTTTTTGTCTAAAAAATTATTTACTAAACCCGTCAAAATAATCGATTTAAAAACTGATTTTGGCTTAAACTCAAACGCAACGTTCAAATCATTCACAAAATAATCTGCCAACTTTGCAGCCGGCAATTCGATATTATTCATGTATTGTTCCCCAACGAATTTTTGCAACCATGAAATATGAAGATTCTCTACTGGTGTATAAACCAAAATATTTCCTGCAATAATTGATGGTGAGTATGCGATTTCAGTAGTCCCATAATCCTGACCTTCAACTGCTAAATCAATATTTTTATTGGCACTCAACGTAAAATTAGGACGAATAATCAATTGATTTGTTAACGCTATTGTAGCATCAACTTCCAACCCTAAACGATAACTTTTTTCGCTGTTGGAACGTATTGGAGCGCCTACATCATCTAAACTTCCTGTCAGAATCAACTGGTCTTTGTAGGCCATATAATACACATTCGAATTGAATTGTACTTTCTCTGCAACATATCTCCAACCCAATTCAAAGTCATTCAGCTTTTCCGGCTTTACATTTCCGCCTTCATAATCACTCCTATTCGGTTCGCGATTGGCTCTGGCATAAGACAAATACACCGAATTTCCAGAATTGATTGTGTAAGTAAATCCCGTTTTGGGGTTAAAGAAATTAAAAGTATCATCCACAACTGTTGACTGAACGCCGTTGGCTTTATAATTGACGGATCTATATTGCAAATCTCCAAATAAGCTTAATTGCTCCGTGATTTGGTAATTGGCTTTCGCAAAAATATTCCCGTCCGTTTTAATGGCATAATCATCGTAATAGCGATCTCCTACCTCACTCTGCGAGGCATTTCGTGCCCAAATCACTTTACCAAAATGATCGCCTTCGTACTTGTTCCATCCACCACCAAAAATAACATCCAGTTGATCATCTTTATAATTAGCAGAAAAGGTCGTTCCGTAGAAATCATTTTCTAACCATTTCTGACGCACTAAATCCGTCGTTGTTACTGCGCCAGCGGGCTGTAATCCATAATCAGCAAAATCAGCGTCTTCTTTATAATTTTCGTAAAATCCTTTTCCTTTAGTGTAATGCAAAGCAAAATTAGTATTCCAGTTTTCAGATATTTTTTCGTTCCAATGCAACTGAGAGTGATCTTGCTGGTAATTGTCGGTTTCATTGTCATAAAAACGAGCATTTCCTTGTTTGTCCGTAAAAGCACCTGCTGAATTGAATGTTCGATCATTTTGCAGCGTTTCTGCATCTATTCCGTTCCAAGACTGATACGTTTTTTCGGCACCTCCAAAAACCAATGCTTTTATCAAAGTACTTTTACCCACATACGTTCCCTGCAGGAAATACGATTTCAAATCAGATGCTCCACGATCCACAAATCCATCCGACTTGATAGCCGATAGTCGTCCTGCGATTTCGAAATGATTGTTCATTAAACCTGTACTAAATTTTACGGTGTGTTTCCTGGTGTTGAAACTTCCAAAAGAGTTGGAAAGTTCACCCGAGCTTTCTTTGGAAAAATTATCCGTAAGCATATTTAAGCTGGCGCCAAAAGCACCCGCTCCGTTAGTTGATGTTCCTACGCCGCGTTGCAATTGCAAACTCTCCAATGATGATGCAAAATCAGGCATATTTACCCAATAGGTTCCATGACTTTCAGAATCATTGTACGGAATTCCGTTGATCGTAACATTTACTCTGGTGGCATCGCTACCACGAACCCGAATTCCGGTATATCCTACACCATTTCCTGCATCAGAAGTCGTGACAACTGACGGCAAATAATTCATCAGAATAGGAATATCCTGTCCTAAATTACGGAATTTAATTTCTTTTTTACCTAAATTGCTAAAACTTACCGGTGTTTTTGTAGTAACCCGCACCGCAGAAACCAAGACTTCATCAAGTTGGTTTACTTTTGTGGTGTCTTTAATTTGAGAAAAACAGAGAAAAGAAAACAGAGAAAAGAAAATAGAAAATAGACGAATCGAAAGTGAGTTTGAAGGTTTCGCCTTTGCGCTTTGTGCTTTTTTGCCTTTGTGGCCAATAATATAAAGTAAAGTATTCATCCGTAAAAAGATTACGAATAAAAGGGGGAATTATTCTTTTGTTAAATTAAAAAATGATTGTTTTCTATGACAAATAAAGTAGTGTGCACGCTATTTTTTTATCATTTTTTCCCTTAACAGCATTACCTGTTCAGGTTCGTTGGGTATAATCTCAGCTCGTTATTTAGAGCACCCCTTTGAGACAGCGCAAATTTAGAAAAGATTTTTAGATATTCAGATAGTTTGACCGTTAGATTTTAAAAAAAAATAAAACTAAAAATTACAATTAATTTAAATCTGGTTTCCTGCGATTTTTCTTGACCTCAGAAATATTCTTTTTATCCTTTATTCGCTTTCTAATTACTGATTTTGGAATTTTAGTGGGCTTTCTTTCCTTAGGAATAAATAATGCATTTTTAATCAATTCCAAAAATCGCTTAATTACAATTTCTTTATTTCTAAACTGACTTCGGTGTTCATCGCAATTCAAGATCAGAACAGCATCAGTAGTCAATCTGGAAGATAATTTGGTTGCAACCAACAGTTTTTCCTCATCCGTTAACCCCTGAGAATGGTGCACATCAAAACTTAATACCACTTTCGAGGAAACTTTATTTACGTTCTGGCCGCCAGCTCCACTGCTGCGTACTGCTTTGAAACTTAATTCAGATAAGATTTTATCGATTTCCATTGCAAGTGATTTTTTAAGATTGATGTGCAGGTTTCAACAAATCATTCACTGTTTTTACTGGATTAAAAGTAATCAAAGGCACCTGAACAAAAACCGTCAGCCAGTTTGCCATTGCGCCGTTCCACAAACCGGGTAATTCGTATCCTTTGATACTTTCGCCCGACACATTTTTTTCAACAATAAAACCGCTGTTGTCGTCCACAAATTGAGTCAGATCAAAATTCTCATTTTTATAATTTTTAATGCCACAAACTAAATCAACCGGATTGAAATGGGTAGCGGCATTCAGAATTGCCTTTTGAGTATCATTATCTAAATCGAATTGAGAACTTTCTACTATTTGTAATGAAATCCCTCCTAGATCATCCCGTACCCAAAATGGGCCACCGCCAGGTTCTCCCTCGTTTTTCACCATTCCACATACACGTATTGGTCTGTTTAAAATCGTTTGCAGTTCCGTAATTTTATTTTTCAAGCTTTTGGAATAAAAACCATCCTTCATTGAAACATTTAAATTATCCTTCAAAAAAAGAATAATTTCATCTATTAATTGGGGTTCAATTGAAACAGAATCCAAAGCGTTTAAATAACTAAAAACCTTTTGCTGAATCCCAAATAATAATCCCGCTAAGCCTTTTTTGTACAGAGAAATTTTCTCTAAATTGTTTTGAATTACATTATCAATATTTTTGATAAACACAATATCAGCATCCAGATTATTTAAATTTTCAATCAAAGCGCCATGGCCTCCAGGTCTAAAAACTAATTGTCCGTTTTCATCTCGCAAAGGCTTATTTTTCATAGTAACCGCAATGGTATCTGTGCTTTTATTTTGATACGAATAACTAATATTTATTGCTACACCTGACTTTTTTTCAATTTCAGGTTTAATTTTATCTATAATGTTTTCAAAATGTTGTTGATGTGATTCTGAAACTGTAAAATGCAAATGAGAACTATTATTAGCACTTGAATAATGGGTGCATTCCAGCAAATGCTCTTCAACAGGAGTTGCGATATGGGTTTTATACTTGTGAAAAGGAAGAATGCCTTTTGGCTGATTCGCAAAATTAAAATAGTCCGATGACAAAAGTAATTTTATAAAATAGTAATTCTTAAAACTGCGGTCCAAAGAATCAAAATCTGTAAACTCCGCTCTCAGTTGCTTATCTATTGCTTCAAAAAAAGGAAATTGCTCCATTCCTACTATGAAAATAGAAAGTTTACTTGCTTTTTTTAGGTTGATGTAAGCGTTTATCGATTCGTTTTCAATATCAAATTCATTAATAAATTCCGTCAAAAACTTAAACATTCTGCTGGCCGCCCCAGAAGCAGGAACAAATTTGTTTAATTTTAGGTTTAATTTATGGGCATCAAAAAAATTAGCTTTTTCTTGAAAATCTTTTTCAGCTAATTTCAAAATACCATTTGACAATGTTGCCGGATTAATGACATCCGCTTTTGGTATTCCCTCTTTAAAAAAATTCAATTGCTTTTGAATATTTTTCATTGGAATTCCACACTCCTTTATATATACAAAATCAGCTGATGAAAACCCTAATTCTCTCGCTAAATTCAAATCATCGATAATAGCAATTGCTTTTTGAAGTCGCAAATCCTTGTTTCCGGAAAGTGTTATGAATGGCTTATTATTATCGATCAATGATTGCTTAAACACAGCAAAAACAGACTCTCTGCCTTCGGCTTTGTCTCTCAAGTCGTCTCTTTCCCAAGGCACATCAATGTCCGTTAGAAAAAACAAATCATACTCGTGATTGCGAGCCGCTTCATTCAACAACGGGTCACAATAGTTATAATATACCTCCGAAAAAACTTTAGTCACCATTAAATTAGTATCACAAAAAAGATATTTATTGGCAATCAGCGTTCGCTCATTTTCTAATCTGGCTTGACCATAAGCAATTGAAAGCATGTCGTCAACAGTACATATTTGTTGAATTGAGTTCCATTTTTCTTGTAAATAATCGCGTGCAAACTCAGGAACCCATTCGGTTTTATAATATTCCGCAAGTTGTTTGGCCAATGTGGTTTTGCCAGTACTTTCGGGACCAAAAAGAGCAATTTTTATAATTTCTGTGGTTCCAGTTTGCTGGAGTTGTCTGAGATTTTCTTCCATTCTAAATAGCCAAAAATGGCAACTATTGTAAATACTACGTATTGAAAACTGGTAAAAGTATAGCCTTTTGCAAAATATAACGGAATGGAAATTACATCTCCAACAATCCAAAATATCCAATTTTCTACTTTTCTTTTGGCCATCAGCCACATTCCCACAAAGAAAATCCCTGTAATGAATGTATCTATATAGGCATACCAAGTGGTGAATTTATCAAAATAATAATAAACTGAGACAACGAAGGCGACAGTAAATATAAAAAGAATTATTGCAATTCGTTTTTCTGAACTCGAAATTTTTGAAATGGGAAATTCTTCAGTATCCCCTTTTTTGCGAGTCCAATGATACCAGCCATAAATACTCATAACAAAATAATAGCCATTTATCATCATATCTCCCCATAGCGTCCATTTCCAAAGCAAATATACAAATATGGATGTACTTACTAATCCGGTTGGAAAAACTAAAATATTATCTTTTTTGGCGTACCAAACACTCAATAATCCAAAAATGACAGCTATAATTTCCAATATGATGTCTAATGTTGGGTATTCGCTGTATTGTGAAAAAAAATAATCTATCATTAATTATGGTTAAAAAAATTAATATTCTTTTCAAAAGCAGTTCCGATAATCACTAAATCGGCTCCGAAGTCATACGCATTCTTGATTCCCTGCAAATCTACGATTCCGCCGCCAACGAGTAATGGAACTTTAATGTTTTGAGCAATTAATGTAATCATTTCCAGCGGAACGGCTTGTTTAGCACCGCTTCCCGCCTCTAAATAAATCAACTTATTGCCTAACATTTCGCCTGCTTGTGCGGTTGCCAACACTAAATCTAAATTGCTCCGGTCTAAAGGCTTGGTTTTACTTACGCGTTCTACCGCTGTTTCTGTGCCACTGTCTATGAGAATATATCCCGTTGAAATAATTTCAAGTTTGGTTTGGTTTAAAATGGGCGCGGCTTTTACTTGATGTTCGATTAAATAATCCGGATTACGACCAGAGATTAATGACAAAAACAAAATGGCATCTGCTTCCGCTGAAATCTGGGAAGGATTTCCGGGAAAAAGAACTACTGGCAAATTACAGTTTTGTTTAATTTTTACAATTAGTTCGTCTAGAATAGTAGTTGTAACCTGGCTTCCGCCAATGAAAATATGAGTTGCCGGCGATTGATTTATTTTTGAAATTAAATCGGATAAATTTTCCAAAACTACTTTATCAGGATCCAGAAGAATCGCCAGAAGTTTTTGACGTTCGACTTTAGATTGAATGATTTCGTTATAAATGTTTGTCATTTTTGGCACGCAGATTACGCGGATTTTACAGATTTAAACTGATTTCTGTTAATTAGTATGATTAATTATTACCTGTGTTGTCATTGCTTGGCCATTTCGGGCACAACATGACAAACTGCGCGACGGAATACTGAATTCTGGACACTATTTTTGGAAAGCATAAACTAACGTAAAATCTTCTATTTCTTCAAAATGAATATTAAAATCTATAATCAAATTATTAAAATGAAGTTTCGCGTCATTTTGTTTAACATTTAATTCGAATGACTGAACGTTTATATGATTTTTGAAACTGATTCCTTTTTCGTTTCTAATTTTGAAAATTGCTTCTTTGGCACCCCAAATAACCGTTAATTTTCGAATGTATTCTTCACTGTCCAAATCCAGGAATTGAAATTCCGAATCACAAAATTTATCTGCGATCCGGGTGATTTTATCTCTTTGCAATTCGATATCGATTCCTACGGTTTCTTCACTGATAATAATCGCCGAAAAGTTATGCGAATGCGTTATTGAAATATGCTTTTCTCCATAAAGATGCGGTTTTCCAAATTCATCGTAATACAAATCTAAATCAGTGTGACCCGTTTCCTGCAATAATTTGCGAACACTGAGAAATGCGCGCTGGTGCATTTCGGATTTCATCCCGTCGAGCCGCATACGATTGGTCTCGTTTAAAATTACTTGTTCTAATAATTCTGTATAGGATTCGGTTACCTTCCAAACAAGAATTTGTGTGGTGTTCCCGACGATTCGAGATAAATTTATCGTTTTGAAAAGTGGCATCGTGTTATGATCTTGATTTTTAGCCCCGATTGAAGTGAAAATCCTTTTTATTTTTCTTTAAAAATAAAAAGATTGCAACAAAAAGCGGGAAATAGCTCCTAATAAAAATTATTTAGTTACTGTTCAAAAGATTAGCGGGGTAAACAATTCATAAATCTTATAGAAAACAGTTAAATTATAAAGTTATTCCGTAAATTCGCAAAAAATTTTCACCCGAGCCTGAAAGGCGAACGGACGAAGTAATTACAAATATACTATAAATGAGTACTACAACTATGCCTTTCGTGGCTTTCAAAGTAAAAGACATTTCTCTAGCGGCTTGGGGAAGAAAAGAAATTGAATTAGCAGAAGCTGAAATGCCAGGTTTAATGGCACTTCGCGCTGAATACAAAAACGAACAACCACTTGCTGGTGCTCGTATTGCAGGATGTTTGCACATGACAATCCAGACTGCGGTTTTAATTGAAACTTTAATCGCTCTTGGTGCTGAAGTGACTTGGAGTTCTTGTAACATTTTCTCTACTCAAGATCAAGCTGCTGCGGCGATTGCTGCTGCAGGAATTCAAGTTTATGCTTGGAAAGGATTGAACGAAGAAGATTTTGACTGGTGTATTGAGCAAACATTATTCTTTGGTGAAGACAGAAAACCATTAAACATGATTCTTGATGACGGTGGAGATTTGACTAACATGGTTATTGATCGTTTCCCGGAATTAGTTTCTGGAATTAAAGGATTATCTGAAGAAACTACTACTGGAGTTCACAGATTGTACGAAAGAGTAAAAGCAGGAACATTGCCAATGCCGGCAATCAACGTTAATGACTCGGTTACTAAATCGAAATTTGATAACAAATACGGTTGTAAAGAATCTGCAGTTGATGCGGTTCGTCGCGCAACTGATATTATGCTTGCTGCAAAAAGAGTAATCGTTTGTGGTTACGGTGACGTGGGTAAAGGAACTGCTGCTTCTTTTAGAGGTGCTGGTTCTATTGTTACTGTTACTGAAATTGACCCAATTTGTGCGCTTCAAGCTGCAATGGACGGTTTTGAAGTAAAAAAATTAGATACCGTTATTGCTACCGCTGATATTATCATTACCACTACTGGAAATAAAGATATCGTTTTGGGTTCTCATTTTGAAAAAATGAAAGACAAAACTATCGTTTGTAACATTGGGCATTTTGATAACGAAATTGATATGGCTTGGTTGAACACAAACCATGGTGCCTCAAAAATCGAAATCAAACCACAAGTTGACAAATATACTATTGCTGGAAAAGACATTCTTATCCTTGCTGAAGGTCGTTTAGTAAACCTTGGTTGCGCTACAGGTCACCCAAGTTTTGTAATGAGTAACTCATTTACAAACCAAACGCTTGCTCAAATCGAATTATGGAAAAACAGCGCGTCATACAATAATGAAGTTTACATGTTACCAAAACATTTAGATGAGAAAGTAGCAATGCTACACTTGGCTAAGTTAGGTGTTGAATTGGAGACTTTACGTACTGATCAAGCTGATTATATAGGTGTTCCGGTTGAAGGTCCATTCAAACCAGAATATTACAGATACTAGTCTGAAATTAGATTTTAAGATTATTGGATTTTTAGAACCCTTGCAGAAATGCGAGGGTTTTTTGTTTTTGGGCGTGACCACGTTACGCAACTTGTTGTTGTTAGTATGACCATATCACGGATTTTAATTACTAATTAAAATGTGTAAAGACCAAGGTTTAATTCACATCCCAATAAAAGTGAAACCTATTATTAATAAATCAGTAACGGAATCATTATAATCTAAGTTTATGGTATATTTGAGAGAATTATTTTTGTTCAGGAAATTCAACTTATTGAAAAGACTTAATCATAAAACCGAAAAAAAATAACCTTAACTACAAAATCATGAATACTTATTCTATTATCGCCCAACTTGTAATTGCGTTGTCCGTCAGTTATGTTTGGATTTTTAGATTTGATAACATCGTTAAAGAATTTAAACAATATGGACTTTCTGATTTAACACGAAATATTGTAGGCGCTTCTAAAATAGTGTTAGCAACGTTATTAATAACCGGCATCTGGTACCCAAAACTCGTGTTTATACCAGCGCTTTTAATGGCTTTTTTAATGGCAAGCGCACAATTTTTTCATTTTAAAGCAAAAAATCCCTGGTTTAAACATTTTCCATCATTATTCCTTTTGGCGTTATCCCTTTTTGTAGCACTATTCGCTTCCAAATAATTAAAATATGAATTTCTTAAATGTACTTATTTTCTTTTCGGCAGCCTCGTTTCTTATTTACGGAATCGCTTATTTTGTTTCTACAAATATGAAAAACGAATTCAAACGCTTTGGCCTCGAAAAGTTTGGAATATTAACCGCTGTTTTAGAATTGACAGGCGCTTTTGGTTTATTTATAGGCATCCAGAATTACACTATTTTAGTTTTTGCCTCAGGCGGCTTAGCTTTGTTGATGCTGCTTGGCGTGGGCGTAAGAATAAAGATGAAAGATTCTTTGTTAGTTTCCTTACCCGCCTTTTTTTACTTCCTTTTGAACAGCTATATTTTATACAAAACCTTAGAATAAATAATCAGAAGTTTAATTTTTATTGCAGTCAGCGAGAGTTTTTTAAAATAGCAACAACTTTTCTTAAGTGAATATACAAATTCATTCAGGTATCAAAAATCTGCAATCGAAACTTCAAACATAATTCATGATATCAATTTTTCATGAAATATTAAAACCAAAAAACCCGTCCCGATAAAATCGGGACGGGTTTTTAAATAATTGAGAAAATCAATTATGCTTCAACTTCGAATGGAAGTATGGAAACATACGATTTGTTATCTCTTTTCTTTTGGAAGAAAACAACTCCATCTACTCTTGCGTGTAGTGTGTGGTCTTTACTAATGTAAACGTTTGCACCTGGATTATGTTTTGAACCTCTTTGTCTTACGATGATGTTCCCAGCAATAGCAGCTTGACCACCAAATATCTTAACGCCTAAACGTTTTGATTCTGATTCTCTACCATTCTTTGAACTACCGACACCTTTCTTGTGAGCCATGACGTATTAGTTTTATTTTGTTATTATTCTTGTGTATCTTCTTTTTTAGCTTTAGCTACCTTTTTCTTAGGAGCTTCAACTTCTTCTGTAGTTGCTTCAGCTGCTGCTTTTTTAGGAGCTGCTTTCTTTGCACCACCACCAGTAATACCTTCAATTACAATTTGAGTAAGATATTGTCTGTGACCGTTTCTCTTTTTGTATCCTTTTCTTCTTTTCTTTTTGAAAACGATAACTTTATCTCCTTTTAAGTGTTGTAACACTTTAGCTTCTACTGAAGCACCTTCTATAGCTGGGGCGCCTAAAGTGATTGTTCCGTTGTCATCTAATAAAAGAACTTTGTCAAAAGAAACTTTTGAACCTTCTTCATTAGTCAAACGGTGAACATAAACCTTTAAGTCTTTGCTTACTTTGAACTGTTGCCCTGCTATCTCTACGATTGCATACATACTGGATTGTTTTAATAATTTTTAAGGTTGCAAATATACAATTAAATATTTACCTCGCAATCTGTTGAAGAAAAAAAATATTCTTTACGTCACAATTCTATATTTCATTGATTTTTTAAAGCTTTAATATGAAACATCTTGATGAACTAATGTTAAATCTCCCACGCCAAAATGATTTTTGTGTAACAAAAAATTAAATCCCCTACTAACTTAACATATTAACAAAATTATTAACCTTATGAAAAATTCATTAATGGCTTTAGGTGCTTTGTTTATGCTAGGAGGAGTCGCTTCAGCGCAGAAAGTAGCTTTTGAGGAATACAAATTAGACAATGGCTTGCATGTAATTTTGCACAACGATCCATCTGCTCCTACTGTGATTACATCAGTAATGTACCACGTGGGTGCCAAAGACGAAAATCCGGAAAGAACTGGTTTTGCTCACTTTTTTGAACATTTGTTATTTGAAGGAACCGAAAATATCAAACGCGGTGAGTGGTTTAAGATTGTGACCGGAAACGGCGGTGTGAATAATGCGAACACTACTGATGACAGAACGTATTACTATGAAGTTTTCCCTTCTAACAACCTAGAATTAGGTTTGTGGATGGAAGCAGAAAGAATGTTGCATCCAGTAATTAATCAAATTGGTGTTAATACTCAAAACGAAGTGGTGAAAGAAGAAAAAAGACTACGTGTTGACAATCAGCCTTACGGAAACTTTTTAGCGGAAGTAAAAAAGAATATTTTTACAAAACACCCATACCGTTGGGCAACTATTGGATCTATGAGCCATTTAGACGCTGCAACATTAGAAGAATTCCAAGCTTTCAACAAGAAATTTTACATTCCGAATAATGCTGTTTTGATTGTTGCCGGTGATTTCAAAAATGAACAAGCCAAGGAATGGATTCAAAAATATTTTGGACCTATAAAAAAAGGAGCTGCTATTCAAAGAGAAACATTTGTTGAAGAACCAATTACTCAAACCATCAGAGCAAAATTTGAAGATGCTAACATCCAAATTCCTGCAATTGTAGCAGCGTACAGAACGCCGTCTATGAAAACCAGAGATGCCAGAGTGCTAGACATGATTTCATCTATTTTAAGCGATGGAAAAAGCTCAAGATTATACAAAAAAATAGTTGACGACAAGAAAATGGCCCTACAGATTGGCGCTTTTAGTAATAGTCAAGAAGATTACGGAAGTTACATCATTTACGGTTTGCCACAAGCTCCAAACACTGCTGAAAATATTCTTGCTGAAATCGACTTGGAAATTGTAAAGCTTCAAACGGAATTACTTTCTGAAAAAGACTTACAAAAATTACAAAATAAATTCGAAAACCAATATGTAAACAGCAACTCGACCATTGACGGTATTGCTGACAACTTGGCTTCGTATCATCTGTTATATGGTGATGTAAACTTAATCAACACCGAAATCGAAATCTACCATTCTATCACTCGTGAAGAAATTAGAGATATTGCCAAGAAATATTTAAATCCAAACCAAAGATTAGTTTTGGATTACGTTCCATCTAAAGACAAAGCTCAAAACTAAGATATATCATTATGAAAAAATCAATATTAATTTTATCAAGCTTGTTCTTAACAGTAATCATGCAAGGACAAATCATCCCTCAGCCAAAACCCGGAGTCGCTCCGACAGTAAAAATTGGAAAACCGATCACCTTTGAATTAAAAAATGGCTTGAAAGTTATGGTGGTAGAAAACCATAAATTACCTCGAGTATCATTTAGTCTTACGTTAGACAATGACCCGTATACTGAAGGCGACAAAAAAGGAGTTGCTGACATGACCAGTACTTTAATTGGAAGCGGCACAACTAAAATTTCTAAAACAGCTTTCAATGAAGAAGTGGATTTCCTGGGAGCCAACATAAATTTTAGTTCTAATGGTGCTTTTGCAAGCGCATTATCTAAATATTCTGGAAGAGTTTTAGAATTAATGGCTGATGGAGCATTAAATCCAAATTTTACTCAAGAAGAATTTGATAAAGAAAAAACAAAACTTATTGAAGGATTGAAAATACAAGAAAAAAGCGTTTCAGCAGTAGCAGCAAGAGTTATAAATGTTTTAACTTATGGAAAAAACCATCCCGCAGGCGAATATGTAAGCGAAGCTACGTTGAAAAATGTAACACTTGCGGATGTAAAAGCAAATTACAATACTTATTTTGTTCCAAGTAACGCTTACCTAATTATTGTTGGTGATGTGAAATTCAAAGAAACAAAAAAAATGGTAGAGAAATTCTTTGGTTCATGGAAAAAAGCAGCTGCTCCTTCTATTCCTTACAACGATCCAAAAGATGTTTCGGCAACACAAATCAACTTTATTGATATGCCGAATGCAGTTCAATCAGAAGTTTCGGTAGGGAATATTTCGAAACTTAAAATGACTGATCCTGATTATTTTGCTGTTTTGATAGCAAACCAAATCCTTGGAGGTGATTTCAACAGTTATATTAATATGAACTTAAGAGAAGCTCACGGATGGACGTACGACGCTAGAACTAGCATTTACGGAGACAAACGCGTTTCTACTTTCAACGCCTCAACACAAGTTCGTAATGCGGTAACAGACAGTACCGTTGTAGAAATTCTGAAAGAATTTAAAAAAATCAGAACTGAAAAAGTGACTGACGAAATGTTAGCCAGCGTAAAAGCAGGATACATTGGACGATTTGTAATGCAAATTGAAAAACCACAAACGGTAGCAGGATATGCTTTGAGAATTCAAACGCAAAGTTTACCGGCTGATTTTTACGAGAATTACATCAAAAATATCAGCGCTGTAACAGCAGATGACATTTTAAGAGTTGCCAATAAATATTTCTTGGCTGACAACAGCAGAATTGTAATTGTAGGAAAAGCCGCTGATGTAGCTCCTGGTTTAGAAAAATTGAAATTCCCGGTATCGTACTTTGATAAATACGGAAATCCAACGGCTAAATCGGAATTCAAAAAATCGGTTCCAGCTGGAGTTACTGCAAAAAGTGTTATTGACAATTACATCAAAGCTATTGGCGGCGAAAAAGCAGCTTCGGCTGTAAAAACAATCGCAATGATCGGAACTACAACAATTCCACAAGCGCCTTCTCCATTAAATTTTACTTCTAAAATTGATGCTAAAGGAAAACTTATGGTTGAATTAGCCATGGGAACAATGAGCATAATGAAACAAGTAGTAAATGAAAAAGGAGCTTACGTAATGCAACAAGGACAGCGCCAAAACATCGAAGGAACAATGCTAACAGAAATGAAAGCAGCTGCAACACCATTTGAAGAATTATCTCTTTCTAAAAAACAAGGATTAACTTTAGAATCTATTGAGTCTATAAACGGAAAAGACGCTTATGCTGTTAAAAACGGAAAAACTACTTTGTTTTATGAAGTAGCATCTGGTTTGAAATTAGCCGAATCTAAAGTAGTTGAACAAGGCGGTAAAAGCATCACACAAACTACAAATTATGCAGATTACAAAGAAGTAAAAGGAGTTAAAGTTCCTTTTAATATCATACAAAATGTGGGTTTTGAATTGGATATAAAAATGTCTGATGTAAAAATTAATGAAGGTGTTTCAGATGCTGATTTTCAATAATCAAAATTTGAATGAGTGAATAAAGGCTGTCTATTTTTTAGACAGCCTTTATTTTTTTATGATATTTAAACTTTTCAAATTAATCGTTACTTCTTCGATGATAAATACACTCCGATTAAAATAATAAAGGCACCAAAAAACTGCACTGACGTAAGCATTTCATTGTCTAATAATCCCCAGCAAAAAGCAACAACAGGAATTAAATAGGTTACTGAAGTAGCAAAAACTGGTGAAGACATTTGGATCAATTTAAAAAACAAAATATTCGCAATTCCAGTTCCTACAACTCCAAGAATCATTATAAACATAATCGATTCCTGCACTTTTACATCATGTACTATTTCGAAGAAACCGGAGAAAAACAAGATTATGAATGCCGGAAAAAACAATACCATAAAATTCCCGGTAGTAATACTCAGCGGACTCAAATCATGCAAAAATTTTTTGATTAAATTCACATTCACCGCGTAGCATATCGACGCTATTAGAACTAAAATAGCATAATAATAGTTTTGTTCAGGATGATGCATGGCACCGTTCAAAATCAACAAGGCGCTTCCTAATAAACCAATTAGAATTCCAAAAATTTGATTTCTTTTGAATTGCAGTCCAAAAACCAAAGCGCCAAGAATTAATGTATTCAAAGGAGTTAGCGAATTCAAAATAGAACTCACAGAACTATCAATTTCAGTCTGTGCAATCGCAAACAAGTAAGCGGGTATAAATGTCCCGAATAAAGATGTTAAAGCAATGTATTTCCATTTATGTGCCGGAATTTTGGACAAACTTTTAAATCCTATCAATATTAAAAAAACAGCTGCAAAAATGATTCGCAACGATCCCAACTGTAAAGCCGTTAAGCCAATTAATCCTTTTTTTATTAGTATAAATGAACTTCCCCACACCAAGGCGAGAACTATCAAGTACAACCATTTTAACTGCTTTGAATCCATAAAAATAATTTTGCCCCAAAATTGTAATTATTTTATGAATTAGTCTTTCTTTTTTTAATTAATTTTGTGAGATACAAACATGCTTTTAATCTTTTAAATCTACATTATAATGAATTATAAAAAATCAATCGTAACGCTAGCACTTGCAAGTATTTCATTTGTAGGCTGTAAAGAAAAAGAAACGGAAATAGTTTCAAAAGAAACAGCAACTACAGAAGCTTTAAAAATCGAAAAAGACCCGAGCGATAGCGAACAGCCGAAGAAAATTGCAGCTGCCAATCTTCAGACAGCGAGTTTCTCTGTGGAAGGAATGACATGCGCTGTGGGTTGTGCCAAAACGATTCAAGAAGATTTAACCAAACTTGACGGCGTTCAGAAAGCAACGGTAGATTTTGAAAAAAAATTAGCTACTGTAACTTTTGACAAAACAGTTCAAACTCCAGAAAAATTGACAAAAGTTGTTGAAGCCGCCGCAGATGGTAAAACATACAAAGTTTCAAATATGAAGTCGTAATTCAGACTTTTAAATTGCATAAATAAAGCATTCGCCAGTAACCGAATGCTTTTTTTATACAAGAAAGTCAAAGTCATTTAAGAAAGCACTGTATCTAATATTTACACGCTTATTTGTAATTAAATGTCTTGTATGATTATAAAAAAATATTGCTTGTTGAAAATTTATAGTGTTATTATTTCCATTTCAAGGTTTCCATCAGTCGCTGCATGTCATTTTTGATATAACTCGCCGCCGGCATAATAGAATCATAATTGGGTTTTGCATAGAAATAAACGGAACCTGTCACAAAATGTCGCGTGCTGTCCGTAGCATAAAACTGTGAGTTGGTGGCCGCATTTCCCTCTACCTGATAAAACATACCGTATACTTTTTTATCGGGATTCAAATACGGTTGCTCCAGAATATCGTCCGCTTTTATCACGTGTTCAAAAGTCAATTTTTGCGCATCCCGCAACAGTTCATTAATGTTTTTCGTGACTGGTTTGTATGTGAGATAAATAGTTGCTTTCATTTTTGAATACGTAATGGTAAAACCGCAATCCGTCTCTTTTTTGATAATGGCAGCCGAATTCATTTCAAAAGTAAAAGGACATTCATTTGCGAAATTTACATATTTAGCTTCTGGATAATCCAGTCGAAGATGGCTGGATGGTTTTGGCAAGACATCATCTTTACAACTGAAACTCAGTAAGGACATTATTACTATTGCCAAGAAAGTGATTGTTTTTTTAAACATTTCTATTCTAAATTTATTTAATCTTTTATTTTTTTAAAGAATCGTATTCCACAAGAATTCCCTTTCCTTTGGAGGGGGCTAGGGGAAGGATTATTCAATTGTTACTTTTATTTGCTTCACCCGCTTTTGATCCACGGCTTCTATTGTAAACAGACAATTTTCGAATGAAATTCTCTGATTTTTTTTTGGAAAATTTCCTAAAATTTCAAGAATAAAACCAGCCAATGTCTCAGCTTCTCCTTTTTTTATTTCGAATAATTCTTCCTCGACATCAATTATTCTATAGAAATCCTTGAGGTTTATTTTTCCTTCAAAAAGGTAATTTTTATCATCAATTTGAGAAAAATTAATATTCTCATCGTCAAATTCATCACTAATATCACCTACAATTTCTTCAATAACATCTTCAAGTGATACCAAACCGGAAGTTCCTCCATATTCATCGACAACTATCGCGAGATGGCTTTTCATACTCTGAAAATCTTTCAACAAATTGTCCAGTTTTTTATTTTCAGGAACAAAGAAAGGCTCTCGCAACAATGATTTCCAGTCAAATTCATTCGTGTTAATATGCGGAAGCAAATCTTTGACATACAAAACGCCTTCTATCTGGTCTATATTGTCTCGATACACTGGAATTCTGGAAAATCCTTTCTCTATAATTTTAGGACAAATAACAGAGAATGATTCGTCTATTTCTAAAGCAAATATATCGATTCGGGGACTCATTACTTGCTTTGTATCGGTATTTCCAAAGCTTACAATTCCTTCTAAAATTTTTTGCTCTTCTGTAGAAGTTTGATCCGAAGCTGTTAATTCTAAGGCTTGTGATAATTGATCTACGGAGAAATTTGTTTTTTGCTTTCCCAATTTATTATGCAGATAAATTGTTGCAGCGCGCATGGGTAAACTTATTGGCGAAAGCAATTTGTCCAAAAAAGCAACTGGATACACAATCAATTTGGCAAACTTTCTATTGTTTCTACTGGCGTATACTTTTGGCAAGACCTGACCGAATAATAAAATTAAAAAAGTCGCGGTCAGTACTTCCAGAATAAATTTTAAAAGTGGTGCTGTTACTGCCGAAAAAATAGTTTTCCCAACAAATGAAAACAATAATACTACCGAAATAGTGATGAAATTATTAGCAACAAGAAGTGTCGCCACGAGTTTTTTTGGTTTTTCTAAAAGTGCAGCAATAAGTTTCCCTTTAGAGTTGTTTTCTTGCAGCGTTTCGTCAATGTCTTTTTGTGACAACGAAAACAAGGCTACTTCAGCACCTGAAATTAAAGCGGAACAAAACAGCAAAATAACTATTCCTGTAAAGCCAAATACTACATTAGTATCAATAACGTAAGCAAAAAATAAACTGGGCTCTGGGTCCAAATTAGTCAAGATTAATTAAACAATCAAAATGGCAAGTCATTAATAGGCAAGACATTATTTTCCGGGTCAAAATTAGTGTTTTTAGCAATATCAGCTGCAGGAATTTGTTTGTTGTTTTCACTGTCTTTTTTTGTGGAAAGAAAAGTAAATTCGGTTACCTGAATTTCAGAGGTGTGTTTTGTGCTTCCGTCCTCTGACTGCCATTGGCGGGACTTAATACGTCCTTCCACATATATTTTATCGCCTTTAGAAAGGTATTTTTCACAAAGTTCAGCCGCTTTATTGCGTACTACCAAATTATGCCACTCTGTAGAAGTGATTTTTTCATTGGTAGTTTTGTTGATGTATACTTCGTTTGTTGCCAACTGAAATCTTCCGATACAGTTGCCTCCGTCAAAATAATGCATTTTGACATCATCGCCAAGAAAACCAATTAGCATAACTTTATTTAATGTTCCGTTCATTTTAGAATGTGGTATTTTATCAAAGATACATTTTTTTAGAAACTCTATAATTCCTTTTCAATAAAATTATGAAGCACAATTGGGAACGGAAAAGTTCTCAACGTTTTAACGTCAATTCCGTTTTCAATCATTCCTTTTACTTTTACTTTCCAAAACTTGATGTGTAAATGTTGGTGTGACAATTTATGAATAATACTTTTTTCATTGTATTCTAACATGCTGATGACAGTATTGTCTTTAAAATAATCACCTTGAACAGTTTCACTTACATAATGGAAATCTTCCTCTTTTTCTGTTTCGATCAGAGGAAATTCATATAGATTATGCCAAATTCCTTTGTTCGTTCGTTTCTGAATAGTGGTATTTTCCATTTCATCTGTAACCACAAGATAATTGAAGTATCGGTTCCTTACCTTTAGTTTTTTGGACTTTACAGGCAACTGATTGACTTTATTTTTTTGCAAAGCGGCACAACTTTCATTGAAAACACAACTGCCGCAATTTGGACTTTTAGGAACACATTGCAACGCGCCAAATTCCATGATAGCTTGATTGAAAGTCGCAGGATTAGCTTCGCTCCGTTCGGCTCCGCCTCGGGTATCCTTTGGCATCAGTTCCAAAGCCAAAGCAGCGAATTCTTTTTTGGCGGAAGCCTGAGCAATATCAGTATCCAAATCGAAATAGCGGGACAAAACCCGGAACACATTTCCATCAACAACGGGAACGGCCTCATTATAGGAGAAAGAAGCAATGGCAGCGGCGGTGTATTCTCCTACCCCTTTCAGTTTCAATAAGTCATTATAATTGCCTGGAAATACTCCTGATAATTCCTGTGCTATATACTGCGCGGTTTTATGCAAGTTACGGGCTCTGGAATAATACCCTAATCCCTGCCAGAGTTTCAAAACCTGTTCTTCATTGGCTTTCGCCAAATCAAAAACAGTGGGAAAAGCGGTTGTAAAAGACAAAAAATAAGGCATTCCTTGCGCAACACGCGTTTGTTGCAACATAATTTCAGAGAGCCAAATGGGGTACGGATCAGTGGTATTTCTCCAAGGTAAATCGCGTTTATTTTGTAAATACCATTGTATTAACACGTTAGAAAAAATCATGTTTTAATTATTTGATAGCAAAAGTAAAAGTTTATGTGATTAAAATTTAATGAATTAGCTTGAATAATTGTTTTTTAAATTCCTATATTTGCAAACTCAAAAAAATAGTACAACATTATAAATAGGAAAGAAAATGACGAAAGCAGATATCGTAGCAAAAATTTCAGAAAAATTAGGTCTTGAAAAAGGAGATGTACAGGCAACTGTAGAGACTTTTATGAATGAAGTAAAAAATTCATTAGAAACTGGAGACAATGTTTATTTAAGAGGTTTTGGAAGTTTTATAGTGAAGACTAGAGCAGAGAAAACAGGAAGAAATATTTCTAAAAATACCACAATAAAAATTCCTGCACACAACATTCCTGCATTTAAACCTGCAAAAGTTTTTGTAGAAGGAGTGAAAACAAATAACGAAGCAAAATAATAATATTAATCATAAAATCGACAAGACATGCCAAGTGGTAAAAAAAGAAAGAGACATAAGGTAGCAACGCACAAACGTAAGAAAAGAGCGAGAGCTAACCGTCACAAAAAGAAAAAGTAGTTTTAAACTACTTTTTTCTTTTTAAACGTTCATTGAAATTGAAAGTTAGTCATCAGTATTCAGTTTTTAGTAGTCAGTCAACTGCCAACTTAACACTGCAAACTGCCAGCTAATTTTCCCCGGGTTCAATACCTGTTAAAATATTGTTTAATCCATTTGTTCGCTTTGGCGAATAAATAAAAAATTTACAGTGTGAATAAAGAATTAATCATTAGATCTAGTTCTGAAGCCGTAGATTTTGCCTTATTAAAAGATGGAAAACTAATTGAATTACACAAAGAAGAAGAAAAAAGCAACTTCCAGGTTGGTGATATTTTTATTGCCAAAATCAGGAAACCAGTTGCCGGACTTAACGCTGCTTTTGTAAATGTAGGCTTCGAAAAAGATGCTTTTTTACATTACCACGATTTAGGACCTAATTTAGCTTCCCAACTGAAATTCATAAAACTTGTAAGCGCAGGTAAATTAAAAGATTTCTCCCTAAAAACCTTCCAGTTTGAAAAAGAAATAGACAAAGATGGTACTATTACTGATGTAGTAAGTTCCAATCAATCTGTTTTAGTACAAGTCGTCAAAGAACCTATATCTACCAAAGGACCAAGAATCAGCGCCGAGCTTTCTCTTGCCGGAAGATTTATAGTTTTGGTTCCGTTTTCTGACCGAGTTTCTATTTCACAAAAAATAGAAGACAAAAAAGAAAAAGACCGTTTGAAACGATTAGTACAATCCATCAAACCAAAAGGATTTGGTGTTATTGTTCGCACAGTAGCCGAAGGCAAAAATACAGCCGAATTAGAAAAAGATTTGCAGAACCTGCTCAGCAGATGGACTGCAATGTGTAAAAAATTACCAACTGCTCATCATCCGTCTAAAGTATTGGGAGAACTCAACAGAGCTTCTTCAATATTGAGAGATGTATTCAATGATACCTTTAGTGGTATTCAAATTGATGACGAAGAGTTGTACAACCAAACAAAGGATTATTTGCAAGAAATTGCACCATCCAAACAATCAATCGTTAAGTTTTATCAATCAAAAGACACACCTATTTTTGAGAAATACAACATAGAGAGACAAATCAAAACTTCTTTTGGAAAAACAGTATCCATGAGTAAAGGGGCGTATCTTATTATCGAACACACTGAAGCTTTGCACGTCATCGACGTAAACAGCGGAAACCGTTCTAATAAAGCCACCAACCAGGAAGATACAGCCATGGAAGTAAATATGATTGCAGCTGCCGAAATCGCAAGACAATTACGTCTTCGTGATATGGGCGGAATCATCGTAGTAGATTTTATCGATATGTCAAATCCTGAAAATCGTAAAGTTTTGTTCGATTTCTTGAAAGAAGAAATGAGCGACGATAAGGCTAAACACAAGATCTTACCTCCGAGTAAATTTGGATTAGTTCAAATTACAAGACAAAGGGTAAGACCAGAAGTAAATATTAAGACCAGAGAAGAAGATCCAAACAATGAAAGTGGCGAAATTGAAGCGCCAATTCAAATCATTGATAAAATCGCTTTTGATCTGGAAAGAGTATTAAAAAACCACAAAGATGTTGTGCTTAATGTACATCCGTTTGTGGCCGCATACCTTACCAAAGGTTTTCCATCATTACGTTCAAAATGGTTTCTTGAACATAAAAAGTGGGTGAAAATCATACCTCGTGACGCTTACACGTATTTAGAATATCATTTCTACGACAAAAAAGAAAATGCTGTCATAGAATAAATAACAAACTCCTCAAGAAATTGAGGGGTTTTTTTTTGCTCTTTTTTTTTAGGAGCTGTTTCCTGCTGTACACTTGTATCTTTTTATTTTAAATAAAAAATAAAAAGGATACCGTTTTCATCAGGGCTGTAATAAATATTTTCAAAAAAACATTCTCTTTTAAAATAGGTATTTGGAATTTCATAAACTATTCCCTAACAATCTCAATTTTTCTTCGAATTTCGTTTCCAAATTCATCCACTACAGTGATGTAATGAGATCCTGTCGTGGCTGAAATAGGCATTTCGTGAAAGGTTTTGGTACTGCCTTTGAACACATTATCAACATACCAAAACAGCTTGCTTTCCCGTTGCGAATGCGCCACTTTTAAAATCACGGGCTGAACTTCACTATTGAAATTCTTCGTAAGATAGATTTTACTGTTTGTTTTTGGATAAATAAAATCCATTACAGCCGTTTGTGTTCCCATACAGTCACTCCTGAACGGGGGCAAAGGCAAATACTCAATATGCTGACTTTTGTAATACCAAGCCATCAAGGGAGGCAAAACAAACCAGTTTTTAGTCACTATATTTTCTATGTTTTCACAACTGCTGTTGACTTGAACTTGTAATGATTTATCCAAATGTACTGTTTTATGATACGGACAAATAGATGTGTTTTTTCCTTTCTTCGGAACAAGTTGTTTTATCTTGGGACAACCGTCTTTAGCCAAATGACCGCTTAAATTACAAACTTCAACTTCTTCTAAATCCTTAAATGGAGTATCAAACCATCGTTGTCTTGGCAATAAATTAAAAACATCAAATAAAATAGGTGCGGCACTGCTAACTCCCGTCAAGGTTGGCCTGCCCTCACCTGTTGCATTCCCAACCCAAACACCTACAACATATCTCGCATTCGTTCCTATCGCCCACGCATCACGATTCCCGAAACTCGTTCCTGTTTTCCAAGCTATCTTGAGCGAACTGTCATAGAATTTCCAAGCCTCATCTCCTTCGGGGCGATTGACTTGTTCCATTGCTTTATACGTGAGCCAAATCGATCCTGAGCCTAAGATATTCTTTTGCTTGGTTTCGTCTCCAAAATCAACTTGAAAATCATCTTGATAGTTTAATTCAGCAAATTCATTGGTTCTGTAATTTCCTTGATTTTTATTGAAAAAATTTAAAGTTGAAGACAAACCGGCGTAGGTTCGGCATAAATCCCATAAATTACTTTCGGCACCACCTAAAATAAGCGATAAGCCATAATGATCGGGCGGTTTTGAGATGTCCTTTAATTTAAATCGTTGCAATTCTTCATAAAATTTATTCACTCCAAAATCCTGTAACATCAATACAGAAGGAATGTTTAAGGATCTCGCTAATGCCCGATGCGCTGGAACTGCTCCATCAAATGTCAGGTTAAAATTCTGAGGCGTATACCCCGCAATCTGCGTCGGAATATCTGCTACTAGCGTATTGGGCAATAACTCCCCATCATCGAGCATACCGGCGTATAAAAGCGGTTTTAGAATACTTCCTGTACTTCTTGGTGCATCAATAATATCAACATCTTTTTGATGATTGCCGTCCGTAGGAGAGTTGGCCACATAGCTCATTATATTTCTATTGGACACATCAATTACCAAAATAGCTAAATTATGTACTTCATTTTGCTTGTATTGATTGTAATAATACTTTGCAATTTGATTGACTCTATTTTGCAACCCAATTTCTATTGTCGTTTTCACCTTGGTTCCTTCCTGATTCTTGGCAACACGTTGCAATAAATGAGGGGCAATTTGCGGTAAATCAAAAGGTTTTTGAGGTAATGGCTCATCTATCGAAAGCTCGTACGTTTGTTTATCAATAATTCCTTCCTGGTTTAATTTCAACAAAAGTCGGTTGCGCTTGCTCAATAATTTGATTTGGTTCTTCCCTGGATAAATCAAACTGGGCGCATTTGGCAAAACGGCCAAAGTTGCACTCTCCGCCCAAGACAGTTGATGGGATTGTACACCAAAATACCGCCAAGAAGCCATTTCGAGGCCCACCACATTTCCTCCAAATGGTGCATGTGATGCATATAATTCCAAAATTTCATTTTTAGAATACCCCAATTCTAATCGGGTAGCAAGAATGAGTTCAATTATTTTCTCAAAATAAGTTCTACCTTTCCCATTTCTAGACAAGCGAATGACTTGTTGTGTCAAAGTACTTCCTCCACGAACGACTTTGTCTGCCTTCCTGTTTTGCTGAAAAGCATTAACCATCGCAACAGGATTAAATCCGGGGTGTTTATTGAAATATTCGTCTTCAAAATAAACAATACACTTCTTAAATTTATCAGGAACACTGTTTTGTACTGGAAATCGCCATTGCCCGTCAAGAGCAATTTTGGCGCCAAGCAATTCTCCTTCTTTACTTTCAATTACAGTAGAATAAGGCTCTTGAAACAATGTTCGCGGCAACGAAAAATAATAAACCACCAACAGCAAAAAAGCTATTGATGATTTAATTTTATTTAATTTTATCCAATTGATTATGCGTTGCAGGAACGCTATGAGTTTGTTTTTCAAAGTAAACTTTTGTTTTTCTTCCTAAGAGGTTTTACTATCCTAACAGGTTTCCAAAACCTATTAGGTGTACATTCACTCCTCAATAAAAGATTAGTATAACCTAAATAAATACTTAACAGGTTTTGGAAACCTGTTAGGATAAGCAAACTTAACCTTCGCAATATTATCTCTTTTAATTAATTTAGGAAATTTTATTCAAACTAAAGATACCTAACAGGTTTTGGAAACCTGTTAGGATAAGTAAACCAAATATAATTTATTCATCCATTTTATCAATCGCGTCAATTACACCCTTATAAACCAGTCTCCTTTCGTCGTGATAAAACTTAAAATCCTCTAAACCTCCAAACAATTCGAAAATAAAATCTCTATCGATACTTGTTTCTTTATTTGACATATAAGAATGGTAGGACGAATGCAAATATGTTTCGAATGATTCCGTAAATTTATGTTTTACAGGATTTAAATGAACATATACTATCAATTGCTTCAAATACTCTTCATTTTCAATTCTGTTTCTTCGCAAATGTTCTTGAAATAAACTTCCTGTTCGATTATAAGCAGTATTTATGCTTTTGGCATACGAATTAAAAAAATTAGAAAAAGGTAAATGAATTTTCTCCTTAAATTTTCCTGGCAACTCCTTTTGATCTTTAATTTTCAAAACAATATGAAAATGATTCTTGAGCAAACAGTAGGCATTAACATCTGCAATTGGCAAAAGATATTTCTTCATTTTTTCCAGAAAATAATTATAGTTTTTCTCTTCAATAAAAATATTTTCTTTGTTATTACCTCTATTGTATATGTGATAATAATGACCTGATTCGAAAATATCTTTTTCCATATCTGATATACTTTTTTATTGTCTTAACAGGTTTCCAAAACCTGTTAGGTGTAACTTCATCCTAAAAATAAAAATCAATTTAATTCTTGTAATACCTAACAGGTTTCTAAAACCTGTTAGGATACGAATTACTTCACTACCTGTACCCAAAAACCTTTCGTCCTAGCCAAAAACGTATTGTCATACATTGCTTCGCATTGCAGTCCTGGCAAATAATAGGCTCCTAAATAAGAGGCATTTAGTAATATTCTAAAGGTTTTTACTTCTCTCGCTTTTAATCCAAAATAGAAATTGGTTCTATCATCGCGAATATCAATATAATCAGCCACATTATTGGTTACGTCACCGTAATCCGTGAAACGGGTATTTACAATTTCGAAACCAGAAGGCAAAATTTGGGACAACGCCACATTTTCTGCACGTTCATTTTTCAGGTTTTTAACGGTTACCTCAGCAACAAATTCAGTTCCTTGATTGATTTTAGACACATTGATAACACTTCCTTTTCTGTTTTTGAAAACAACAGAAGCCAAAACATTACTCTGAATCGCTATTTCTTGTCCAATTGGAAGAATTCCTGTATTCAGCACACGAACGTACAATCTATTCTTTCTGTTGTTTTTTAAAGTCACACTATTCAAACCCGTTTTGACAAGCAGACTTCGGTCTGCGATGGTTTTCATCGTTTTAATTAATTGTGCTTTTCCGTCTTTACTGAACTGAACATCGATTCCTTTTGGACCATTGCTCGCAGAAAACTTAGTCATTGCATACAAACAATAAGCTGTAGTTTGTGTGCTCATCCATTGGTCGCTTGACATATCTTTTGCTAGTTTTGTTGCCATTGCAAATGCTTTTTGCTTTTGTCCAAGCAACAACATTGTTTCCAAAGCCATTGCACGATTCCTGTCGCTAGAACCATAATAGTAATAATTAGAATTAGAATCGTCTTCTATATAACTGTTCAGCAGCAACGTCAAACCTGCTGATTTTTGCCCTGCCAATACATAAGCCGCTGCCAAACGCAATTTACTTTCGTTCGAAATTCCTTTGGTTTCACGCAATCTGTTCATCGAAGATAAATCGGGAGTACCAGCTAAAGCCAGAGTGTACAAGCGATAGGACTGCGCTAAATCATTTCCATACCTTGCCTCAAATCTCCATTGCTTAGCTTCTTTTTGCTGATATAAAATCCATTTGGATTTGAAATCGATTGGCAGAAAATAACCTTTTTTCTCTGCTTCAATCATAAAATGCCCTGAATACGAAGTGCCCCAATCATCTGCATCTGTTCCTCCTTGCCAATACGACATTCCACCATTCGATAATTGAAAACCTCCTAATCGTGTAATTGCAGCAGTCACATTTTTTTGAATTAATTGCTGACGCGTATCATCCAAATCGGCAATATCATTCAAATACAATTGTGGAAAAGCAGACGAAGTAGTTTGCTCGACACAACCATGTGGATATTGAATCAAATATTGTAATCGTCCGTTTAAATTAATTGTTGGCATCGAAGAAACCTCCAATTTTGCTTTGTTACTTCTAGCAATACCAAATGTTTTCCACGAAATAGTTTTAGTACTATTCGGTTCCAAAATCACATCGGTAAACGTATTGGTCACTGGATTCGGATTCGTCATGTCAATCTCTACATCGTACATTGATTTTTCCTTGCCGGAGGTCGCCACAATCTGCACTTTTCCAATCCCGGTAACAGAACCAACAGCCAAATTAAAATAAGCCATTTTTTCGTCTGGCTGTGCGAATGATAATTTTTGTACAGCACTTCCAATGACTTTTAAACCGTTATTCGTCTTAATCTGGATCGTAACATTTTTGATGTTTTTTTCCATCGCAAAAACAGTAACTGGAATGGTTACTTTCTCGGATGGAGAAATTTTCCTTGGCAACGACGCCAACACCATTAACGGACTGCGAACCGGAGTTGCTTTTTCGACACTTCCATACGCACTTGTAGTTGCATCTCCAGCCACAATCATTGTTTTTACAGCACCAATGTATTTCGGTAATTTTACTTGATGGGTTTTGGTTTGTCCTTTCTCCAATTTAAAAGGCCCCATATAAATCACAACCGGCTTGAATCGATTCGCCTTTTTGGCTTTTCCTCCACCCAAATCCTGATCTCCTCCAATGCTGAAAATCTGATTCACTCTTCCGCCATACGCTCCAATTACATCATCGTAAATGTCCCAGGTTTTTACACCCAAAGCTTCCCGAACATAAAAACTGTCCCAAGCATTTGGCGCTTTGAAACGGGTTAAATCTAATAATCCTTCATCAACAATGGCAATTGTGTAGGTCATTGCTTTTCCAGATTGTTCAAGCACTTTTAAAGCAAATAATTGCTCGGGACGCAACACATCTGGCATTACTAATTTGGGAGCAAGGATGGTGTTTTTATCAACCACTTCGATAGGTACAATTCCATACATACGGATTGGCAAATCATTTTTGGTTGAAGCGTGTGGTTGCAACAGCGTAATATTGAAATACACATTTGGCACCATAGAAGCTGTAATCGGAATGGTTATTTTGGTTTCTCCTTTTTGGGTCTTCGCCCAAAGCGTTTGTACTACTTTCGAGCCATTTTCGATAGAGATAAAAGCACGCCCTCCTGCACTAGATGGGAACGAAATTTGAGCATTTTCGCCCACGGCATACTTCTCCTTATCGGTTGAAAACACTAACATATTGGCTGTAGAAGCATCTGTATTTCTAGTTTTTCCAGACCATGTTGGCCAATCGATATTTACCGTCAAAGCCGTTGCGTGTGCGCCAGCAGCATCAGAAACCCGAATCATATAACGTCCCCACTCTTCATCAGCCAAGGCAAAACGGACATTTCCTTTTCCACTAGTATCGGTATTGACAATAAAAGTTTTATACGAAGTCGTCGCATTATCAGAGTTATAATTGGATAAATTATCGCTAGACGCATCCCACCACCAGCGCCATTCTACTTTGTACACTTTTACTTCCAGATTTCTAACAGACTTTGGTCTTCCGTTTTCATCGACAGTAACCACATCAAATTGGTTCATTTTACGGGTTTCTAGCATTCCGTATTTATTGGGCTCAGGTGACTTTATCCCCACATAAGTACTGTACGGAGAATAAGTCGTCGCTATAACATCAGTACTAAAATCGCCTCCTTCTTCATACACTTTGGTAATAAAGGACGCTTTCAACATTCCTGGTGCTTCTCCTTGTATTTTTGGGTCTATCGTAGCATTCGTTTTTCCATTATCATCCAATTTCCCTGAGAAAACGGTAACTTCTTCGGTGCTGAATTTTCGAACCAAGTCATCAAAAATATACTTTTCATAATTTTTGAAAGTCGTAGTTTGTTGCGAAAATTTGGCTTGCATTTCAACATTCAAATTTTTGGCCACAGCGCCATGAAGCCAAGCTACTTCAAGACTGCTGGTATTTGGATACGCTGATGAAAGTATAGCTCGTTTGAAGGTATTTTTTATTTTTAACCGATTGGGTTTGATGGTTTCAATTTTTAGACTTTTATAAAACTTCGCACCACCTACGCTAACCACTGCTTCCCAATTTCCGGTAGGCGCATCATTTTCTGTTGGAATTGTAAACGCATAATGATTCCATTCATTCGATTTTTGAACCGTTTGATACGTTACTTTTCCATTTGGATCGGCTAGTCTAAATTTTATAGGATGTCCTAGTGGAATTTTATTCGAAGCATCATTCAAAATGAAAGACAAATACAAATTGTCTCCAGGACGCCAAACGCCACGTTCTCCATAAATGAATCCTTTAAGTCCTTTTTGCAAAGTCTCGCCAGCCACATTAAAATTACTCACTGACAATGAATTCCCGTCGTCTAATTTAACATAAGTAGATTCCGCACCTTGAGTTATAATAGCAAAATAGGCAAATTTATCCAACTGAAAAGTCACAATTCCATCGCTATTGGTGGTCCCTGTAGTTATTTTTTGCTGCTGAAAAGTATACAAATCTACTCTTGCATTTGTAACTGGCTCAGTGGTGACAATATTATTTACGGCAAACAAATACGATTTGTTTTCGCCTCTTTTAGCAATTACCCCCAAGTCAGTAGCCAGAATATTGGTTGCTATTTTGGCATTATAAAAATAAGAACTAGAGCAAGGATCATGACTTTCTCGCCATTCGTAATCATCATAATAATCATCGTAAGAGTTTCCGCTGTAATTGACATCATTCTCATCAATATCTTCTTCCTCTTCGGTTGTATTTTCATCCGCGGTTTCGCATTTGTACAAAGAATATTTTTTCTTGTAAACAAATTCTACCCTATAAATCGCGCCTGGTTCAGGAGTAATTATTTTAGATAAATCCAAAGCAAAAGTGTTCCACTCACTCAGATTTATTAATGTATTTTCTTTTAAATTCAGGTTTGATTTGGCAATGGGTTGCGCAACTCTTTTCAGGTTTTGACTGCCATTGAGTTCGTTGTATTGCAAAAATTGCATGATGTTGTTTTTGTAAATTTTATACACTTTTACATCAACAGCACTCAGGTTTACAGCCTCAAAATTAAGTTTTAAATTATTAGAACTTGGCAGAATCGTTCCGTTTTTGATAAAACGAACGCTTGGCTTTATTTCATCAAATGATATTTTCTCGGTATAATTCTCATTTAACTTTCTACCGTATTGACTTTCTATTCCCTGAAAAACTTCCAACAACAGTTCTCCTGTAAGCTTTTGCAAATCAACAACCGGCTCAGGCTCAATTACGGCAACTTCTTCAGGCTCCTCAACCAAAGCACTATCGACAGCCATAGCTGTAGAATCAATAGTTACAACTTCTGCAACTGGTTCTGGAGCAACTTCAACCGGTTTTTGAACGGATACTTCATTAATAAAATAAACTTTCAACACATTTCCTTGTGCAGAAAACTTTAAATTATTCGTGTTTTGAATGGCAACCAATCCTTTAAAATCTTGTCCTTTTTCTAATGGCTCTGAAAAATTAATGGATAACGTTTGATTATCTCCTTCTTGAATTTCTGTCTTAACGACTTTGAACTCTTTCAATGCCGTAATCGGGAAATCGATAGTCCCTTTTTGATCGATATCAAAATCACTACCGTTGTATTTTATCTCAAGATTGCTTTTAGATTCCAATCGTTGAATGCTGTCAATTCTGAACTTGAATTCTTTACCAATTGTGTTCGCTTTTTCGAAAACAATTTTCAAATCGCTTCCATTATGCTCGGCTTCAATCAATTTTTTAGCAGTTTCCAAATCGATATTGTCTGCGGTTTTGAGCACACCATTCAGATATTGGTATTCTTGGCTATAGGATTGAACATAGAGCGTATTGACAACAAAATCCTGTTTTATAGTTTTTACCGTAAAATTGAAATTGGAAAGTTCCTTGCTTTTCTCGGCAACCTTTGGATTCAGTTTATCCAAATGCAAAGTCACTTGATATTCCGTGCCCGATTCTAGCTTTTTTTCGGGAATAAAAGCAATAGTATTGTTCGAAAGGGCAATTACTTTTCCGTCTATAGTAGGAGAAATAGTAAACAAATCGCTATCTAAAACCTCATTGATTTTCCATTCTTTTTTATCAAAAGCCAAAATTACCCTAATATCAGATTCTGAAGAAACAATTCCTCCCGTAAAACTAACGACAAACTCTTTGAATAATGAGAAATCTGAATTAAAATCGGCGACTGATTTTCTACCACACGCTTGAAACAAAAAAAACACAGAAAATACGTAAATTAATCCTTTTGTTTTCACTTTTATCTAGAGTTAATGGGTTATAAATTAAATTATTGTAACATCTCACAAGTAACACCAAAATTGGGATGTTACCGTTATACTGTAGTAAATGTAGATTATTTAATTTATTATTTTAGGAAGAAAATTCAACAATGTGAACAATTTAATTTTCCTTCACATTTCAGATTTACAAGGAGCTATTTACTTCGTCAGTTCAATACCGCTTGTGTCCTGCTGTATACTTGTATCTTTTTATTTTTAAAGAAAAAATAAAAAGGATACCGTTCCCATCAGGGCTAGCAAACATCTTGAATAGTTTACTTCCTTCTCTCCAGAAAAAATCGCTTCATCAACTCCGACGCTTCATTCGCCATAATTCCAGAAACGACAGTTGTTTTAGGATGCAATTGCGTTCCCATTTTTACAAAACCACGATTTTCATCAGTGGCTCCATAGACAATTCTTGAAATCTGACTCCAGTACAAAGCTCCGGCGCACATCTGGCATGGCTCCAGTGTGACGTACAGCGTACAACCCATTAAATATTTTCCGCCAAGATAATTCGCAGCAGCAGTGATGGATTGCATTTCGGCGTGAGCCGTAACGTCATGAAGTAATTCGGTTAAATTATGACTTCTGGCAATGACTTTATTATCAATTACAATTAGAGCGCCAACAGGAATTTCGCCCTTTTCAAAAGCCATTTCGGCTTCCTGCAAAGCTTTTTTCATGAAATATTCGTCGGTGAAAGGATTTATCATAAATACAAAAATAGGGCTTTACAATTTATTTTTTAGTATATTTAAATATTGAAATTTAAAAATGGAAAGAAAGTACAAAATAGCGATTCCCGAACCTTGTAGCGAAAACTGGGATGAAATGACTCCAAAGGAAAACGGTCGTTTTTGCTTAAGTTGTTCCAAGTCAGTTATCGATTTTACTACAATGCTTCCTGATGAAGTACAGCATTTTTTCATTCAAAATCAAAACAAAAATATCTGCGGAAGATTTAGAAAATCACAATTAGATACGATAACAATTCAAATCCCGAGTCATGCACTTTATATTCAAACTCAGTATCACAAAATGTTTTTGTTAGCATTGTTTATCACAATGGGAACCACTTTGTTTAGTTGTGCCGATAAAAATGGAAACAAACAAAAAATTGATGCTGTTGAAGTGGTTAGAGACAGTACAAAAGCATCTCGAATAACTGTTGGCATGATGTTGCCAGAAAAAAACAATACCCAAAATCATGTTCAACCTCCTGCACCAGCAACCAAGGTAAATCATGTGAAATTTATAAATCCCCAAACAATTGCTTGTGAAGAAACAACAAAGAACGAGACTGTTGTTGAAGATGTAATTTACAACGGAGGTATCGGTTTCGAATTCCCTCCAGAATATAAAGGCGGGATTGAAAAATTTTATACTTTTTTTAAAGAAGAGTTCAAACATCCAGAAAATATAAAAAATAAAATTACCGAAATCTCAATTTCATTCGTAGTGAATCAAGACGGCTCATTAACCTATGTCAAACCCCAATCCGAAATTAACGAGGCTTTAGAAAGTGAAATTATTAGAGTTTTGAAATTATGTCCTAAATGGAAACCAAGTGAACAAAATGGTAAAAAAACACGAACATTATACACTGCACCTATTTCTTTGATCTAAACAAAATAGTTTTGACAAAACATATTTATACCATAACTAATCGTAGCTGTTTCAAAAAGCAGCCAATCTAGACTTAGTTAACCCATTTAATTAACTACCTGTATATCGTAAGACAGGTATTAGAATCGTCTTAAATTGAAAAAAAGATTCCAATTTAAAACCGTAAATTTGCTTTTTATAAAACAATGAAAAACAGTTTACTTTCAAACATCAATAACCCAACCGATTTACGACTGCTTGACAAAGCCCAACTTCCTCAAGTCGCCCAAGAGTTACGCGATTTTATTATCGATATTGTGGCTGTAAAAGAAGGACATCTCGGCGCCAGTCTTGGAGTTATCGAATTGACTATTGCATTGCATTATGTTTTTGACACACCAAATGATTTATTGATTTGGGATGTAGGCCATCAAGCTTACGGACATAAAATACTCACGGGCCGAAGAGAAAGTTTTCACACCAACCGTCAACTGGGAGGTATTTCCGGTTTCCCAAAAAGAAGTGAGAGTATTTACGATGCTTTTGGCGTAGGTCACTCCTCCACTTCCATTTCGGCAGCTCTAGGAATGGCAATTTCTTCTAATTTAAAAGGCGATTTCAAAAAACAACATATTGCTGTAATTGGCGACGCTTCCATAGCTTCAGGAATGGCTTTTGAAGGCTTAAATCACGCCGGAGTTACTGATGCAAACTTGTTGGTGATTCTGAACGATAACGCCATCGGAATTGATCCAAGTGTGGGCGCTTTGAAACAATACCTCACTGCCGTAAAAGAAGGAAAAAATCCGAGGCAAAACAACATGATTAAATCCTTAAATTTTAACTATTCAGGTCCAATAGACGGTCATAATATTTTTGCCGTTGTTAAAGAATTAAAACGTTTGCAAAAAATAAAAGGGCCAAAATTTCTTCATATCATTACCACCAAAGGAAAAGGACTGCAACAAGCCGAAAAAGACCAGGTAAAATACCATGCTCCCGGAAAATTTGACGCTGTAACTGGAGAAATCTACCTTAAATCAGAAGAAAATTTACCTCCGAAATATCAGGATGTTTTTGGCTATACGGTACTGGATTTGGCCAGAAAAAACGAAAAAATAATCGGGATTACACCGGCAATGCCTTCCGGCAGTTCGTTAAAATTTATGATGGATGCGTTTCCTAAACGTGCTTTTGACGTGGGAATCGCAGAGCAACATGCTGTCACTTTAGCTGCAGGAATGGCAACTCAAGGAATGATTGTATATTGCAATATTTACTCGACTTTTTTACAAAGAGCGTACGACCAAATAATCCACGATGTGGCTTTACAAAATCTTCCGGTGATTTTTTGTCTGGATAGAGCCGGTTTAGTGGGAGAAGATGGAGCAACGCATCACGGTGTTTTCGATTTGGCTTATCTGCGTTGCATTCCTAATATGATTATTTATGCGCCTAACGATGAAATAGCATTACAAAATATTTTATACACTGCACAATTGGGATTAAATCATCCTATCGCTATACGTTATCCACGTGGTCGCGGCGTATCTGCAAATTGGCAAACGCAACATCATGGAAAGTATGAAAAAATAGAAATTGGAAAAAGTATTTGCATTAAAGAAGGTTATAAAGTAGCCGTTTTATCCAATGGAACTATTGGCAATAATGTCTCCATGGCTATGTCCAAAATAAAGCATCCAGAAAATATCGCGCATTATGATTTTTCGTTTGTCAAACCATTAGACGAAAAGGCATTAAATACCATTTTTAATGAATTTACAACTATAATCACCATAGAAGATGGTGTTGTAAAAGGTGGTTTTGGAAGTGCCATTCTCGAGTTTGCCTCTGAGAATAACTATACTTCAAAAGTAATGGTTCTGGGTATTCCGGATGAGTTTATTGAACACGGAACGGTCGCCGAATTGCAACAATACTGTAAAATTGACGTTAAAAGTCTTGAATTACTTTTTTCAAGTTGTTAAAATAATTATTTTGCAACCTCAAACACAACTACTCCAAAATGAAATTAATAACGTACGCCTTTCTCATACTTACCTGCATTATTTCTATTAATTGTTTTTCCCAAGAAGTAACAAACACCACTCTTTCCGATGGACTCACACCTGTAACAACACTAACAACCGCAGGAAAATCATTGCATGTCCCACTAAAAATACAAACCAAAACACACTACCTTCCTTTAACTTATTGGAGTAAAAAAAACAGTGTAGGCTTTGACATTTCCGAAGTGGCTTTCGTAAACTGGAGTGCTGGGGGGACAAGTTCCATTTCAGGATTATTAAAAGGTAAATTTCATAGAGTTTATACCCGTAGCAATTATATTTGGGCAAATGAGCTTTTAATTCGATATGGTTTGAACAAACAAGAACGCACCGAAGTAAGAAAAACAGATGATGCAATACAATTAAACTCTACATTTGGCTACCGTCAAGACACTTTATCCAACTGGTACCATTCTGCAAAATTCAATTTTAACACGCAGTTTACTAATGGATACGCCTATCCAAATACTAAAAAAGCGATATCAAAACCTTTTGCACCTGCTTATATTTTTATCGGAATTGGTGCCGAAAACGTAAACAAAGAGAAGAAAAGAATTTTTTACATCTCTCCATTTACATTTAAAACAACCTTAGTCTTAGATCAAACATTAGCCAATCAAGGTGCCTTTGGAGTTCCTAAAGCTACCTACGATCTGGATGGAAATTTGCTTACTGAAGGAGAAAAATCGAAGATGGAATTAGGGATATTAGCCTCTGGTCATATTAAAAAAGAAATTTTTAAGAATATCCATTTAGAAAACCGCTTAAGCTTGTATTCAGATTATGTAAATCGTTTTGGAAATATTGATGTGGATTATGATTTTCAAGTCGAACTTATTGTTAATCAATATGTAAAAGCTAATATTGGAGCACATGTTATTTACGATGATGATATCAAATCAAAAAGAGAAATTTCAGGCATACAAGTAACCGAAGGTCCAAAAACGCAAGTAAGGCAAGCTGTAGGTGTTGGAATTGAGTATGTTTTTTAAAAATTAATTCTTTTTTCGCCCATTAATAGTTTCAAATAATTCCAGTGCATTCCCATCGGTCAGCAAAGAGATAAAATGACAAATATGAAGTAATCGTCCGTACAAGTCTTCTTTTTCAAGATGATGTTTCTCAGGCAACATTTTCAGAATTAAAGAATCGTAATTAGACGCATTCCCGTTGTATTTATTATTAAAAGCCGTGATGAATTTATCTAGTAAGGTTTGAATAATCTGATAACCCACAATTTCTTTCTCAATCACTTCCCTACTTTGGTAAATATTATTAACACTAATCTTGATAATATCATCCATTTGTGCTTTATACTTACTTTTATCCATGATCGCAAAAGGAAATTTACCCTCCAGAATTGACGCTTCATTTTCGATAAAAACTTTCACTGCGTCATTAATTAAGCTTCCTATTGCCAAAGCCCGCAAATAGCTTATTCGGTCTTCTTTAGTTTCCAAAGTTTTATATTTCGAAGTATCGATGCTGTCCTTTACCAATTTTATCAGATATTCCAAAGCAAAATCTTCGGAAACTAATCCTAAGTTTATTCCGTCTTCAAAATCAATAATCGTATAACAAATATCATCAGCTGCTTCCACTAAATAAGCCAAAGGATGTCTTTCGAAACCTATATTATCTCCCGATTTATTTGGAATCAATCCCATCTCATTAGCCACATCTTGAAAAAAAGCTTTGTCTGTTTGAAAGAAACCGTATTTTTTATCGGCAATATTTTGTGTCGGCTTTTTTGGTAAACTTTCTTTTGGGTATTTCGTAAATGCACCCAATGTTGCATATGAAAGTCGAATTCCTCCTTCTACTCCTGGTCTTGAACTGTTTAAAACTGAAAATCCATTCGCATTTCCTTCAAAATCAATTAAATCCTGCCATTCTTTTGCAGTAAGCTGATTTTTATATTTTTGTCCGTTTCCAATGGAGAAATATTCTCCAATCGCTTTTTCGCCAGAATGACCAAAAGGCGGATTGCCAATGTCATGCGCCAAAGATGCGGCGGCAACAATAGCTCCAAAATCATTCATGTGATAGCCATGAACTTCTTTCAGATGCGGATATTTTTCTATGATTTTTTTTCCAACCAATCGTCCTAAAGAACGCCCCACAACCGAAACTTCTAAACTATGTGTCAATCTAGTGTGAACAAAATCAGTTTTTGATAACGGAATAACCTGTGTTTTATCCTGCAAACTTCTAAAGGCTGCTGAGAAGATAATACGATCGTAATCCACCTCAAAACCAAGTCGCGTATCATCTTGTTCTATACGTAATCTTTTCCCTTTGTCTCCCTGACGTTTTAGTGATAAAAGTTGTTCCCAGTTCATTATGATTTATAATTTCAGATTAACGAATTTTGATTCCAAATTAAAAAAAACCAAAAATACATTTTATTTTAAGATTTTACCCAGCAATTAAAATTCTCTCCAATCAAAAACTTCAATAAATTGCTTCCGCATTATCAAATCGCCAATGCCGTACTGTGTTTAATTTCTCCCATTACAAAAACGCTTTGTGTATTCCCAATATTCTCGATAGTGGATAATTTATTCATCACAAAATCCTGATAACTGGACATATCCTCGACCAGAATTTTCAACATAAAGTCATAATCGCCTGCAATATTGTAACATTCTATAATTTCCGGAAGGGCAACAATATCTTTTACAAAATTACTACCTACGTTTCTGGCGTGTTCTTTGAGCCGAACATTACAAAAAACAGTCATCCCAAGATTCAATTTTTTCTTGTTCAATAAGGCCACATATTTCATAATATAGCCGTCCCGTTCCAGTTTTTTTATACGTTCATAAACAGGTGTTACCGTAAGAAATAATTTACTGGCTAACTCTTTAGTATTGATGTTCGAGTTTTCCTGCAAATGCTTTAAGATTTGCAAATCAATGTTATCTATATTTTCCATAGTATTTTTTACTGTTAAAAATCATTTTTAAAGTTTCATACCGAACTAAAACCTATCATCTATCAATATAATACTTTTATTCACTGAAACAATTCGCTAATTTAAGTTTTAATATCCAATACAATAACTTTGTTCCGTAAAAAATACTTTTTTAAAAATGAAAACAAACAATCTAGGTTATCCAAGAATTGGTAGCAACAGAGAATTAAAAAAAGCATGTGAATCGTATTGGGCAGGAAAAATCTCCTCAGAAGAACTTTTAACTGTAGGCGCAACTATCCGCAAAGAAAACTGGCAATTACAAGCAGAAGCCGGAATTGATTTAATCCCTTCTAATGACTTTTCGTTTTACGACCAAGTACTGGATTTATCACTTACTTTGGGAGTTATTCCAAAGCGTTATCAAGAATTAGCCAAAACAAACTCCAATATCGATCTGTATTTCGCCATGGCCAGAGGTTCGCAAAAAGACGGACAAGATGTGGTTGCCATGGAAATGACAAAATGGTTTGATACTAACTACCATTATATTGTTCCAGAATTCACTCAAGATCAAGAATTTAAATTATTCTCAGAAAAAATAATCGATGAATTTAAAGAAGCCAATGCTTTAGGAATCGCAACAAAACCAGTTCTACTAGGACCCGTAACTTATTTGCTCCTTGGAAAAGAAAAACAAGCAGGTTTCCATAGAATCGATCTTATCGAAAAATTACTTCCGGTATATTTTGAAATCCTTCAAAAACTGGAAAATGAAAACGTGGAATGGATCCAATTTGACGAACCATTTTTAGCTTTGAATCTAACTGATAAAGAAAGAAATGCAATAACTTATGTTTATAATGAAATCAACAAGCGTTTCCCTAAAATCAAATTAATTCTTGCGAACTATTTTGATTGTTTCGGAGAAAATCTTGAAACCGTTCTTGCTTTGCCTGTTGATACTTTGCATTTAGATTTAGTGCGTTGTCATTCCCAATTAGATGACATCTTAGAATCAGGAAAACTATCCAGCACGGTAAGTCTTTCCCTTGGCGTTGTTGATGGCAGAAATATTTGGAAAAATGATTTCAAAAAATCGTTAGCCCTTATTCAGAAAGCCACGGACGCACTTAGCGAAAACAGAATCCTAATTGCGCCATCGTGCTCCCTGATTCATTCGCCTTGTGATTTAGATTCAGAAACCAATGATACTACGCTGACTCCCGAAATCAAACAATGGCTGGCTTTCGCCAAACAAAAAATAGAAGAAATAGTACTGCTACAAAATTTCGCTTCAGGTGAGATAACGCTCGTTGATTCTGTCCTATTTCAAGAAAACACAACCGCCAACGAAAACCGAAAAACATCTAAATTAATCCATAATGATGTGGTGAAAAATCGGGTTACCAGCATTGCAACTGGTGATGATCAAAGAGAAAATCCATTTTCAGTCCGTAGAAAAAAGCAAATAGACGTTTTGAAGCTTCCGTTATTCCCAACTACTACTATTGGTTCTTTTCCACAAACTACCGAAGTCCGAAACTGGAGAGCGAAGTTCAAAAAAGGCGAATTAAGCCCACAACAATATGATGATTTACTCCAAAAAGAAACCGAAGAAACGATTCGCTTTCAGGAAGAAACAGGCATTGATGTACTGGTTCACGGAGAATTTGAACGCAACGATATGGTGGAATATTTTGGAGAGCAACTCGACGGATTTACGTTTACCAAAAACGGCTGGGTACAAAGTTACGGTAGCCGCTGCGTGAAACCTCCCGTTATTTATGGTGATGTATCGCGTCCCAACCCAATGACTGTGCAATGGTCGGCCTTTGCACAATCGCTTACGCCAAAATGGGTAAAAGGAATGCTAACCGGTCCCGTGACTATTTTGCAGTGGTCTTTTGTCCGTAACGATCAACCTCGCTCAGAAACCTGCACCCAAATTGCATTGGCGATTAGAGATGAAGTAATCGACTTAGAAAAGGCAGGAATTAAGATTATTCAAATTGATGAACCCGCCATTCGAGAAGGATTGCCTTTACGCAAAGAAGAATGGGCAACCTATTTGGATTGGGCAGTAAAAGCGTTTAGAATTTCGGCGAGTGGTGTAAAAGATGATACCCAAATCCATACCCACATGTGCTACAGTGAGTTTAACGATATTATTCAAAATATTGCTGATATGGATGCCGATGTTATCACCATAGAATGTTCGCGTTCGCAAATGGAATTATTGGATGCTTTTGCCGATTTTAATTATCCTAACGAGATAGGACCTGGCGTGTATGACATTCACTCGCCTCGTGTTCCTTCTAGTTCCGAAATGGTTAAATTATTAGAAAAAGCGTCAGCAGTGATTCCTGTAGATCAGCTTTGGGTAAATCCGGACTGTGGCTTAAAAACCCGCCACTGGGACGAAACCAAAAAAGCACTAATCGAAATGGTAGCTGCAGCTAAGGAAATGAGAATTGCTGTCGCAAACATTGCAATCGTTTAACAACCTGACTTCAGGTAAGCACTAAAATAAAAACCTAGTAGATGCTCGATTTACTAGGTTTTGTTTTAAAAAACAATCGGGTTCTATTTAAACAAATTATCCAAAAGAGAAAACATCAGTCGATTATTTTCTTTTATAAATGTAGTACTACTTACGATCTCATCATAGGTTTGAACATACGTGTCTTTTACTAATTCTGATTGCTCATGAAAAGCCATTTTTTTCATAGCCTCATCCGTTACTTCCAAATGGAATTGAAGTCCCAATACTTGATCATTATATAAAAAAGCCTGATTTGCACAGGCTTCTGATTCCATTAAGCGAGTAGCATTTTCAGGAATCGAAAACGTTTCCCCGTGCCAATGAAAAACAGAAAATGATTTTGGATAAGCCTTTAGTATCGCAACATTTGAATCTAAAATTGAAACAGGAAACCAACCAATTTCTTTTTGCTCATTATCCGTAATATTTCCTCCCAACACATTTGAAATTAATTGCGCTCCCAGACAGATTCCGATTATTTTTTTTCGCCGATCAATTGCGGACTTGACGAATACTTTTTCGTCTTTTAGCCAAGGAAATATGGCTTCGTCATGAATACTCATGGGACCGCCCAAGATAATCAGAGCGTCTATCGTATCAAGATCCGGAAATTTAGGATTGTGGTATAATGTGGTATACGAAAGGGAATGCCCGTTCTCTTGAATCCAATTCTCTATACAACCCAGACCTTCAAAAGGAACGTGCTGTAAGCAATGGATATTTAATTTTTTACTCATACTGTCTTGTGCAGGTTTTCTACAAAATTAATGAATCATTACCTTCAGAACTAGAATTATACTCCAATTTCATCCGATGGAACAAACATTTTCATTTTCTCGACAAACTCGTGCTTTTTTACCACATAAGTTGCTGATAAAGTATCGTGCAAACCCCTTTCTGTTTTACCAAGAAATGAAAAAGGGTCCATAGGATTTAGACGGGATACTGCTCGTATCATAAAGTTTTTGGTATTGGGTTTGGAACCATCAACTCGTACTACAATAGTTTTGGTGAAATACTTAGCGAAAGTTCTGGAGAAGTACATTTCCGTAAATACATAGTAAAAAAACAAAATAATAAGTCCAAAGAACAAATTTTCAATCAAACTTAGTGATTTAAGCCAGTTCGATGCTCTGTCACTATAAGTTAAGTCTCCAATAATATTTACGGTGGTGCCAATACTGATTCCGATAATGTAAATAATAAAAACATCGATAAGAAGATTTAGCAAACGCTGACTTTTGGAAGCTAATAAATCATCTGTAACAGTAAATTTTTTATTTTCCATGTAATGAATGTAAAAAGGTTTATTTTTAAAGGGAGCTATCTCAAATATAGTGAATTATTTACAAATGTTAATATTAAATCTTGGTGTTTTAGCCCTGATTACTTCACTCAACTTTCATTTTGTTTAGAGTTAAGTGAACTTTGTTTGAAGTGGAAATCTTTTTTATATTTTCCTTTAAAATAAAAAGATTCCAAAGAAAAGCGGGAAATAGCTCCAGAAAACAAAGGCTTTCTAATTATTTTTATGTTTTATAAGAACTTTAATATGTAATCCATAGCTACAGACTGCAACTTTTTGCTAAATATTAATTTATTTATTACAAATTTGTAATATCTTTGCAAAAGAATTACACATCATTTGATGTAAATATAATAGGATTGGGGTGTCCCCGGTCGACAAAAAAGGCTGATTTAATCAGCCTTTTTGTTTTATGGAAAAACTTTCAAACCATAGCGTTTACCATTTTTCGTGTAAAATTTTTCTTTGATTAATTCAAATGATATATTAACTCCTTCTGGAGTAATTATTTTTCTAGCTATTGGATATGCCAATAAATCCGAGATCTGTAAACCATTACTATTTTCTTTCTTACCAAGAAATTTATATTTAATTGCATACTTTTTCATTCTTTCTACATCCACATAATAAGTCCCAATTTGACTTAATTTGTGTAAATGACTAGATAGTTTCAAATCTTCTTTCCTACCTCTCTTTTCGATTATTATCTCTAAAGATTTACAATCTTTCATCTCATCAAGACAGAAAATTGTTCTTTCTAAGATAAAGGATAAAGCAATTTCATAAACATCATCTTCTAATTTTCCATATTTTTTAATAAATGCAATTTTATCAATCGCAGAACTAATAATATTGTAATTACTTGAAGTAAGAATGTGATTTATATCTTCATAAAATCTTTCTTTAATCGTTAAATCAAATAAAATTTTAAATTCATTATTACATTTTCGTATATCCCGCGAATGTAAAATCACATTAGTATTGTTCCAGTATTTTATTTTCAAACTATTTAGAACTGAATTAATATTAAAATATTCAACTTCAGAAACTAAAACGCCACAAAGTAAAAACACTGGAAAACCTTCATCAATAGTCTTCAAACCATGATCTCCACTTTCATCAATAAATAAATAATATTTCAATTATTATTTATTAACTCCCACACATTTCACATTCGTCAGGCCCTGCATTTTTAGACAATTCAAGCATGGCTCTGTATTCATCCGAAGTCATTTCTACTGCTTCAGCGACTGCAGGAAAAGAGATTGATTGCTCTTTAATTTCGATTGGCTCTGCTTTTTTGTCATTGTTTAATGTAAATTTAATCGCATCCACCGCAGCTTTTGTTCTTAAATAGTACATTCCCGTTTTCAATCCAGATTGCCAAGCGTAAAAATGCATTGATGTCAATTTTGAATAATTGGCATTTTGCATGAACAAGTTCAATGATTGTGATTGATCCACAAAATAACCACGCTGACGAGACATATCGATAATGTCTTTCATGGACATTTCCCATACTGTTTTGTACAATTCTTTCAAATCTTGCGGAATATTCAGGTCTTGAACCGAACCGTTATTTCGCATTAATTCTTGTTTCAATGTTTCGTTCCACAAACCACGCTCCACTAAATCGTGCAACAAGTGTTTGTTTACCACAATAAATTCTCCTGAAAGGACTCTTCTGGTGTAAATATTAGAAGTATAAGGTTCGAATGCTTCGTTGTTCCCCAAAATTTGTGAAGTCGATGCCGTTGGCATTGGCGCGACTAACAACGAGTTTCTCACTCCGTGTTCCATCACTTCTTTTCGTAATGAAGCCCAGTCCCAACGACCAGATAATTCTTCATCTTTCATTCCCCACAAATTGTATTGGAATTCTCCTTGAGAAATTGGCGAACCTTCAAAAGTGGAATAAGGCCCTTCTTCTTTGGCCATTTCCATCGATGCGGTTACCGCTGCAAAGTATAATGTTTCAAAAATTTCCTGATTCAGTTTTTTAGCCTCGTCGCTCGTAAACGGCATACGCAACATAATGAAAGCATCGGCTAATCCTTGCACTCCAAGTCCAATTGGTCTGTGGCGTTTATTCGAATTTTCTCCTTCAATTACTGGATAATAATTTCTATCGATTACTTTATTTAAGTTTCTAGTTACCCGTTTTGTAACGGTATACATCAATTCATGGTCAAACTTTCCATTAGAAACAAACATCGGCAAGGAAAGAGAGGCTAGATTACAGACTGCAATTTCATCTTTGGATGTAAATTCCATAATCTCGGTACACAAATTCGAAGAACGAATCGTACCCAGATTTTTCTGGTTTGATTTTCTATTAACTGCATCTTTATACAACATGTAAGGCGTTCCGGTTTCGATTTGCGATTCCAGAATTTTCTCCCACAGTTCATGCGCTTTAATGGTTTTTCTACCTTTTCCACGTTTCTCGTAATCAATGTACATGGCTTCAAACTCTTCGCCATACACATCATACAATCCCGGACATTCATTAGGACACATCAACGTCCAATAACTGTCTTCCTGTACTCTTTTCATGAACAAATCCGAAGTCCACATCGCAAAAAACAAATCTCTGGCGCGCATTTCTTCTTTTCCGGTATTCTTTTTTAAGTCCAAAAATTCAAAAATATCTGCATGCCAAGTTTCGATGTATATTGCAAAACTACCTTTACGTTTTCCACCACCTTGATCTACATAACGCGCCGTATCATTAAAAACACGTAACATCGGTACAATTCCGTTTGACGTACCATTGGTTCCACGAATATAGGAACCCGTTGCTCTTACATTGTGAATCGAAAGTCCAACACCGCCAGCTGATTGCGAGATTTTAGCCGTTTGTTTCAACGTGTCGTAAATCCCGTCAATACTATCATCTTGCATCGCCAAAAGGAAACAAGAAGACATCTGAGGTTTTGGAGTTCCTGCATTGAATAATGTAGGCGTTGCATGCGTAAAGAATTTTTTCGACATTAAGTCGTACGTTTCAATCACCGATTCTAAATCATCTAAGTGAATCCCAACCGAAACACGCATCAACATGTGTTGCGGACGCTCCACGATTTTACCGTTTATTTTTAGCAAATAGGATCTTTCCAAGGTTTTAAACCCAAAATAATCATAATTAAAATCTCTGTTATATATCACGTGTGAATCCAAAAATTCAGCATTTTTCATAATCACCTGATGTACTTCATCAGATAACAAAGGTGCATCTTGTCCATTTCTCGGGTTTACATAATGAAACATATCGTTCATTGTTTCCGAAAATGATTTTTTAGTATTGGAATGCAAATTCGAAATTGCAATTCTTGCTGCCAATTGTGCGTAATCAGGATGCGCAATAGTCATTGAAGCTGCAGTTTCGGCTGCTAAATTATCTAATTCTGACGTAGAAACTCCATCATAAAGCCCTTCAATTACTCGCATTGCGACTTTCACGGCATCAACCAAATCATTCAAACCATAACATAGTTTTTTAATTCTATCTGTGATTTTGTCGAACATTACCGGCTCTTTGTGCCCGTCTCTTTTTACTACGTACATACTTTTGTTTGTTTTTTAAAACAGAAAATCCCTTCGCTGTTTTTCGTTATTTGTAATTTATGCTGAACTTGTTTCAGCATCTTTTTATGGAGCTATTTCCAGCTATCCATTGCAATCTTTCTAGTCCTGAACTTGTTTCAGGATCCTGAAACAAGTTCAGGACTAGAAAGGATTTCCATTACTATCTGGGCTATTGCAAGAGTAGCACAAAAAATATTTAATGGATCAATAAAAATTCAAATTTTAAAAATCAGCGTCAAAAGATATTTTTTGAGCATCACCATCCGTGTTCATTACACCTGCTTTTTGATATTCGGCTACTTTCTTTTCAAAGAAGTTTGTTTTCCCTTGAAGAGAAATCATATCCATAAAATCAAATGGGTTTGTAGTATTATATTCTCTCTCGCAACCTAATTCCACTAACAATCTGTCAGCAACAAATTCTAAATATTGTGTCATTAATACGGCATTCATTCCTATCAAACTTACAGGAAGTGACTCGGTGATAAATTCTCTTTCAATATTTAAAGCATCCACAATAATACCTCTGATTCTTTCTTTTGGCACTTTATTCACCAAGTGGTGGTTGTGTAAATGCACGGCAAAATCACAGTGAACTCCTTCATCACGAGAAATCAATTCGTTAGAAAACGTCAATCCTGGCATTAATCCACGTTTTTTCAACCAATAAATAGAACAAAATGCTCCCGAAAAGAAAATTCCTTCAACCGCTGCAAAAGCGATCAATCGTTCTGCAAATGAATCCGATTCAATCCATTTTAGAGCCCAGTCCGCTTTTTTCTTAATTGCAGGAAAAACTTCTAACGCATTGAACAAGTCATCTTTCTCCACTTCATCTTTTACATACGTATCAATTAATAAGGAATAGGTTTCGCTATGAATGTTTTCCATCATAATTTGAAAACCGTAAAAGAATTTTGCTTCCGCATATTGTACTTCGTTCACAAAATTTTCAGCTAGATTCTCATTTACGATTCCATCTGAAGCAGCAAAAAATGCCAAAATATGCTTGACAAAATAACGCTCATCATCAGAAAGTTTGTTATTCCAGTCATTTAAATCTTGTGACAAATCAATTTCTTCAGCAGTCCAGAAACTGGCTTCCATACTTTTATAAAATTCCCAAATATCATGGTGTTTGATTGGAAAAATTACGAAACGATTTTTATTCTCTTGTAAAATTGGTTCAACTTGTGCCATTATAGTAGTTTGTTTTTTTTGAGATTTTAACGGAATAAACACCGTTTTGAGAGTTACAAAGATTGTAAAATATTGCTAGAATTAAAAGCCAAACTTATTCACAATCGGTTATAGTTTTTAACAAATAGAAAAATTAAAGAGAATTTTTATTCAAACTATAAAAAACTGTAAATCAGTTAATTAAAATTTAAAAAACACTGTAAAGTACCGTAGAATATAGGATTTTAAAAATAGAAAACAAGGATTTTTTATTCTATTTTGAATTATTTTTAAGCTCTTCAGCAACTGTTTCGAGCTCTGCATACCAATCCTCTCCAAACCTTCTTACGAGAGCTTCTTTGACAAATTTATAAACCGGAACTTCTAACTCTTGACCTAAAGAACAGGCTGGATCACAAATATCCCATTTATCGTAATTAACGGCAGCAAATTCCGTAAAATCTTTTACACGAACGGGGTACAAGTGGCAGGACACCGGTTTTTTCCAATCGATTATTCCTTGATTGTACGCTTGCTCGATACCGCATAGAGCCGTTTTACCGTCAAAAATTACATACGCGCAATCTTTGTTGTCTATTAAAGGTGTTTCAAGATCGCCATCAGTTCCTTTTACCCAAGTTCCTTGCGCTTCGATCGCAGCAATTCCTTGCTTGCGTAAAAATGGTTTTACTTTTGGATAAATAGATTCGAGGATTTGAGTTTCCTCCAAACTTAAAGGTGCTCCAGCGTCGCCGTCTACGCAGCAGGCGCCTTTACAAGCAGTCAAATTGCAAACAAAATCTTTTTGGAGTAAGTCTTCAGAGACGATGGTTTTTCCTAGTTGAAACATTATTACGAGGTAGTATGATTATAAAATGCAAATATAATCAAACTAAGACAAAGGGGAATTTTAAAATGTAATTTTAAAACACTACTTAGAGAATTATAATTTGAGTTTTGATTAGACATAATTATATAATTATTCTCGTATTTGTCGATGGTTATACGTTTTAAACCTCCAAAACTGCCGTCTGATTGAAAAGACGGTACTGCTCAAGCAAGTGTGATTTTACAAATAGAATTATTTAAATTACCCCTATATACATTGACTTTGCTATCACATATTAAATTACTAGGACGAGATTCTAAATTAAAAATCAGCCAGCTGTGAGTAGCTTTGAAACTTATTGAGGCAATATTTGAATAAGAAGCCAAATAATAAGCCTCTTTAGCATCAATTGTAAAATCTCTAATTAATCCATAGTCTGAAGTAAATTGAGAAATATTTCCCGAGACATCTATCTACTTTAAGCTTCCATCCAAAAAATCATCGACAAATAAATCACTCTTTTTTTATCAAAAAACAGATCACCAGCAGAAAAATCAACTTTTAAAAACGGAATGGCGTTTCCATACACACCAATTTTATCAATGTTCGTTAAAATATTTTCAATTTTTAAAGCAAATAAATTGCCTTTGGAATTCAACGACACCACCTAATAATTATCTTTTACAAAAGTTGAAATGGCACCGGAAATAGCTATTTTATATATTACCCATTTATTGATAAAAATAGAATGAAGGATTTATCATATAATTAAGCATGAGGAAAAGAAAGAATTTCATTCAAATTTGAGGAATATCAAATTGTGAAGGGATTTAGAACATTTTACAAATAAAAATACAGTGATTAAATATCAATATTACTCCTATAAACATATCACACATTTTAACCAAATCAGCTAAAAAAATATTTGATTTTGGAGTTAAAAACAATAAAATACAAAAATGCTTGATAATGACCATTTTTTAAAAAACCAATAAATAATAAATTTAATTATTCCAAATTCTTAAAAATTGATAAAAATTATTTCTAGAGAAAATCTCTAAAGTATTACAGTGGAGAAAACTAGAAGCAGATGTGAGATTAAAAATATAACTTTGCAAACAAAAAAAGATATGTTAGAATTCGACATTAGAGAAATTATCACAGTGGGTATGGTACTTTTTGCCGTAATTGATATTGTGGGATCCATCCCGATAATTGTTGATTTAAGAACGAAACATGGACACATTGAGTCTGAAAAAGCTTCGATTGTTGCCGGTGTAATTATGATTGTCTTCCTTTTTGCAGGGGAAGAACTTTTAAAATTAATTGGTATCGACGTAAATTCTTTCGCCGTTGCCGGTTCATTTGTCTTATTCTTTTTGGCGTTGGAAATGATTTTAGGAATTCGGATTTATCGGGACGAGGAAGCCAGTTCAGCCTCGATTGTTCCGCTTGCGTTTCCTCTAATAGCCGGCGCGGGAACGATGACTACCTTACTTTCATTACGGTCTCAGTTTTACACAATTAATATTGTCATCGCCATCATATTGAATATCATACTGGTATACATCGTTTTGAAATCCTCTTCTAAAATAGAAAAAATGCTTGGCGAGAATGGACTTGGAGTCATTCGAAAGACTTTTGGAGTTGTACTGCTTGCTATTGCTGTTAAATTATTCGCTGCGAATGTTAAAGGTTTGTTTGTCTAAATTAAATTTACATAAATTTACCCTCCAATTCAATGCTACTAAATAAATTAGATTTTTTGGGAGTTTTATTTTCAGTTTAAAAAACCAATCTCAACTATCTGTTTCTTTTAAAACAAAAACAATAACGTATTATGAAAATTTTCACTAACATTTTGGTATTTTTAGCAATAGCTCTAATCCTTTTTAATGTTACTTTGCTGGATTTTAGAAATCCCTTTCAAGGAGAAAGTGTCGTTGCTTTTATTGGAATCGCGGCTTCGTTTTGTGCTGTAATGATTCTATTAATCTTTAGAATTTCAAAAAGAATTGAAGAGAAAACCAACGAAAAGTAATCCTTTATTTTGATGTACTTATTTTAGGTGCTGGTGTTTCAGAAATGTCGTGTTCGCTTATTTTAGCTTCTGCTAAAAAGACATCTCTTCTAGCCGATCAAAAAATCGGCGTTTTTACCCATCAAAAAATATCTAGATTTCAAGAAGCGCTGTTGAATGCTGTCTACGGAGAATATCTCGTGCAACATTAGGCGCTGATTTATTGAAGGAAAGCACGACACATTTTTAAGAAACGTATTCGAAGATTACACAAATCCAAGTGAAAAGTACTGAAAATCGAAGGCAGTTTTCACGAATTTACAGTGACCACAAACAAAACTACCTACAAAACCAGTATAATTGTGGTAGAAATTAGTTCAGCTAACATTTTCTCCATTGAAATTTTGATGCAGTATATAGAACGGCATTAAAAATCACTTTTCGAAAAACAAAGAATACAACTCAAAACCATTGACCATGAAGTTGTTGAAGGCATTTATGTGACAGAAACTTAAGCAGATTGGAGAATTCAACTGCTCATTGCTGCCGGAAGTGGAGCAGCTGTTGCAACGGACATTCTTACTTTATGGAGTGGCGCGACCCAAACTCATGCTTATAATAGTATCAGTTGAAAAAGTTGAATTAAACTTTTAATTATCCCTCAACGCTAGACTATTAATTATTTCAAGACAGAATTTTCATTCAATTCAACTTTCTTTAAAATAGATTTAATTCCTTCAAAATCTTTTTGTTTTAAACAAATTTCAAAATCATTGGTAAGTCTTGTAACCTACCATTGTTCATTGACTGTCATTCCAGAAAACTTAAATTGCATATTGCAGAAAATATTTATTATCTCTGATTTAAAACCTTTTTAACCATCGCATCTTCTTTCAAAACAATTTGATAATAATAGTTTTCCCCGTACAATTGTCGGGCAAATTCAGCGGCCAAATACCTTTTTACCAAAGCCTTGCTTTTTCCAAAATTTAAATCCAACCCATTTCCGAAAATAAATTTTTGAAACGCATTGAAATAGAAATCCGTTGCATTCATTTTAGTTTTAAATTGGTCGAAAGACAAACCTTTAAAAGTGCTTCTATGTTTATCTAATTGTTCAAAAACAAAATTACCAACGATTCCGGATTGTAATAAATAAGCGGCACTTTCATTTCCGTGCTCCACTTCCAGCGGTACAAAAACGTCAGGCACAATTCCGCCGCCGCCGTAAACAATTTTACCTTTTTTAGTTCTGAATTTTATAGTGTCCGAAACTTTTATGCTGTCTTTTTCATACAATTCCCCATTTCCAAAACGGGCTTCAGATTCTTTGAAATACGCTTCATTTCCTTTTGAATATGGTTTTTGAATCGAACGACCGGTAGGCGTGTAATATCTGGCAATAGTCAATCGAACGGCTGAACCATCAGCAAAATTCATTTCTCGTTGTACCAATCCTTTTCCAAAAGAACGGCGCCCTACAATGGTTCCTCTATCATTATCCTGAACTGCACCGGCAAGAATTTCACTGGCCGAGGCGGTGTTTTCATTGATTAAAATAAAAACATTTCTTTTTTCAAAATTGCCTTTTGCAGTAGCAAATGTTTTATCAATATTTCCGTTTTTGTTTTTGGTGAACACAATTAGTTGCTTATCCGTCAACAGTTCATCGGCAATAGCAATGGCCTCTTCCATGTAACCTCCACCGTTATCTCGAACGTCAATAATAAGTGAATTTGCACCTTGCTGTTTCAGTTTTGTTAAACCTAACATAAACTCACTGTAGGTCGTTTCCGAAAACCTATTTATTTTAATGTAGCCTGTTTTATTACTCAAAAGCAGCGCCACATCCACACTTTTCAGAGGAATAATATCGCGCTTAATTTTCACTTTTAGTCTTTTGTCTTCCGATTTTCTGTAAATGGTAAGTTCAATATTTGATCCAACCGTTCCTTTCAATTTAGAATACAAACTGTCACTTGGCAATTTTCGCCCAAACAATTTTGTTTTATCGGCATATAAAATTCGATCACCTGCTTTAATTCCAGCTTTTGCCGAAGGGCCGTTCTCCACTGGTTTTATAACGGCAACAGAATCTTTATACATGTAAAAATTTACGCCAATTCCCACGAAATTCCCCTTCATACTTTCCATCACTTCCTGCTGGTCGCTGGGCGGAATATAAACGGAATGTGGGTCTAATTTTGCCAAAATATTATCAACGGTAAGGTTTACAATAGAATCTGTGTTGACATCATCTACATATTCATTATCAATAAAATCGATGAGTTTATTCAGTTTATTTTTCGAATTATTTTTGACTAAATAATCCGCTGTATTAGGGAAATTCAATAGCCCGCCCAGAACAATACCCAAAGCGAGTGTTGCAAAAATAAGAATGGGCAGATATTTAGTATTAAAGTTCATTTATTCTTCTAAAATTGAAATATGTTCCACTTCAACTCCTGCTTTTATCAAAAATTGAATTCCAGAATCATCGCGGTAACCTTTATGGTAAACCACCCTTTTTATTCCTGACTGATGAATCAACTTGCTGCATTCCTTGCAAGGCGAAAGCGTAATATATAAAGTCGCGCCTTCACAAGATTGCGTGGATCGGGCTACTTTCAGAATCGCATTTGCTTCAGCGTGTAAAACATCCCAACGTGTCAAGCCTTCTTCATCTTCACAGCAGTTTTCAAAACCAGTAGGTGTTCCGTTGTATCCGTCGGAAATTATCATTCTATCCCGCACAATAATCGCACCAACTTGTTTGCGTTTACAGTAAGACAAAAGACTCCATTCTTTGGCAATTCTGAGATACGCTTTATCGTATTTATTCAATTTTTTTTCGCTCATTTTATCTTTTCCACATTTCACTTTCAACAATCATAGGTATCACTACTCCTATTATAAAGGCCGACATTACCAATGTCCAATCGCGTTTCGAAAATCTAAAAACGGTTTGAACTATATACGATAAAATCAAAACCACAAAAACCACTACAATCTGAGCCGCTTCTATTCCTAACGCAAACTCGGACAATGGCAATATTTTAGATGTAGCATCACCGCCCAGAATCGATTTGAAATAATTTGAAAATCCCAAACCATGGATTATCCCAAAGAAAAGTGTGATAAAAAACACCACATTTATACTTTCTTTCTTGCTTGATTTTCCTGCCGTAAAAAGATTAAATAAAGCCGTTATGAGTATCGTAATTGGAATCAGCAACTCGACCACATTTACTTTTATAGCAATTATTTCAAAAACCGAAAGCATCAAAGCCATTGTGTGACCAATGGTAAAAAGGGTAACCAAAAGCACAACTCGTTTCCAATCCTTGAAGGAGAAAGGAACTGCTAGTGCTATTAAAAATAAAACATGGTCATAAGCATGAATATCTAAAACGTGTTTTAATCCTATTTGAAAGTAAATCCAAAATTCTGACATCGGTAAATAATTAGGTTGATAAAGGGGTTGTAAACTTACGATTAATTTTGAAAATGATTGATTTGATTATTTAAATAAATGCACTTCAAAAGACATCGGATGCAAAGAAAAAATATAAAAAAAATAAAAATTATTAATTTAAAAATAGATTTATCTTTGTCAGATATAAAACCAATAATTATGTCATTTTCAGATTTATTTGATAGCGAATTCAAGCAGAGAAATAAAGGCCATTTTGCATCAATTGTACGTGTAGCACTTACTGACGAGGAATTTTCGCCAGAAGAAAAAGCATTTTTAGACAAACTGGCAGTTCGATTAGAAATTTCTCCTGCAGAATATGAAGAGATTCTAGAGAATCCTCTAAAATATCCAATCAATCCTCCTTATTTGTACGAACAAAGAATAGAGCGCTTGTATGATTTAGCCCGAATCGTTCACGTTGACCATCATTTAGGTGACAAACAAGAGCTGATGCTGAGAAAAATTGGTGTTGGTTTAGGGTTTAACACTGAAAATGTGAATTACATCGTAGATAAAGCACTGATTTTAGTGGATAAAGAAGTTGATTTCGACACTTTTCTCTTCGAAATGAAAAACATGAACAAGTAATTACAAATCATACGAAAAAAGCTCCCAGAAATCTGGGAGCTTTTTTTATAAACCTGAATTTTAGTATTTGCTTAATTTAGCTTCGTGCATAAATTCTTCCGCTTTTTCTACCATGTTGTAGCTTCCGCAAAAGAACGGCACCCTTTCATGTAATTCTGTCGGTTCAATTTCCATGATTCTGCTAAATCCATTAGAAGCTTTTCCTCCGGCTTGTTCCGCAATAAAAGCTAATGGATTGCATTCATACAGCAATCGTAATTTTCCTTTTGGCGCTTTGGAACTTGTAGGATATAAATAAATCCCACCTTTAATCATATTTCTGTGAATATCGGAAACCAAACTACCTATATATCTTGAAGTATATGGCCGGTCCCCTTCCTCTAATTGGCAATATTTGATGTAATCTTTTACTCCTTGCGGAAAATGAACATAATTCCCTTCGTTGATGGAATAAATATGACCATCTGTTGGGAATTTCATTTTTGGATGCGATAAATAAAAGGTTCCAATGGCCGGATTCAACGTAAATCCATTGACTCCGTGTCCTGTTGTATAAACTAACATTGTTGACGTTCCGTAAATTACATATCCTGCAGCAACCTGATTAATTCCAGGCTGTAAAAAATCTTCAAGGGTAACTGGAGTTCCTATTGGAGTAATTCTTCTGTAAACCGAAAATATAGTTCCAACCGAAACATTTACATCAATATTTGATGAACCGTCAAGCGGATCCATTAGCACTACATACTTATTATTATGGCTGTTATCACTTCCTTCTACGGTGATGAAATCATCATTTTCTTCAGAGGCGATACCACAAACTATTTCGCGATTGATCAACGTTTGTATAAAAACTTCATTGGCATAAACATCAAGTTTTTGCTGATCTTCACCTTGTATGTTCTGTTCCCCCGCTGCCCCTACAATGTCAACTAATCCAGCTTTGTTCACTTTATAATTGACGACTTTGGCAGCCAATCGGATGGAATTAATGATTCGGGATAATTCGCCTGACGAATATTGAAAAGCGTTTTGATTTTCAATAATAAATTCTCCTAGTGTTTTGTTGCGTTCTTCCATTACGAAATCGATGTAGTTAATTTGAAGTCACAAATATCGTTTTTTTTGTGAAAATGATTTGAATATAATTTAGTTAGTTTGCCAGTATTGTATATTTGCTGAATAAACCACAAAATTATTGTGTAAAAATTCAATTTTATTACATTTTTGAACCATTAAAATAAAAATTTATGAATATTCGAAAAGGAACTCAGCAAGACATGCAAGCCGTTTTGGGCCTTATTCAAGAATTAGCTGCATTTGAAAAAGAGCCAGATGCTGTTCTTGTAACTGTTGACGATTTAATTCGGGATGGTTTTGGTCCTGTTCCTTTATTTCATGTTTTTGTTGCCGAAGTGGATGATGATAAAAGTGATAGCGAACCGGCGAAGCAAATAGTTGGTATCGCATTATGGTATTACCGCTTTTCAACTTGGAAAGGAAAAACAATTCATTTAGAGGATTTAGTGGTAAAAGACAAAATGCGTGGAACCGGACTTGGATACGCGTTGTATTCTGAAGTTTTAAAACAAGCGAAAAAAGATCAGGTCCGAAGAGTGGAATGGAATGTGTTAGACTGGAATACACCGGCAATCGAATTATATGAAAAATCAGGTGCAAAAGTGCTTCGAGATTGGTTTGTGGTACAAATGGACGAAATAGGAATCAATCATTTCGTGGAAGATAAATTAAAATAAAGCATAAAGAACAATTTTTGGTTAAAACTATGAGAATATTCAAATTTGGAGGAGCTTCTGTAAAAGATGCCGCAGGAATTAAAAACGTATATGAAGTTTTACAAAAAGTGGGATACGAAGATGTATTGTTGGTCGTTTCTGCAATGGGAAAAACGACGAATGCATTGGAAATTGTCATAAAAAACTATTTCGACAAATCGGCCGAATTAAATTCAGCTGTCCAAGAAGTAAAAAAATACCACAATCAAATTTTGATGGATTTATTTGAGGAAGACAAAAATGACGTTTTTGCCGCTGTAAATACACAATTTACTGATTTAGAATATTTCTTAACACACAATAAATCTCCCAATTATAATTTTGTTTACGACCAAATTGTAAGTTACGGAGAATTAATTTCGACTACTATCCTGAGTCATTTCATGAATTTCATGGGTATAAAAACGCAATGGTTGGACGTTCGTAATTTCATAAAAACAGACGCAAATTATAGAGATGCCGAAGTGGATTGGGAATTGACACAAAAAAATATTGCCAAAAACGTTAAACGAAAAATACTGAACATCACACAAGGTTTCTTGGGTTCAGATGAGAATAATTTCACTACCACTTTGGGTCGTGAAGGTTCTGATTATACTGCTGCAATTTTTGCATATTGCTTAAATGCCGAAAGCGTAACTATCTGGAAAGATGTTCCCGGAGTAATGAATGCCGACCCAAGATATTTTGAAAATGCCAGCCTATTAAATCAAATTTCCTATCGCGAAGCCATTGAATTAGCTTTTTACGGCGCAACGGTTATTCACCCAAAAACGTTGCAGCCTTTACAGAAAAAAGAAATTCCTTTATATGTAAAATCCTTTATAAACCCATTATTAAAAGGAACAAGTGTTGCTAAAGGTGTCGATTTAGAACCGTATCTGCCTTGTTTTATTGTCAAAAGAAACCAACTTTTGATTTCGCTTTCCTCAATAGATTTCTCTTTCATCATGGAAGAAAACATTAGTGAGATTTTTGCATTGTTTCACCAATTCAAAATAAAAGTAAACTTAATTCAGAATTCTGCAATTAGTTTCTCAGTATGTGTGGAAGATAAATTTGATACTTTTAAAGCATTGAATGCCATTTTATCTAAAAAATTCAAAGTTGAATTTAATGAAAATGTCACTTTATATACCATTAGACATTTCGATGACAAAGCAACTCAAACTGTCGAAGAAAACAAAATTGTCTTGTTGAAACAAGTCAGTCGTGAAACCATGCAAGTCGTGACAAAAGAAGTTTAAAAACTGTTTAATACTATTGAAAAATGGGAATCGAAATTAAATTTTGATTCCCATTTTTTGTTGCTCAAAGAATATAAACAAAAGCATAACGCGAGAATATCGTTATTTATATATCGACTCATTTTCTGATTGACACATGTTCTAATTATCGAATTATAAATACTACTTTTGATACTTTCGAGTTATAGTATTTATGTTGAAAAAATTACTTTTTTGGATTGTAATAAGCTGTTTTTCCGGGCTCCATGCGCAGGAAATAAATTCGTTGTACAAAACCAAAAAAATCCTTCCCTCACGCGACACGATTTACTTAGAAAAAGAAAGCATTAATTCCAGTTTTTTCAAATTACTTGACGCCAATGGCAAGCGAATCGACAGCACATTATTTAAAATAAATTTCGAAAAAGGTACGCTACTTTTCAAGGAAAACAGCGATATTAGCTCCGATTCGCTTACAATACAGTATCTTAAATTTCCGGCAATATTAACTCAAGAATACCATATTTACGACTCCAGCCGAGTAGTCGGTAATGAGGCAGGAACTGGAAATTTATACAAAATTGAAGAAAAAAACACAAACAAAAATGTGCCTTTTGACGGATTGAACACTTCCGGAAGCATTACGCGTGGCTTGACGATTGGAAACAATCAAAATGCGGTTTTGAACTCCAATTTAGATTTACAAATCACAGGTAAAATTTCCGAAAAAGTAAGTTTAAGAGCCTCCATTCAAGACAGTAATATTCCGTTGCAGGACGGCGGCTATTCTCAAAAACTGGATCAGTTTGACAATGTTTTTATGGAATTGTTCAGCGAGGACTGGAATATTAGAGCGGGCGATATCTTTCTGGAAAACAAGAAAACCCAATTCCTGAATTTCAATAAAAAAGTACAGGGACTGGCAACCAATTTCAACTTTGGAACCGAAGAAAACAAAACAAATGTATTTGCATCAGCGGCTTTAGTTCGAGGACAATATGCCAAAAGTGATATTGTGGGACAAGAAGGCAATCAAGGTCCGTACAAATTAAAAGGGCAAAATGGCGAATTGTATGTTGTGGTGGTTTCGGGTTCAGAGCGGGTTTATGTCAATGGAATTTTACTGAAACGAGGCGAAAACAATGATTATACGATAGATTACAATGCGGGTGAAATTGTATTTACGCCACTTTTTACCATCACTTCCGAAATGCGAATTGCTATAGAATACCAATATTCCGATCGAAATTACACGCGTTTTGTAACTTACGCCGGAGCCACGCATGACAACAAGAAATGGAGTTTTGGAGGCTATTTATATTCGGAAAACGACTTGAAAAACCAACCGTTACAACAAAATTTGTCACAGGAACAAGCCCAAATATTGGTGAATTCCGGAGACAATCCAAGTTTGATGACTGCGCCTTCCGCCTATTCTGACACTTACTCCGAAAACAAAGTATTGTATCGAAAAACGCTCGTTAATGCCGTAGAAATTTTCGAATATTCAAATGACGCACAGCAAGAATTATTCAATGTCCGATTCACTATGGTAGGAACCAATAACGGGAATTATATTTTGACCAATACAGCAACAATCACCCGAGTTTACGAATACAATGCTCCTGTAAACGGGATTCCGCAAGGAAATTACGAACCCATAATTCAACTTATTGCGCCAACGAAGGTACAAGTCGCCACCTTTTTAGGAAAATTTAAACCCACTGAAAAAACAGCTGTAGATTTTGAAATTGGCATCAGCAACAATGATAAAAATTTATTTTCGACCATTGATGATGCGAACAACAAAGGTTTGGCTGGAAAAATAAATGCCAAACAACGACTTTTTTCAAAAAAATGGCAAATGGATGCTTTCACTAATTATCAATTTGTGCAAAACAATTTCAGGTCTGTGGAACGGCTTTATAATATAGAATTTGACAGGGACTGGAATTTAGGAAATGCAGGCACTGGAAATCAAAGTTTATTAGTTTCCGGGTTGCAATTGGATTTAAATCCAAAACCAAAATCCACTAATAAAGGATTAGTACTGTATCAATTTGAAAAACTAGATTTCTCCGAAAATTTTTCGGGCAGCAGGCATGTTTTAAATGGTTTGTTTCGAATTAAAAATTGGACTTTTCAAAACCAAGGCAGTTTTTTAAAAAGCGATGGAACTATTTTATCCTCGAAATTTTTAAGAAACCAGTCTCAAATGCGTTTTCATTTCGATAAAAATTGGGTTGGTTCCAGCTTGCGATTAGAGGATAATCAGGAAAAAGACAAAGTTAAAAATCGGTTTTCAGCTTTAAGCCAAAAATTTACAGAGTACGGTTTTTTCACTGGAAGAGGTGACAGCACCAAGGTTTTTATGGAATTGGGTTATCTCAGAAGAACCAATGATAGCTTACAGAACAACTTGATTCAGCGCGTAAATTCCTCCCAGACTTTTATGTTGAAATCAAAATTAATTCAAACCAATAAAAGTGATTTGTCCCTTTACGCCAATTACAGAGTCTTGGAATTTGTGGACGCTACACGAAAAAAAGAACCAACATTAAATTCCAGAATCGTGTATGCGGACCGTTTTTTCAATCAATTAATCCAAAGTACAACGGTTTACGAAACGAATTCCGGAACCATTCCGCAACAGGAATTTACCTATCTGGAAGTACCAGCCGGACAAGGCGTTTACACTTGGAATGATTACAACGGCAATGGAATTCAGGAATTACAGGAGTTTGAAGTCGCTCCCTTTATCGATCAGGCGAAATTTATCCGGGTGTTTTTACCCAATCGGATTTATATAAAAACATATCAAAATAAGTTCTCCCAATCCGTGACCTTAAACCCAAATCAATGGCAAAATGAGAAAGGAATAAAAAAATTACTTTCTTATTTCTACAATCAAACCGCTTTTTTAATCGACCAAAAAACGAGAAGTGACGGTGCTAATTTTGAATTAAATCCGTTTAGCGGTTCCAATGAAAATGTGCTGGGACTAAATTCCAGTTTAAGAAACAGTTTGTTTTACAATCGAGGAAAACAAAACCATTCGATTACCTATTCTTACTTTCAGAATAAAACGAAAAACTTATTGTCCATAGGTTCGCAGGCAGCTAGCAACAGTTCCCATCAATTGCAGTACAACCATTTATACAATAAAAGCTGGCTGTTTGGTTTTTTTGCCAAAACGATAGAAACCGCCATTCAATCGGAGAATTTCCCAGAGAAAAACTTCGACATCAACGGTTATCAATTGGCTCCAAAAATCAGTTATTTATTTTCCAAGAGTACCAGTTGGGATATCTTTTATGAATTACAAAAGAAAGAAAATCAAAGTGGCGGTACGGAAACGCTGCTGCAAAATCGCTTTGGGACCGCCTTTTCTTATGCAGGAACTAAAAAATTCACAATGAACGGAGAAGTTTCTTTTTACCAAAATAAATTTGATGGAAATGAATTCTCTTCAGTAGGATTTCAAATGCTGGAAGGATTACAAACGGGTCAAAACTTGACGTGGAGATTGCTTTTGCAAAAAAATATCACACAATTTTTAGATGTAAACGTTAATTACCAAGGTCGAAAAAGCGAAACAAGCCAAGCCATTCATACTGGAAACGTGCAATTAAGAGCTTATTTTTAATGAAATAATTTAATGGTTTGGTAATCCCTTAGAAATATGCGCAACGGGTTGATTACCTAACTTTCAAAGTAAAAACAACGAACTTATTTATCGCACATGGATTTGAAATCGGAACAAAAAACTATTTTAGTTGCACCTTTGAATTGGGGTTTAGGTCACGCGACACGATGCATTCCAGTCATTAAAGCGTTATTAGAAAACAACTATATCCCAATAATTGCATCCGATGGGATAGCGTTGGCATTGTTAGAAAAGGAATTCCCCAACATACAAACACTGGAACTTCCCTCATACCAAATAGAATATGCAAAAAAAGGACAAAATTTCAAATGGAAATTACTAAAAAATAGTTTGAGAACCCTAAAAGCTGTTCGCCAAGAAAAAAAAATAACTGAAAACTGGATTGAAAAATACGCCATTGACGCCATTATTTCGGATAACAGGATGGGTGTTTTCGATAGGAAAGTTCCCTCGGTGTATATTACACACCAATTGAATGTATTGACAGGGAACACGACTTGGATTACAAGTAAAATCCATCAATATGTTATGAATAAATATACCGAATGCTGGGTTCCGGATCATCCCGGCAATCTAAATCTGACGGGGAAATTGGGCCATATTGACAGCGTGAATCCCAACATTAAATATATTGGACCGGTAAGCAGACTGCAAAAGAAACTATTGCCCAAAAAGTACGACTTGCTCGTGATTCTTTCGGGACCGGAACCTCAACGGGGATTATTAGAAACCCATTTAAAAAAAGAAATCGCTCGGTTTGAAGGAAATGTGATTTTTATTGAAGGAAACGTTGAATCTGAGCAGAAAATTGTTGTAAAAGGAAATGTAACTTATTATAATTTCATGAATTCAACAGCGCTGGAACAAGCTTTTAACGAAAGTGAAATGGTGCTTTGTCGTTCCGGTTACACCACAATAATGGATCTTGCAATCTTGAGAAAGAAGGCTTTTTTTATTCCCACACCCGGGCAATACGAACAGGAATATTTGGCTAAAAAATTAAAGAAAGAAGGCCTAGCTCCTTATTCGAATCAAAATGATTTCAGGATGGAAAACATTCAGGAAATTCACAATTATAAAGGGTTGCCACGATTAGATTCTAAAATAGATTGGACAAATTTATTTCAGGTTTTTGAGAAATAGCAAATTTTTTTTAGGCATAAAAAAAACCAATTCTGATGAATTGGTTTTTAAAATAGTAAATCTTTAGTAACTATATTTTCTTAATTGTTTCTTACTTTTTCAAGGGTAAAAGAAAATTCAGACCCGACTCCAAAAGTACTGTCTACATAAATTTTCTCCTCATGGGCTTCAATTATGTGCTTTACAATAGATAATCCCAAGCCAGAACCTCCTTCTGTTCTAGCACCACTTTTATCTACTCTGTAAAAACGTTCAAAAAGTCTCGAAATATTTTTTTTCTCTATTCCTTCGCCGTTATCGGTTACCCGAACGATTACTTTTTCATCTGTTAAGTCTTCAATACTGACTTCGGTTGATCCCTTTAATTTTCCGTATTTAATAGAATTCACAATCAAATTCATGACCACTTGCTGGATTTTTTCCTGATCGCCCAGAACCATAATAGGTTTGTTGTATTTCATATCAAACATCAACAAAATATCTTTTTTGGAAGCTTTCATTTCAAGCAAATCAAACACATTTTGAACGAGTTTAACGATATCAAATTTAGCTACTTCCAAGTTCAATTCGCCAATTTCGAGTTTGGAAATCATATCTAAATCCTGAACAATGTAAATGAGTCTTTCCACACCTTTTTCGGCTCGTTCTAAGTATTTTTTTCGAATTGTTTTGTCGTTCATGGCGCCGTCAAGCAAAGTTGACAGATAGCCTTGAACCATAAAAAGCGGAGTTTTGAGTTCGTGAGAAACATTGCCCAAAAACTCTCTTCTGTATTCTTCACGGACTTTTAATGTTTCTATTTCCAGTTTTTTATCCGTGGCAAACTTTTTGACTTCACGGGTAAGTGTGGCCATATCAGTAGTTATAGGCTGATTCCTAAACGTACTTGATTCCAATAAAGAAACATCATCGTATATTTTTTTTACCTTTTTATAAATGAAACGTTCCACCCGATATTGAATTACGACAAAGGAAAATGTAGCAATTGACAAGGCAAAAAGAAGGGAAAACTGATAAGAAATAGTAAAAAACAAGTAGGTGAGATAACTAACTAATCCTGTAGAAAAAAGAGTAATATATAAAGCCGACTTGACGGCAAAACGATATGTTTTTTTAAAATTTATTGTCATTTACACTTCAAACTTATATCCCACTCCTTTGATTGTTTTGAAGAAATCTTCGCCTATTTTTTCACGTAATTTTCTGATGTGAACGTCAATTGTTCTTCCGCCCACTACTACTTCATTACCCCAAACTTTATCCAAGATTTCGTCTCGTTTGAATACTTTTCCTGGTTTTGAAGCCAAAAGATAAAACAACTCAAATTCTTTTCTGGGTAATGCAATTTCAATATTATCTTTTACAATTTTGTATTCTTCCCGGTTAATTTCGATTCCGCCTACGTTTAGTGTTTCGCTGTTTTGCTCTTTTTCCTTTAATCGGCGCAACAAAGCTTTTACTTTACTAACTAATAATTTAGGTTTGATAGGTTTGGTAATGTAATCATCCGCACCAGCATCAAAACCAGCAACTTGCGAGTAATCTTCGCTTCTGGCTGTCAGGAAAGTGATGAGAACATTGCTAAGTTCCGGAATTTTTCGAATGTTTTCACAAGCCTCCATTCCATCCATTTCCGGCATCATAACATCCATTATAATAAGGTCTGGAATTTCCTTTTTTGCCTTGGCTACAGCCTCTTTCCCGTTTGCCGCTGTAAAGATTTGATATCCTTCCTGAGAGAGGTTGTAACCTACAATTTCTAAGATATCCGGTTCGTCGTCTACTAATAGAATCTTGGTGTGTTTTTTCTTCATAAAGCGCCAAAAATTGTTTTTGAATTGTAAATGTAATAATAAATGGGGTATTGAAAAGCTGTTAACCGTAATTTAATATTGGGTTCATTTTACAGCACAAAACAAAACATAACCATAACAAGCCAGTAACTTACATTTTACATTTCGGGCGTTACTTTGCAAAAAAATTAAACAAATGAAACTCAAGTTACTATTTTTCACGTTATTACTAACAGGCATTTCTTTTTCACAAAATAAAGGAACAGTTACTGGAATGTTAACAGACAAAGATGCTAATAATCAATCCTTACCATTTGCTAACGTTGTTATTAAAGGTACAACAAATGGAACCAACACAGATATTGATGGGAAATATTCCATTGCTGCAGCACCGGGAAACTATATTATTCAATTTAGTTTCGTAGGTTATGAATCCGTAGAAGTTCCCGTAACTATTGTTGCAAATGAAATTGTAACTATAAATCAAGCATTAGGTTCCGCCGGATATAAATTAGAAGACGTAATTGTTAGAGCTGCAGTAAATAGAGAAAAGGAAACTGCCTTATTATTAGACCAAAAACAAGCGGTTGTGATCAAACAAAGCATCGGCGCACAAGAAATGGCCCGTAAAGGTATTAGTGATGTTGAAGAAGGTTTGACAAAAATCACTGGAATTACTAAAGTTGACGGTAGAGGATTATTTATTAGAGGTTTAGAAGACCGTTACAATAACTTATTGATAAACGATTTACAATCACCGTCAAACAGTCCTTTCAAAAAAATCATTCCACTGGATTTGTTCCCTACAGATGTCGTAGGAGTTCTGAACATCTATAAAACCTTCAATCCTAATATTTCTGGAGATTTTGCTGGAGCAACCGTTAACATTGAAACACCGCAAGCAAAAAACATTACTAAGTTGAATATTGGTTTTGGCTACACAACTAACAATAATCTTAAAGATTTCCTTATTTCGGATGATTCAAACTCTACTAAAGGAACTTTAGGACTTATCGGAAAAGACAGAGCACTTCCAAGTATTTTTGGATCAGTTCCCAGTGGACAAAGACTTTCTCCAACAGAACATGAAAATGGATTTGGTAACAAATCATGGGATGTCAACAGTACACAAAGTCCATTGAATTCCAGCATTGGTTTTTTACATGCACAAAAATTCAGTCTTAAGAATGAGAAAAATATCAGTTATATTATGTCATTTAATTTTGACAATAAATACACTTTCAGAGAAGGTGTAGACAGAACTTTTAATCTTGGACAAGGGAACTTCGACAATAATTTATACAATACACAATACAGTTACTTCACTACATTTTCAGGTTTAGCTGGAATGAAATACAAAACAAACCGTTTTAATTTAAATTTTAACACGTTTTTAATTAAAGCGACCGAAAGCAAAATTCAAGATCAATTAGGATACACAAACAGTTTAGCAAATCAAACGAATAATCTTATCCGATTAAATCAGTATGAGGAGTCTAATTACTGGAACACTCAATTGTACGGGGATTATAAATTATCTGAAGACGGCAAACACAGTTTGAAAGCCGGAGGTTCCTATATCAAAACTTCTTTTCAGCAACCGGACAGAAAATTTATTACTGGTATAAAAGTTAACGAAAATGACATCAATATGTCTTATGGTGGTAACAACCTGAACCGTCAATTCTTAGATGTAAAAGGAAACTTTTATTACTCATCACTTTTGGAATATAATTTGAAATTTGGAAACCAAGAAGATTCTAATACACTTTCTGTTGGATACAACAGTTCGCTGAACGACATGGAATCTTCGTACCGTTTCTTCTCAGGAAGAAGAAGTATTGAGAAAAATTATACTGCCGATTTAAATACTATTAGCCAAAACATCAACCAAGACATCAACAACGGAATTGTTTATGTTCAGGAAGAGTCTAATGGAGATTATAAATTTAAATTGAATCAGTTTATCAATGCAGGATATTTCAATTTGTTTATGAATCTTGGAGAAAAATGGGATTTGAATGCCGGAATTAGAGCTGAAAATTCTACTCGTGTAATAAAATACAGAAACCAAGGTGATGTTTTTGGAAGTGCTTTCCGCAAAAAGACCGATGATAAACTTGATATCTTACCGTCTGTAAATGCAAAACGCATTTTAAGTGAAAACAGTAATTTGAGACTTTCATTGGCAAAAACAATAACTCGACCAGTTGCAATGGAATTGTTACCAATAAACTACATTAATCCAGACGGAACTTCAGAAAGTGGTAATTCAGATTTGAAAGACAGTGAAAATTACAATGCTGATTTCAAATATGAATTATTCCCAAACAACAAAGAATTGTTTGCTGTAGGAGTATTTGGAAAAGTAATTAACAATCCTATTGAAAGAGTTTTCAAACCAACTGCAAACAGTGGTGGTCAAATCACAACTTTCAAAAACTCTGAACAAGCCGTTATTTATGGTGCAGAAATAGAAATGCTTTTACAATTGAGCAGAATTAACGAATCACTTTCTAATTTCTCCTTTGGTCTGAATACGTCATTGATGAGTACTGATGTAAAAGTAAATCCTACTAAACAAGGAAACGAATTAGAAAATAGTACTAACCGAAAATTACAAGGAGCATCAAGCTGGTTGATTAATTCCGATCTAAAATACGATTTTGTCTTGAGAAAAGACTGGAAAAACTCTATGACATTAGTTTATAATGTTTACGGAGACCGAATTTTCGCGGTAGGTTCATCAGGAATTGATCACATTTATGAAAAATCATTCAGTAAATTAGATTTCATCTGGACGAGCTCACTTTCAAAAAATGTCGAACTTAAATTTGGCGTAGACAACATCTTAAATCCAAGTTATAAAAAAGAGTTAGGAAGTAAAAGCACTATAAATATTACTGAAGACTCATTAGTGTTAAGAGAATTCAAAAAAGGTGTCGGATTCTCTGTTAACATCGGATACACATTTTAACAACAAAAAAATTATTGATAAGAAAAAGAGCTCCTAAAGCTCTTTTTTTTGGTTACCCAAGTAACATAAAATTTACATCAAATTGATTGTTATATAATACTTTAGTAACAATTACGTAACTAAATTACAGGAGACTCGATGTACTTTTGAATAAAATAAATAATAAAAAAAATTATAATTTTAAAATCATTAAAATGAAAAAATTAGTATTCAGCCTTGCCTTATTAAGCTTAGTTTTTACAAGTTGTACTTCAAGTGACGATGATGTAGCGGTTACTCCACCCTCGGCAACAGGCGATATCACCGGTGACATTGCGGCATCAAAAACGTACATAAAAGGTGCTTACGCTTTAAGCGGCACCGTGAGAGTAAAAAGCGGCGTTACTTTAACTTTTGAAGCGGGTTCAGTAGTTACTGCGGATGCTTCAAATGGTACAGATGCATTGTTAGTAGAAAACGGAGGAAAATTAAATATTGCAGGAACTGCTGCTGAACCAGTGGTGTTCACTGAAAAATCTAAAACTGCAGGTTCTTGGGGTGGTATAATCATGTTTGGTGATGCTCCAATTGTTTCTGGGAAAACTGCAGACGGATCGCCTATCACTAATGCAACTTCTGAAGATGGTACAAATATTGTTTACGGTGGTACAAATGCAGCACATAATGGTGGTTCACTAAAATATGTTAGAGTAGAATATGCTGGTAAAAAAATACTTGACGGAAATTCTGAGATGAATGGTTTCTCATTTTATTCAGTTGGCTCTGGAACAGTATTAGAAAATTTGGTTTCATATAAAGGCGCTGATGATGGATTTGAATTTTACGGAGGAACAGTGAGTGCTAAAAACCTTATTTCTTATGGAAATACAGATGATTCTTTTGACTGGCAAGATGGATGGCAAGGTCAGGCGAACACCAACTGGTACGCGTATCAAACTGGAGCTGGAAATTTTGGAATGGAAATCGAATCAAAAAGTGTAAATAATGCATTCTTTCCTAAAGTATCAAATATTACTTTAAGAAGAGCAACAGGAACAGTTACAGAGGCAGGAAATCCTCTTGAAGTAGATGCAATCCAATTTAAAAAAGAAGGAAATGGAGAATATTCTAATGTAGTAATTTCTGGATATACATCAGCAAATGCGACTTCAGTAAGAATTCAAGATGCTGCTACAAACACCAATCAAGTTCTTACAGGAAAAATTAAAATGCTTAATGTAAAAATTGCAGACAATACTTCTTTATGGGGTGCTGGCACAACAACTTTCACAGTAACATTTTTACCTGCGAACTATACAACTAGTACTACTGCTAATGGAGCTGTATTGACTCCTGGTGCTTGGGCTATAGTTGATGGGGTTAACTTATTAGGAAATTTGTAAATAACAATCTATATTTCATATCAAACATCCTGAGCAATCAGGATGTTTTTTTTTGGTATGCTTTTTGAATTTATATTTGTACATTTACTTCTCAAACTTATCTGATGGCAAAAAACTACTTTTATATTATTACTGTATTGGTTCTTTTATTTTCTCTGAACGGCAGTGCTCAAGAAATTAAACAACAACCAAGAATGCAAGAAACCGCCACTATAGAAGGTTTAAGCTTGTACCCGAATCCTGTGAGTAATGGCAAAGTTTACATTTCTACAAAAAACGAACTTGATAAAGAAATAATTATTTTTGATGTCTTAGGAAAAAAAGTACTTCAAACCGTGATCAGCTCTAGAGAATTAAATGTTTCGAATCTTTCTTCAGGAGTTTACATTATAAAAATCAATGAAAGAGAAGCATCAGCAACCAGAAAATTAATTATCCGATAATTTCAAAAATACAGCACTAAAGCTCCAATTGCAATTGGGGCTTTTTTTGTGTCTTGTTCAAAAGGAATTAATCCTAAGACTCAAGTTTATCCAATTCCGTTATTGGTTTGCCTTTGAATTTTTGATTACTTTTGCAAAAAAAATTCTTGATCACATCAACAGATATATTTACCATTTCAAGTCAAAAACAGTTTGAAAAAATTGCCTTGAAAATGTTTCGTTTCCAATATGAAAACAATAAAGTGTATCAGGAGTTTTGTGATTTTTTAAAAACAAATCCTCAAAAAGTAAAATCTCTTCAACAGATTCCATTTTTACCAATTCAGTTCTTCAAAAGTCACGAAGTGGTTTCGAATACCAATCCCATTCAAGAAACCTTCACCAGCAGCGGAACCACCGGAATAATTACCAGCAAACATCTAGTTACCGATGTCAGCTTGTATAACGAAAGTTATCGTAAAGGATTTTCTGAATTTTATGGCAATATTGAAGATTATGTTGTTTTGGCCTTGCTTCCATCCTATCTGGAACGAGAAGGCTCTTCATTAATATACATGGTAAAGGATTTAATTGCAGAATCAAATCATACCGACAGTGGTTTTTACCTGCACAATCATGACGAACTAATTGCTAAACTTATCGCTTTAGATGAGGCTGGCCAAAATGTGATTCTGATTGGGGTGACTTTTGCGTTGTTAGACTTAATCGAGAAACAACAGTTCCAACTGCAGCATACCATTATCATGGAAACGGGCGGTATGAAAGGCAAAAGAAAAGAAATGATTCGGGAAGAACTGCACGAACAATTGTGTAAAGGTTTTGGCGTTTCGGCCATACATTCAGAATATGGAATGACCGAATTACTTTCGCAAGCGTATTCTTTAGGAAACGGAGTGTTTGAATGCCCCTCTTGGATGCAAATCCTCGTTCGTGATACAGAAGATGCTTTGACCTACATCCAAGACGGAAAAACAGGCGGAATCAACGTGATAGATTTGGCTAACATCAATTCCTGTTCGTTTATTGCCACGCAGGATTTGGGCAAAAAAAATCCCAACAACTCTTTCGAGGTATTAGGACGTTTTGATAATTCTGATATTCGTGGTTGTAATTTGATGGTTTTGTAAGAAGGTTTATGGTTAATTTGCTTAGTCGGTTAACTGAAGTTACAATTAAACAATTTACCAGTTAAACGATTAAACCACTCGCACCACAAAATAATTTTTCTTTCCGCTTTGCAATAATACGAACTGATTGTTGATTAAATCTTTGCTCAAAAGCACGAATTCTTCAGCTACTTTTTCTTTATTTACTGAAATAGAATTGGCTGTCAAAGCTCGCCTTGCTTCACCATTCGATTTTAGAAATCCTGTTTTTTCGTTTAGAACGTCAACAATATTAATTCCAGTTTCAATTTCATTTCTGCTGATTTCCGCTTGAGGAACTCCATCAAAAACATCTAAGAAAGTGGCTTCGTCCAATTGTTTCAAATCATTCGAAGTAGAATTTCCGAACAAAATATTCGACGCTTTTATTGCATTTTCTAAATCTTCTATTGAATGAACCATCATCGTAATTTCTTCGGCCAGACGTTTTTGTAACATACGCAAATGTGGCACTTCTTTATGTTTTTCAGTTAGAACTTCGATTTCTTCTTTCGATAAAAAAGTAAAAATCTTGATGTATTTTTCCGCATCGATATCAGATGTATTCAACCAATATTGGTAAAATTTATATGGCGAAGTTCTTGCGGCATCCAACCAAATATTTCCGCCTTCGGATTTTCCAAATTTGGTTCCATCCGCTTTTGTAATCAACGGACAAGTCAACGCATACGCTTTTCCACTGGCGATTCTACGGACTAATTCAGTTCCCGTGGTGATATTTCCCCACTGATCACTTCCTCCCATTTGAAGCGTACAATTCTTTTGTCTGTACAAATGCAAAAAGTCATATCCTTGAACCAATTGATAGGTGAACTCTGTAAAAGACATTCCTTCGGCAGCTTCGGATGACAAACGCTTCTTCACAGAATCTTTTGCCATCATATAATTTACGGTAATATGTTTACCTACATCACGAATAAAATCCAGAAAAGAAAAATTCTTCATCCAGTCGTAATTATTCACTAACTCAGCCGCATTAGCCGCATCGGAGGTAAAATCCAAAAAACGAGCCAATTGCCCTTTTATAGCTTCTTGATTGTGACGTAATGTTGGTTCGTCCAATAAATTTCTTTCATTCGATTTTCCTGATGGATCACCAATCATTCCTGTTGCGCCACCCACTAAAGCTAATGGCTTGTGTCCAGAAAGCTGAAAATGTTTCAACAACATCACGCCAACTAAATGTCCTATATGCAATGAATCGGCAGTTGGATCAATTCCCACATACGCCACACGCATTTGTTCCATCAAATGTTCTTCTGTGCCGGGCATAACATCGTGGAGCATTCCTCTCCAAGTTACTTCTTCAATAAAATTCTTCATCTTTTTTAATCAATTTGCACAAAGATAATAATATCAATGGCAAAAATCAATTTCAATTACAATAACAATTTTTGTAAAAAAATTAATTTTAAAGTGCTAAATTGAAGTTGTGATTGAAAATGTCATCCGATTGAAATTGCTATTGCTATTGCCATTGAAATTGATTTCATTACATTTGTAAATATGATTTTAGTCACAGGAGGAACTGGTTTAGTGGGCGCGCATCTATTGCTTCATTTAATTGATAATGGAGAAAAGGTACGCGCTATGTATCGAAGTGTCGCTTCAATGCAGAAAACCAAATCATTGTTCGCTACCTATAAAAAGGAATTCCTATTTGAGCAAATCGAATGGATTCCCGCAGATATTACTAAAGTTCCTTCCTTAGAAATTGCCTTTCAAAATATTGACAATGTGTACCATTGCGCCGCTTTGATTTCTTTTGACCCCAAAGATGAAAATCTATTGCGAAAAACAAACATTGAAGGCACGGCTAATATTGTGAATTTCTGTATTTCTTATCAAATAAAAAAACTGTGTTTTGTCAGTTCCATTGCTACTTTAGGTGATTTACTGCCTCATGAAAAATTCATCACAGAAGAAACGGAATGGAATCCGGAAAAGTACCATACTGATTATGCCATTTCTAAATATGGCGCCGAAATGGAAATTTGGCGCGGACAACAAGAAGGTTTAGATGTTATAATTGTTAATCCTGGTGTCATTCTCGGGCCCGGTTTTAGAGAACAAGGAAGTGGGCAACTTTTTACGAAAGTAAAAAACGGGTTGAAATTTTATACAATGGGCTCAACGGGATTTGTTGCCGTAACTGATGTTATTCGAATGGCGCATCAATTAATGCAAAGCGAAATTAAAAATGAACGCTTTACTTTGATTGCAGAAAATAGTATTTTCCGTGACATTCTCAATTCTATGGCCGATTCATTTGGTGTGCAACGACCTAAAATTCATGCTAAACCCTTTTTTATGGAAATACTCTGGAGGCTGGATTGGTTTGTTTCAAATGTGTTTCAGCAAAAGAGAAAATTATCCCAAGCCACTGTAAGAGCTTCCTATTCGGTAAATAATTATTCTAATGAGAAGATTAAAGACCGATTGGAAACTGATTTCATTACTATTCATCAATACATAAAAGAGATTTCTAAACTGTAAAACTGCAGTTATATTATTTCAATTTCGTTGTGTCACCGACTATAGGAGCTGGTTTTTTATTTTTTTGAAGAAGTAGTTTCTTTTTCTTTTTTTCTAAATTCACTAATGAATCGACGCTTTTTTTATTGGCATCCAGTCGTTTTGAAATCTGTTCAAACATCAATTTATAATCATCATAATCCGATGCGTAATACACATTGCTTTTGGCAAACTGAAGGCTGTCAATTTTATATTTTTTATAAATATAGTCTCTTGAATTTATTTTAAAAGTATCCAAAGAAGCTGGATTTTGATATTTTATCGCCTCCAAAACAGCTAAATCATACATCACATCAAGCATCACGTCTTTCTCGATAAGACGTTCTGGTTTTTGCACTACTACGTCTTTACAACTTACTAAAAGAGTCAATATTGCTAAAAATGATACGATTTTTTTCATCTGATAAATTTTATCTTTCGAACAATAAGCGTTTTCCTGCACGAATATCTTTCACTTTAAAAGCGTTGTAGACTAATTGTCCGTTCACAAAAGTATGGGTAATTCTGGATTTAAAAGTAAATCCTTCAAATGGAGACCAACCACATTTAGCCAAAATGTTTTCTTTTTTTACGCTCCAAGGCAAACCTGAATTTACAATTACCAAATCGGCATAATAGCCTTCTTTAATAAAACCTCGTTTCTCTATTTTGAATATTTTTGCCGGATTGTGGCACATTTTCTCCACAATTTTTTCTACACTTATTTTTCCTTGGTGGTGCGCTTCAAACATAGCCACAACAGCATGTTGCACTAATGGTCCGCCGGAAGGCGCATTCAGGTACGATTGCTTTTTCTCTTCTAAAGTATGTGGCGCGTGATCTGTAGCAATCACATCAATTCGGTCGTCCAGTAATGCTTCCCAAAGCACTTTTCTGTCATTAGCGGTTTTCACAGCAGGATTCCATTTTATTAGGTTGCCCTTCGTAGCATAATCATCATTGGTAAACCACAAATGGTGCACGCATACTTCAGCAGTAATTTTCTTTTCTTCCAATGGAATTTTATTTGTAAACAAATCCATTTCTTTCGCAGTGGAAAGATGAAAAATATGCAAACGAGCGCCTGTTTTCTTAGCCAACGCAACCGCCTTGGAAGACGAAATATAACACGCTTCCTCGCTTCGGATGAGGTGATGCACCGTAACGGGAACATCCTCTCCAAACTCTTCTTTGTATTTCGCTAAATTATTTTTGATGGTCGCTTCATCTTCACAATGCACCGCAATAAGCATGGGCGTACTCGAAAATATTTTCTCTAAAGTTGCTTCATTGTCCACCAACATATTTCCGGTTGACGAACCTAAAAATATTTTGATTCCGGCAACATTCTTTGGATTGGTCTTTAAAACTTCTTCCAAATTATCATTGGTAGCGCCCATCATAAACGAATAATTCGCAAAGGACTTCTGGGCAGCCAACTCGTATTTTTGCTCTAATATTTCTTGGGTGACTGCATTGGGAATAGTGTTGGGTTGCTCGATGTAGGAAGTAATACCGCCTGCAACTGCCGCTCTGGATTCGGATTCAATATCGCCTTTGTGCGTCAGTCCAGGCTCTCTAAAATGCACCTGGTCATCAATTGCACCCGGAATCAAATAATTTCCTTCGGCATCAATAATCTTACAGTCCGAAAATTTGGCACTGATACTTTCTGAAATTTCAACAATTAAGTCATTCTCAATTAATACATCGCCTTCAAAAATCACTCCTTCATTTACTATTCTGGCATTCTTAATTAAAACCCTGTTCATCGTATCTTTTTCTTATAATGTGTTATATAATCTTTTTAATCTGAGCGCAATAACTCCAAAAACGGCTTCGACAATTATCGAATTACTCATTTTGGACTGCCCTTTTGTTCTGTCGGTAAAAATAATTGGAACCTCCGTAATTTTAAACTTTTTACAGTAGGTTCTGTACTTCATTTCAATTTGAAAGGCGTATCCAACAAATTTTATCTTATCTAAGTTGATCTCTTCTAAAACTTTTCTTTTGTAACAGACGAAACCGGCTGTGGCATCATGAATTTTCATTCCCGTAATCATTCGCACATAAACCGATGCGAAATACGACATCAAGACGCGGCTTAAGGGCCAGTTTACCACATTTACTCCCGTCACATAACGGGAACCAATCGCTAAATCGGCATCACCAAAATAACAAGCGCTGTATAATTTTTCTAAATCATTGGGGTTATGGGAAAAATCAGCATCCATTTCAAAAATGTAATCATATTTTTGTCGCAGTGCCCATCTAAATCCATGAACATAAGCGGTTCCCAAACCTGCCTTCTTTTCTCTTTGTTCCAAAAACAATCTATCCTCAAATTCTGATTGAAGTAAAACGACCTTATCAGCAGTATGATCCGGCGAATTATCATCAATAATTAGAACATGAAAAGGTTTGTGTTGCGAGAGCACTGATCGAATAATGCTTTCTATATTTTCAATTTCGTTATAAGTAGGGATTATAACAATGCAATCATTCATATTTTGACTAATTTCCCTGCAAAAGTACCCTTTTTTTGCCATTTCAGCCTTAATAAAATTATAATAAAAAGAATGATAGAAAAATTAGTAATTTTGCAGCGTTATGATCGAAACTATTCTTCACCCCCGAATAACTGAGAATAAAGACTGGGCAACCGTACTTTTTGTTCTGTCTTTTGCAATTATTGCGATTACTAAATCTGTTTTCGAAAATCGATTTGGTGATTTTGCAAACCTAATTTTTTCCAACAAATACACCAAAGTTTATAGGGACAGCAGCCATATGAGAAGCGGATTTACTGTCGCCTTATTTTTTGTCCAAGTCATTTCTCTTGCATTTTTCATTCAAATTTCGCTGAGTTATTTTGGTCATGCCTTAAAAACAGATTGGTTGCTCTACATTCAGATATTTACGTTTTTGGTTTTCTTTATTTTATCGAAATATTTGATTGAAAAAATAATTGCCACATCCTTCAATATCGAAGAATTTATGGAACAGTTTAACTTGCAAAAAGTGACTTACAGAACGTATATTGGATTATTCATACTGCCTTTGAATATAATTTTGTTTTATTACGACTCAATTTCAAGAAATATTCCGTTAGTAATTATAGCTATAATACTGATAATAAACATACTAACTTATTTTGTTTCAATAAAAAATTATCAAAATTTAATATTCGGTAAGTTGTTTTATTTTATTTTATATCTTTGCGCTCTCGAAATAGCTCCGTATTATTTTATGTATTATTGGTTTACAAAAGAGAGTGCTTAGAAAACGTTATATATGAAAGTGAAAACAATTTTGGTGTCACAACCCGAGCCCAAGGTGGAAAATTCGCCTTACTTTGAACTTCAGCAAAAGTATAAAGTAAAAATTGATTTCAGACCTTTTATTCATGTAGAAGGAGTTAATGCCAAAGAGATTAGACTTCAAAAAATCGATCTCAATCATTACACCGCTATTATTTTAACCAGTAAAAATGCTGTTGACCATTTTTTCAGAGTAGCTGATGAAATGCGTTATAAAGTTCCGGAAGGATTAAAATATTTTTGTCAATCAGAAGCCATCGCTTTTTACCTGCAAAAATATGTAGTGTACAGAAAACGTAAAATTTACGTAGGACCAAAAGATTTTGCCGATTTATCTCCATTAATAAAAAAATACAAAGACGAAAAATTCTTGTTGCCTGCTTCAGACCAATTAAATGCCGATGCGCCTATTACGTTAAACGCATTAAAAGTAGATTGGACTCCAGCTGTTTTTTACAAAACGGTGATGAGCGATTTGTCTGATTTAGCTGATGTATATTATGATATTTTGGCTTTCTTCAGCCCAACCGGAATAAAATCATTGTTCAAAAACTTCCCAGATTTCGAACAAAACAACACTCGAATTGCCGTTTTTGGAAGCACGACTCAAAAAGAAGCTTTAGATCATGGTTTGAGAGTCGATATTCTTGCACCAACACCAGCAACGCCTTCTATGACAATGGCTTTGGAAAAATACATTATTGAAGCCAATAAAGGAAAATAAAAAAATACTTTTTAGATACAATTACAAAAGCCATTCGCAATCTGAATGGCTTTTTTTATGGCGCCAAGTGTAAAATCGCGTTGTGGTTCTTTTTCATGTATTAACGATAAGTAGAAATTAGTCCTGCTGTCAGTTTAAGCGCAGTCCATAATAATTTTAGCATTTCGACTGCACTCTATGTGACAAAAAACTTGCAATTAAAACGTAGTAAATATCGAATTTAATCGTTTTTACATTAAATTTGATTTCCAATCTAAACTAAATTTTGTATTTTAGTTTAAAATAACAACTCATGAAAATTAATTCCTTAATTGTAGAAATTGACGGCATAGACAAAGAAATTTTACGCGACCTAATGGAAGATGCCCGAAAACCAATTCTTCAAATCGCCAATAAAATAGGAATTTCAGGAGCGGCAATTCATCAACGTTTGCGGAAACTGGAGCAGTCTGGCGTTATTTCGGGATCAAAATTCACCGTAAACAATAAAATTCTGGGTTACAATACGATGGCTTTTGTTGGAATTTATTTGGACAAAGCAGCCCGAAATCCAGAAGCGGTGCGTGAATTAAAGAAAATCCCTGAAGTATTAGAATGCCATTACACCACAGGAAACTGGTCGATTCTGATAAAAATTATTTGTCGGGACAACGAACATTTAATGCATTTACTCAACACCAAAATCCAAGCGATAGAAGGTGTTTCCAGAACAGAAACCTTTATTTCCCTAAATCAGCAAATCGACAGGCAGATTCAATTATAGTTCCGTTTAATCGAATACCTGTTGCGTTGCTTATTGAACAAAAAAAACGTCTTGTTTTTGAACAAGACGTTTTTTTATTTTTAAACGAAGAATCTAATTTCTTCTTCCACCCATATAAATCGAAACATAATACAACAAGGTTGCAATAGATCCTAAAGCAGCCACAACATACGTTCTTGCAGCCCATTTCAAGGAATCTTTAGCGCCAGCATGTTCTTGTGGTGTCAACATTCTTTTGTTTTCTAACCAAGCCAATGCTCGATTGCTTGCGTCATATTCTACCGGTAAAGTAACTATGGAGAACAACGTCGTCGCTGCAAAAATAATAATGCCTACCAATAGTAACTGTGGAAAAGTTTTCATCATCAAGATTCCTCCAAGCAAAATCCATTGCATGTAAGTGGAAGCCACATTCACTACCGGCACTAACTTAGAACGCATCGTCAACCATTGATATCCCACAGCATGTTGCACGGCGTGACCACATTCGTGAGCCGCCACAGCCGCCGCGGCCGCATTTCGTTGGTTGTAAACCGCTTCACTCAAATTCACTGTTTTATCTGCTGGATTGTAATGGTCCGTCAAACGACCCGGCGTAGAGATAACTCTTACATCGCGAATCCCATTATCGGCAAGCATTTTTTCGGCAATTTCAACGCCTGACATTCCGTTTTGTAATTGTAATTTAGAATAATGTTCAAATTTGCTTTTTAGTCTTGAACTAACTAACCAGCTGAAAAGCATAATAGCTCCGGCAAGAATCAAATAACCCATTCCCATATTTTTGTTTTTTATTTAAATGTTTAAAATAAAACATCAAATTTTGAACCATTTTTTTACAATGTCAAAATGGCACAAGAAAACAGCAATAACATTATTCATTAACACTCAACTGCTTATGCACAGCTTCAAATTTAGCGATCAAACCGTTGACTTTAGCCTGCTCTTTTTTGATTTCTTTTGGTCTTAAATAAAACCAAGTAAACCCAATCCATTCCAACATTACTACATAAGTAAAAATTCCCCAAAATATTGTCATACGGGATGTGTATTCATACATGTACAAACATAACCCGGATCCAAGCAGTATAAAATACAAACTCAACATGGTAGATTGCAAAAAATGCTGTTTTGTTTTAATCGAAATTAATTTTTGCAGGTATTCACTATTACTTTGAGTACGATCAACTGTTTTATAAAATCCAACTAATTTATTGTAGACGAACAAATACATCAGCATTGCGGAAATAGTCAAAATAATTCCGATTTTGGTTGAAATAAACTCAGGCTGATAAAAATACCAGATAAAAATAATAAATGCACTTGTCGCGATTAGTAAAACATTTGTTATAACTAATTTTCTAAGGCTTACTCTCTTGAAATATTTCAGTTTAGAAAGCAATTCCTCAATATTTGGCGGGCTTACGGCCTGTTGTTTCCATAAATCTTTAAAGTCTATATTATTGTCCATTTTCTTTAAACTTTTGAGTTAATTTTTCTTTTATTCTATGAATTTTTACTCTTGTATTGGCTTCTGAGAGTCCGACGATATTGGCAATTTCAGCTTGTTTTACATCTTCCAGTTCGAGTGAAATAATAATGCGATCGATTTCTGGCAATTCGGCAACGCATTTATACAAAAATAGAATTTGAGGATCAAGCGAATAGTCCCTTTCTTCGGCAATATAAATCGGCAGTTCTGACTTGGGAAATCGTTTTTCTTTGTCAATCTGCCTCAAGCAATTGTTGGATGCAATTCGGAAAATCCAAGTTCCGACACCCGATTCATTTCTAAATGTGTCAAGTTTTTGCCAAACAATAATAAACGTTTCCTGCGCCATATCCTGTGCAATGTCATAATCATTTACGTAACCCATGCACAATCGAAAAACTTTTTGCCAATAGGATTTGTATAGTTGTTCAAACTCCATTATTATGCTTTTATAAAGTTGTTTAGTTGTGCTAAATACCATTCTTTATCATCATACATAATAAAGTGTAAACCTTTGTTCGAATATTGAAAACTAGCCGTTTTTAAGTTTTTGTATTGTGCTTCTATAGGCCCTTTGTAATTTGAAAAACCAAATTCCAATAATATCAAAGCAGGACATTTTATTGCCGTAATTTTATCTCTCAAATCCGTATTGGAAAAATCACAATACATTTTGCCAAAAATTTTTCGGTCTGATTTCATGTTCCAACTAATTGCTTCCTCTTGTTTTGAGGCATCTGCCAAAAGCATGGCCATATTTCTTTTTTGCATTTGATAAAATTCATCTTCAGACATAGTCGTTATTTGATTAACCATTGAAGAACAGTCGTTATTTTCTAGCGATTTAAAAGATGGATTTCTAAAAGCGGCCAAACAAGGAAGCGCATCAACGACTACAATTTTGCTTATTAATTCAGGATAATCTGAAGCAATAGCCAACGCAAGCCCTCCGCCCATACTGTGACCAACTATAATTGGTTTTTCTATTTTGTTTGCTTTAATGTAGTTCACGATTTCTGTTTCCCAATTTATAAACGAAGCATCTGGTTGTGGTTTAATCCCAGCAAAACCCGCCATTGTAAATGTGTAACACGTAAACTCTTTTTCGAAATTAGATTTTGTTTCATTCCAGACATCTCCAGAACTGGCAAATCCGGGCAGGAAGATTATAGATTGTTTTCCCTTTCCTGTTTTGCTTATTTCAAACGGATACGATTTTATTTGTCCGAATACATTTAAATATAATGCTGAAAACAATAGAACTATAACCAAGAAGGAATACTTTTTCATTTTTAATAGATTTAAGTTGTTAAATGACCCAATTTTTCTTTTAGATACAGAATCTATTAAAATGTTACAAAAAGTTAAAAATAACACTTAATATATTATTTATTAGTTGTTTGAAAAACAAAAAAAATCCCGATTCTAAATGTTAGAATTGGGATTTTTTTATATAATAACACTATTTTTTACCCCACCAAATTGATGATTTTCCCCGGAACGATAATCACCTTGTTTGGCAATCTTCCTTCTAATTGCTTGATGGTTCTTTCGTCTTTCATTACGATTTCCTCGATTTGTTCTTTGGTTAAATCCAAAGGTAAAACCATCGTGAAACGCATTTTCCCATTGAAAGAAACTGGATATTCCTTTTCGCTCTCAACTAAATATTTAGCTTCAAAAACAGGAAAGGCAACCGTTGCAATAGATTCTGTATTTCCTAACAGCAACCATAATTCTTCGGCGATGTGCGGCGCATACGGTGAAATGACGATTGCTAATGGTTCCAGAATAGCACGTGAATGACAGTTTTGAGTGGATAATTCATTCACACAAATCATAAACTGAGAAACCGATGTATTAAAAGAGAATCCTTCAATATCTTCCGCCACTTTCTTAATAGTTTTGTGCAATGATTTTAAGTTCTCTTTAGTTGGTTTTTCATTGGTAACAATCAAACCATTATCATCAAAATACAAACGACACAGTTTTTTCAAGAAACCAAAAACGCCCGAAATTCCTGCCGTGTTCCAAGGTTTTGCTTGTTCCAAAGGTCCTAAGAACATTTCATACAAACGCAACGTATCGGCACCGTATTCATTACAAATATCATCCGGCGTCACCACATTGTATTTGGATTTCGACATTTTTTCGATTTCGCGACCTACAATGTATTTTCCGTTGTCGTCAGTGATAAAAATTGCATTAATATATTCTTCTCTTGATTTTTTAAATTTTTCAACATCTAATTCGTCAGAAGAATTAACTAAAGAAACATCAACGTGAATAGGATTAATATGTTCAATTATGTAAGTTACTTCTTCATTAATAACATTATATTTTTCAAACAAAAGAGCATCTAATAAACTTTGATTTTCTGCACTATTAATTTTAAATTCTTGATCGAAACCAGTCTGCTTAGAAATAAAATTTTTAGTCCAAAATACTATTTCATTATAATTTTCAACATTATATTTTCCTTCATCTGTCTTACTTCTTTTCGAACAAAATATTGAAGCCTTGTAAACAAACGCACTCATCCCCAAAATCATTCCCTGATTAATCAGTTTTTTGAATGGTTCTTCGGTTGGTGCGAAACCTTTGTCTTTTAGGAATTTGTTCCAAAAACGAGAATACAATAAATGTCCGGTGGCGTGTTCGCTACCGCCAATGTATAAATCGACGTTTTCCCAATACGCCAATGCGTCTTCGCTTGCAAACTCCTTTTCATTGTGTGCATCCATATATCGCATCCAATACCAGGAACTTCCTGCCCAACCTGGCATCGTGTTTAATTCCAAAGGGAAAATGGCTACATCATCAACTAACTGATTACTAACCACTGAACACTGAACACTGTCCCAAGCCCAAACCAAAGCGTTTCCTAAAGGCGGTTGTCCATCTTCAGTTGGTAAATATTTCTCTACTTCCGGCAAGATGATTGGCAGATGTTTTGCGTCAATCATTTGTGGCAAGCCATTCACATAATATACTGGAAACGGTTCGCCCCAATACCGCTGGCGAGAGAAAACCGCATCACGCAAACGGTAATTGATTTTTCCTTTTCCTTGGTTTAGTTTTTCTAATTCTTCTATGGCTTTTTTAGTCGCTTCTTTGTACGTCAGTCCGTTTAGGAAATCCGAATTGGCGATAATTACATTGTCTTTCGAACCGTATGCAACCTCAGAAATATCCACATTTGCAAAAATGTTTTTGATTTCTGTCATCCCATTTTGACCCTTGAAGAAATTCGCAAACGCATAATCTCTTTCATCGCCACAAGGGACGGCCATAACCGCGCCTGTTCCATAACCTGCCAAAACATAATCTCCAATCCAAACCGGAATGGATTCTTTGGTAAACGGATGTTCCGCATACGCTCCGGTGAATACTCCCGAAATAGTTTTTACATCAGCCATACGTTCTCTTTCGGAACGTTTTGATGTTTTTTCTATATAAGCATCCACTTCCGCTTTTTGTTCTGCTGTTGTAATTTGAGAAACCAATTCATGTTCTGGAGCCAAGGTCATAAACGTTACTCCAAAAATGGTATCGGGTCTTGTAGTAAACACATCGATATATCGCTGCTCGCTTTCAACTTTTGACTTTTGACTTTCGACTTGAAAAGAAACAGTCGCCCCAACTGATTTCCCAATCCAGTTTCTCTGGCTTTCTTTGATGCTTTCACTCCAATCAATATCATTTAATCCTTGCAACAAACGTTCTGCATAAGCCGAAATTCGCATGCTCCATTGGGTCATTTTCTTACGGACAACCGTAAAACCGCCACGCTCTGAAACACCATTTACGATTTCGTCATTTGCCAAAACAGTTCCTAATCCCGGACACCAATTCACTTCAGTCTCGGCTAAATAAGTCAACCTATATTGCAACAAAATTCTCTCCTGCTGTTCTTTTGCGAAAGCGTTCCATTCATTTGCTGAAAAAGCTTCAATATTTTCATCGCAAACCGCATTGATATTCGCATTTCCTTCTGTTGAAAAAATGGAAACCAAAGTCGAAATATCTTCGGCTTTGTCGCTGTTTTTGTTGTACCAAGAATTGAATAATTGGATGAAAATCCATTGCGTATGCTTGTAATAATCAGGATTTGAAGTGCGGACTTCTCTACTCCAATCGAAAGAGAATCCAATTTTGTCCAATTGCTTTCTATATCCAGCAATTTTATTTCCTTCCTTGTCCGTTCCTCCGTCAATATTGACCGAAGTCGTATCCTCGGGACGCTGCCCAGTTTGAATCGCATACTGTTCCGCAGGCAATCCAAAACTATCGTAACCCATTGGGTGCAACACATTAAAACCTTGGTGTCTTTTGTACCTTGAATACACGTCAGAAGCGATATATCCCAACGGATGTCCTACGTGCAATCCCGCTCCAGATGGATAAGGAAACATGTCGAGTACGTAATATTTAGGTTTTTCTGAGTTATTTTCGGCTTTGAACGTTTCGTTTTCTAACCAATATTTCTGCCATTTGGCTTCTATTTCGTTTGGATTGTATTTCATTCCCTTTTTTTATTGTTTTTTTAATGGAGTCATGCTGTCGCGCTCTCAAGTCATTCCTCTTTTTTATTGTTTTTTAATGGAGTCATGCTGTCGCGCACTCAAGTCCTCTTTATAAAAGTTGCAAAAGAACAAAGCCTCACAGGGCTTTCTCACGATGACTATTTTTAGGTAGCAAATTTACATTTTATGCACGAAAATCGAAACTTTGAGCGTTATTAACTTCGAATAAAGAAATTCTTTATTATTTTTACCCAATAATTTCATTAAACTATGAGTTCTTCCTTTGATAATTTTCAAAAACGCCGTTTAATTTCCTCTTATTTTTCAGTAGTGCTAAGTGTATTCTTGGTTTTATTTCTATTGGGAATATTGGGACTTTTTATAATAAATTCTAAAAAATTAGCCAACGATTTCAAAGAAAATATCGCTATGACGGTTTTTTTCAAGAATGAAGCCAATGACAGTATTGTAAAAGCTTTTGGAACCCAAATAAAAGCAAGTCCATTCGTAAAATCATACACTTATGTCACCAAAGAAGCGGCCGCTAAAGAACATACCGATATTATTGGTGAGGATTTTATGGAATTTCTAGGTGAAAATCCACTGCAAAACTCCTACGACATTCATTTAAAAGGAGATTATGTAATTAAGGACAGTATCACAAAAATTGAAGCTGGCTTGCGCAAAAACGCAATGATTTCGGATATTGTGTATGACAAACAATTAGTGAATTTAGTGAACGACAATATTAAAAAAGTCAGTATGTGGATTTTAGTAATCAGCGTATTCTTAGCTTTTATTGCCGTATTGTTAATCAATAGTTCATTGCGTTTGTCCATTCATTCCAACCGATTTATCATTAAAACCATGCAAATGGTAGGCGCAACAAAAGCTTTTATCAGAAAACCTTTTGTGATGCGAAGCATAAAACTGGGAATGATTGGAGCAGTTTTGGCCGTTCTGGCGTTAATAGGAGTTTTGATTTATGTTGAAACCAGTTTTCCAAATCTTGGGATTTTGGAAGACAAAGCTATGATTGGCTTGGTATTATTGGCCGTTTTAGGAATTGGCGTTTTAATAACATGGTTAAGCACTTATTTTGCAACACAACGTTTCTTGAACTTGAGAACTGACGATCTTTATTAATTTTAGATTGAAGATTAAAAAAAACAGCATTATCATTCAGCATTCTTAGTTGCTGAAATAAAATTTAGCACATATGGAAAACAATGAACAGCAACCAGAATTTCTTTTTGACAAAATAAATTACAAAATCTTATTAATTGGTATTGGAGTAATTGCCCTGGGATTCATTCTAATGTCAGGCGGCGGAAGCGAGGATCCTAATGTCTTTAGCGAAGATATCTTCAATTTTAGAAGAATTCGATTAGCACCAACAACTGTTTTAATCGGTTTCGGAATTACTATTTATGCCATTCTTAAGAATCCCAAAAAAGCATAAATGAATACATTACAAGCATTTTTAATTGCTGTTATCGAAGGATTAACCGAATATCTTCCCGTTTCCTCGACCGCTCACATGATTTTTATGAGTTCTTATTTTGGAATTCAAGAAGATGATTTCGTAAAGCTTTTTCAGGTTTCTATCCAATTTGGAGCCATTTTGGCGGTCGTCGCTTTGTATTGGAAGAAATTTTTCGATTTCTCTTCAAAAAGTGTTGCAATCAGATTTTATCTCAAACTTATTTATGCCGTAATTCCAGCGTTAGTGTTAGGGAAATTATTCGATGATAAAATTGAAGCCATTCTGGGAGACCCTATTCCCATTGCGATTGTATTAATTTTGGGCGGCGTAATTTTACTTTTTATCGACAGTCGTTTTCAAAGTCCAACTGTTATTAGAGAAGAAGATATTACAGTAAAGAAAGCTGTAATCATTGGTTTTTGGCAATGTTTAGCAATGATGCCGGGGACAAGTCGATCTGCTGCTTCAATCATTGGAGGAATGCAACAAGGATTAACGCGTCATGCCGCAGCGGAATTCTCTTTTTTCTTGGCAGTTCCTACCATGATGGCCGTTACTTGTTATTCTGTATTTTTGAAAACCTATGAGTCTTCGCAAATGAAAGGCTATGAATTGATTTTAAAATCAAACGAAAACATACAATTGTTCTTGATAGGAAACGTAGTTGCTTTTATCGTTGCTATTCTAGCGATTAAATTTTTCATAGAAATTATCAAAAAATACGGTTTTAAACCTTGGGGTTGGTACCGAATAATCGTAGGAATCTTTTTATTGTTCTACTTTTCATACTTTAAATAAATTCCTTTGAAAACAGCCGAAGATTTCCAAGACGGACAAATTTTACTGATTGATAAACCCTTGAATTGGACTTCATTTCAGGCGGTGAATAAATTAAAATGGGCTTTAATAACCAAACTGAATCTGCCAAAAAAATTCAAGATTGGTCACGCCGGAACTTTAGATCCGTTGGCAACGGGATTGTTGTTAGTTTGTACCGGAAAATTTACTAAAAGAATTACCGAACTTCAGGGTCAAGCCAAAGAATATACCGGAACTTTTTATATAGGAGCCACAACGCCTTCGTATGATTTAGAAACGGAAATCGACCAAACTTTCCCAACGGAACATATTGACGAAAATTTAATTCATGAAACCGTCAAACAATTTCTGGGCGAAATCGATCAAAAACCCCCTATTTATTCTGCTATAAAAAAAGATGGTGTTCGCTTATACGAACATGCCAGAGCAGGAGAAACCATTGAAATCGCCACTAGAAAGACAACTATTCACGAATTTGAAATCACCAGAATTGCACTTCCAGAAATCGATTTTAGGGTCGTTTGCAGCAAAGGAACCTACATTCGTTCCCTAGCTTTTGATTTTGGAAAGGAGATGAATTCCGGTTCGCATTTAACCGCTTTGCGTAGAACAAAAATTGGAGATTACGACGTAAATAAAGCGATGGATTTGACTTTATTCGAACAAAATCTAATCTCTGAATTGCATTCAACAAGCAAAAACACATGACAAATACATAATTATATTTGCGATGTGTTTTTTCTAAAATTAAAAGTAATTTTAATTCATGATTTTTTGTCTACTTTTTTATGAGATGTTTTAATAATGACTTACGTCCTTACCTCCAAATAACAAATAGGACAAATAATCATAAATTCGATTGAATAGCTTCTTCATAACGATGTTTTTTTAAATTGTTAAACAATGTTTAAACACCAATAAAAAGTAAAGTAATGTACAATAGAGTTGGTTCAAGCGGTTAATTTACGCTTTTTATTTGATAATAAATAAATAAAACGATAAAAAATATATCTAACTATTTGAAATATAGAGATTTATGAATAAAAGTAATTGTTCGCTTAAAGATTCATCATCAAGTTGATCAATTCATTTTGAGTGGAAATTCCTTTATCATGCAAATACCAAAGTTGTAAATTGGTTTTAAGAGTTTCGTCAATAACTCCGAATTCTTTTCTGTAATCTGTTACTAAATCAGCTGCGGCTTGTGGTCGAGGCCCCCAATTTCCAAGCACACTTCCAGTTTCTTTATCGACAAGAATCAAAATAGGAATCGCTTTCTTTTTATTGGTTAAAAACAACTTCATCAATTCTTCATTTTCATCACGCAATACAATTCTCAAGTCAATTTTACCGGATTCAATTGCCATTTTATTGATAATTGGCAACAATTGCGCGGCATCACCGCACCAACCTTCAGAAATTACTAACCAAATGTATTCACGCGGTAAAGACTTTAATTTCAGACTGATTTGTTCGGTAATTTTAATCGTTTTATCCAAACGATTCATGCGCGTTTCATTCAGTTCACTGTAATGCGTTAAATCTTCCGATTGTTCGTCCCCAGTTGATTTTTTTTCAAATAGTAAATCTGAAATAAGTTTTCTGTATTCTAAATATGAATGGCTATTAAACAATGCTTTGGCTATTGGAATTTTCATAATGAATTATTTGTTTTCACAAAGTTACCATAAAATTGGAGCATAAATATGATATCTGTCACTTTCAATTCCACAAAAAGAGTAATTTTATAACAAATAGTTATAATGGATTTAAAAACAAAATCTATAGGATTAGTACTTTCCGGTGGCGGATCTAAAGGTTTGGCGCATGCTGGTGTCATTAAATTTTTGGAAGAAGAAAACATCAAACCCTCTCAAATCGCAGGAACGAGTGCCGGATCGATTGTTGGCGCGTTATATGCTTGGGGAAAAACACCCGAAGAAATTTTGGAGTTTTTTAAATCCATTTACCTTTTTCACTGGAAACACCTCACGTTTAAGAAAGCGGGATTAATTGATTCAGAATCCTTCCGAAGTTATTTTCACAGTATCTTTAAAGACGCCGTATTAAGTGATTTGAATATTCCAGTTCAGATTACAGCCACCGACATGATTCGGGGAAAATTGAAAATATTTTCTCCCAATACAAAAATCGTTGATGCCATTTTAGCATCTTCAGCGTTTCCCGGGATTTTGTCTCCTTATCAAATAGATGGCAATATCTATAGTGATGGCGGGATATTGAATCATTTTCCAACCGATATTTTACAAGGACAATGCGACACTGTGATAGGTGTTTATGTAAGTCCGATTCAGAAAATTGAAGCCAAAGATTTGCGTTCCATTAAGGCAGTGACCACTCGGGCTTTTGATATTCTTTCGGCAAATTCAAATATGCATAAATTTAATATTTGCGATTGGGTTATAGAACCTAAGGATTTATGCCTGTACAGTACATTTGAAACCAGCAAAGTAAAGATGAATGCCGTTTTCAACATTGGCTATGAAGCCGCAAAAAAATCGCATGAAAAACTTAATTTATAAAATTTAAGCAACACTTTTTTTAAAAATCATAATATGTCTATATTTGCACCAATCAACTCAACACACACATGAAATACAAAAGAATTCTTCTGAAACTAAGTGGCGAAGCTTTAATGGGCGACTTGCAATATGGAATTGACCCAAAAAGACTCGCTGAGTACGCTGACGAAATCAAGCAAATTCATGATAAAGGAGTAGAAATAGCCATTGTAATAGGTGGTGGAAATATTTTTAGAGGAGTTGCAGGAGCAAGCGCAGGAATGGACAGAGTACAAGGTGACTATATGGGAATGCTGGCAACGGTGATTAACGGAATGGCATTACAAGGAGCACTGGAAGAAAAGGGCATGAAAACCCGTTTGCAAACGGCGTTAAAAATGGAATCCATAGCAGAACCATATATCAAAAGAAGAGCGGACCGTCACCTTGAAAAAGGAAGAATTGTAATTTTTGGAGCCGGAACTGGGAATCCATATTTTACAACCGATACCGCAGCGGTTTTACGTGGTATTGAAATCAATGCCAATGTGATTCTAAAAGGAACTCGTGTGGATGGGGTGTATGACTGTGATCCGGAAAAAAACGCATCTGCCATCAAATTCGATTTCATTTCCTTTGACGATGTCCTTAAAAAAGGATTGAATGTGATGGATACGACAGCATTTACGCTAAGTCAGGAAAATAAATTACCAATCGTAGTTTTCGATATGAATAAAGTAGGAAACTTATTGAAAATCTGCGAAGGAGAAAATATAGGAACTGTAGTAAACATATAGTATTCAGTCACAGTTTAGAGTCGCAGAGGCGGCTAAAACTGAAAACTGAGACTGAAAACTGAAAACTAAAATTTATGACTGAAGAAATTGAATTTATATTAGATAGTACCAAAGAATCCATGACGGGTTCTATTGCGCATTTAGAAAAAGAATTTTTGAATATTCGTGCTGGAAAAGCTTCTCCGGCCATGCTTGGAAGTGTTTATGTAGATTATTACGGATCGGCAACGCCACTTTCGCAGGTATCAAAAATTAGTGTTCCTGATGCCAGAACCATTACGTTGCAACCTTTTGAAAAAAACATGTTGCACGTAATTGAAAAAGCAATTATGGTAGCTAATATTGGTTTTAATCCAATGAATAACGGTGATGTAATTATCATCAGCGTTCCCGCATTGACCGAAGAAAGAAGACGCGATCTCGCTAAACAAGCCAAAGTTGAAGCTGAAGACGCTAAAGTAGGTATTAGAAATGCTCGTAAAGATGCTAACACCGAGATCAAAAAATTAGAAAAAGAAGGAACCTCCGAAGACATTTGCAAAACTGCCGAAGATGAAGTGCAAAACTTAACCAACTCTTTCATCCGTAAAATAGACGAACTTTTAGTGGTGAAAGAAGCAGAAATCATGAAGGTGTAATTCCCTTTTCAATTATATTAAAAATGCGTCGTGTTAGTTGAACACGACGCATTTTCTATTTAAAAAAATATTGAAAATTTCCTTTTAATGACTCGAAACGAATTTCAAACCAATAATAGAACTGATTAAAGTGGTGATGAAAAATATTCTCCAAAAATCAGCTGGTTCTTTAAAAACAAAAATTCCAACTAAAACCGTTCCCACTGCTCCAATTCCGGTCCAAACCGCGTATGCCGTTCCTATAGGCAGTGTTTGTGTTGCTTTATAAAGCAAGACCATACTTATTGTCAAACAAACCAAAAATCCGCCCAACCATAATGTTGCTGTCATTCCGGTATTTTCTTTGGCTTTGCCCAAACAAGTGGCAAAACCAACTTCAAATAAACCACCGATAATTAATAAAATCCAATTCATGTTATTGTTTTAAAATTAACACAGAAGGAACACCGCTCAACCAAATACTTCGGGAATCTACGAGTTCTTTCCAACTTTCGAGACTAATTAGCATTAAATCCTGCTGCGCCAAAAATTCCTCTTTAATTATTTTATCGGTTATCAAACCAATGTTGTTTGGATATTTTTGTTCCAAAGAATCAATAGCGCTGTTCATTACAAAATTAGTCGTAAGATGTCCATTTACATCCAAAATAACAATTTTTGAGTTGTTGTTGAACACTAATTTTTGAATATAATCAATCACAAAAGAATCTTCAGGACTGAAAATAGGGATAAAAACATGATTGACTTGCTGCAGATCTTTGTCTATCAAAATTCCGATTGGCATTTTGGTTTTAGAAATAATCTGTCTCGTTCTTTCATCAAAAGGCGAATTTTCGAACAACCCTTCTTTCCCTGTAAACTTATCAATCAAACGATCCGGATTAATGATACGTGTGGTAAAACCAATTACTTTCCCAAGAATTGTACCTTCAAATATTGATTTTCCCAAGCCTATTAACAACAAATCATAATCGCCTTGATTGGCTATATCAGCAATCTCGGTTTCTATGTCCATCGTTGCTTTAAAAATAGTGGTAATATCCTGTTTCAATAGTTGGGATTCTTCAACAATTGGATAAAAACTATTTTTTTCTTTGTCTTCCAAGTTAAAAGTATGCACCTCATCACTCAAAGACAAATGCATCACGGTAATACTGGAGCTGTTTTTCTGTTTTTTTATAAAACTATTCGCCAGTCGCAACAAGGATTTACCCTTTTCATTGTTGCCAAACGAAATTAAAATTCGGTATTTATTATGGTTTGTTTGTTCAATAACTTCAACACCATCTTTCGTTTTGAAGATATAATTGATTAAATCCAAAGCCGGCCCCGTCATAAAAGTAGTGACCAATGCCATGATGACCATCATGGTAAACACTTCGGGTGTCAAAACTTTAAGTTCCAACCCGATGTTTAAAACAATCAATTCCATTAAACCTCTGGTATTCATCAAGGCGCCAATCGTCAAACTGTCACGCCAACTCTGCCCAACAAATTTGGCTGCCAAAGCACTTCCTACAAACTTGCCCACTACGGCCACTAAAATAATAAAACCAGTAACTTTCCATAAATACGGATCATTAAGTAGACCAATTTCTGTTTTTAAACCCGTGAATACAAAAAACAAAGGGAGTAAAAGGATCAACGACACATCCTCCACTTTTTCTATGAATATTGTTCTTAATTTTGGGACATCCGGCATAATTGCACCCGCCATAAATGCACCAAACAACGCATGAATACCAATAACCTCCGTTGCATAAGACGAAAGAATCAATACTAGAAAAAAGATTGCCACAACCGGTTTTACAATACTGTCTTTAGAACCATATAAATCTCCAATTCGTTTCAAAAATGGTTTTACAATGTAAATCATCGCAACAACATAAAGTACTGCCAGCATAATAATGTACAACGAACTCACGAAAGTCCCTGCTTTTACAATCGCAATCACTACCGCCAAAATACACCAAGCAGTAATATCATCGGCAGCGGCACATGTAATCACTATAGAACCTAATTTAGTTTTATGAATACCTCTTTCCTGAACGATTCTGGCTAACACGGGGAAAGCCGTAATACTCAACGCAATTCCCATAAACAAACTAAAAGCTAAAAACGTAACTCCCTCAGGAGCAAACCGATTGTAAACAAAATAAGCCAGACCGATCCCGAGTGCAAAAGGGATTACTATACTGGCGTGACTGATTACTACCGCTTCATTGGCTTTGTTCTTCAGCACTTTCAAATCAAGTTCCATTCCTATAACAAACATAAAAAAAATTAATCCTATCTGACTCAAAAACTTTAAATTTCCTAATGATTCAACAGGAAATAAAGCTACTGAAAATTCAGGAAAATACAATCCCAATAAGGATGGTCCTAGAACAATTCCCGCAATAATTTCCCCAATTACTGATGGCTGTCCTATCTTCTTAAAAATCCAGCCAAAAACTCGGGAAACAAGTATGATTGTTATTATTTGAGCCAAGAGAATAGCCAAAGGATCTTGAAAATTATGTTGCATAGCAGCTAAAAAATCATTCCAAGAACCATTGCCACTCTCTGGTGAAACTATTGTTTCTGTTGCCTCTAAGTTTTTCCCTTTTGTTATAATCCAGTACATTAATGCAATAAAACCGCCCGTAACACTCAAATAAAATATTGTATTTTTATAATTCTTCATAAACTTTTTTTTGTCATTACCAACATCCCCAAATAACGAAGATGAGAATTCAAATGTATCATTTATATCTTAAAAATTTATTTAATTACAAATAAAAAAAAGAACCTAAAATTAGACTTTAAACCTATAAAAAGTTTACGCTGAAACAAATGATTTATATCGGTTTTAACTACCTTTACAGCCGTTAAACAGGAAATATGGTCAAGTGGTTTAGTTTGGGATTTTGGGAATTGATAGCCCGAATTGTCCTTAGAAATAGGATTTTAATGTTGTCCATTATTGTTGCGATAACGGCGCTTTTAGCACTACAATGGAAGAATATTCACTTCGCTTTTACCGAAGCCAATTTATTACCGGATGACAATATTGTAAATATTGAGTACAATGCCTTTTTAAATAAATTTGGGGAAGAAGGAAATCTAGTCATCATCGGGGTAAAAGACAACGCCATATATACCCCAAAAGCCTTTGCTTCCTGGAGTAAAATGATGAATACGTTAAAAGGCGACAAAGCGGTTGATTTAGTTATTTCGTTAAATGACTTAAAGAAATTACAAAAAAATGATTCGCTGGCAACCTTTGAACTGGTTCCTTTTGTGGACCAAAGCAAAACTCTTGACCCGGCATATCTTCAAAAAATTAAAAAAGAGCTTTTCAATGATTTGCCTTTTTACGAAGGATTACTTTTTAACAAAAGATCGGGAAGCATTCGCTCCGCCGTTTACTTGGATAAGAATATTGTAAACACGGCGGCCCGAAAAGATTTTATTCTGGATAAATTAGTTCCCGCAGTCGAAAAATTCGAAAAAGAAACCGGAATTGATATTCGTGTTTCAGGAATGCCTTACATCCGAACGCTGAATGCAAAAACCGTTACTGATGAGATCAGCATCTTTATTGGAGCCTCTTTATTAATCACCTCATTGCTTTTCTTTTTCTTTTTTAGAAGTTTTAGGGCAACGCTAATATCAATGATTATTGTTATTATTGGCGTGATGTGGTCTTTTGGATTTTTAGGATTATTAAACTACGAAATTACGGTTTTAACGGCTTTAGTTCCTTCATTAATCATTGTTATCGGAATTCCGAATTGTATTTTCCTGACCAATAAATACCATCAGGAATACAAAATTCACCACAATAAAGCCAAAGCATTACAGCGTGTTACGACCAAAGTAGGAATGGCAACCTTGATGACAAACCTTACCACAGCAATTGGTTTTGCTACGTTTGTCGCTTCAAATAATCAATTGTTATTGGAATTTGGGGTCGTGACTTCCATCAATATTATGGCACTTTTCTTTTTGTGTATCATTGTCATCCCTATTTTTCACAGTTATATTCCGGCTCCAAAAGAGCGCCACATCAAGCATTTAGACCGTAATTATGTGAAGGTTTTCATGGATTGGATTCTGAGAAACGTAAAATACAATCGCTTTTCAATTTATGTTGTTTCTATTATTCTATTAGTAATTAGTATTGTAGGAATTTATGAAATGCGCATTTCAGGCAGTTTGATTGAAGACATGCCTAAAAAAGAAGCTTTTTTTGAAGACATTGTTTTCTTTGAGAAAGAATTTGACGGAGTGATGCCGCTTGAAATCATGATTGACACCAAACGAAAAAAAGGAGTCATGAACTTGTCTACGCTAAGGCGAATGGAAGAACTGGAGGAAACCATTGATGAAATACCGGAATTGTCAAAACCCATTTCGATTGTCAACCTGATTAAATATTCCAAACAAGCGTATTACAACGGAAATCCGGAATATTATGAATTGCCTACTTCGCAAGAACAGTCGTTTATTTTGTCGTATGCCAAAAATGCCACAAAAAACTCAAAAGACAATCTGATGAAAAGTTATGTTGATTCGACAGGACAATTTGCTCGAATCACGACTTTTATGCGCGACGAAAACGGCGATAATATTGCCAAAATTGAAGCTGAAATTCGTAAAGAAGCAGCTAAAATTTTCCCTGCTGATCAGTACAAAGTCACCATCACCGGAAAAGCACTGGTTTTCCAGAAAGGAACCGGTTACCTGCTGGATAATTTACTTTCGTCGCTGGCTTTCGCCTTTTTCCTGACCGCTCTTTTGATTGGTTTTATGTTCCGTTCGTTCAAAATGGTATTGGTTTCTATCATCCCAAATTTATTACCATTAATGCTAACAGCAGGAATTATGGGCTTTTTAGACATTCCGCTGAAACCGTCTACGATATTGGTTTTCGGAATTGCATTTGGTCTTTCGGTGGATGACACCGTGAGATTTCTGTCCCAATACCGCGAAGAATTAAAGAAAAACAACTGGAAAATCCGAAAATCTGTTTACGCCACATTTACGGATGCCGGCTTAAGCATGTTCTATACTTCTATCGTGTTGTTCTTCGGGTTTTCGGTGTTTATGTTGTCAAGTTTTGGAGGTACAATTGCACTTGGCGGATTGATCTCATTAACATTATTGTTTGGGATGCTGTCAAATTTAATGTTGCTGCCGGCATTGGTTCTGACCTTGAATAAAACGCTTGCCAATGAACAGGATTTTATCGAACCCAAAATAGACATCATTGAACCAAGTGATGCCGAAATTGACGATTTAGAAAAAAATAAATAATCGTTGCGAGAAACATCGTAATCAGGAGCTAATTCCCGCTATTCGTTACAATTTTTTTCAATCCTGTCAGGGTTTTGAACCCTGACAGGATTTGGAAAAGATTTCATTTCTCTATTTTATCTCGAAAGATTACAAAACGGCGAAGGAAATTCATCCGAATGTTTCTAAAAAATCCTAAAAAACTCCATATGCTTAGCCCCGATAGTAGCGGCATCCTTTTACTTTTTCCTTTAAAAAGTAAAAGATATAGCGAATAGCGGGAAATAGCTCCTGATTGACTTAATTATATTTTAAAATTGAACTGGTCAATACTTTAAGTATTCATGGAACAACTTTACTCTATAATTCCTTACCAGGAAAAATGCTAAGAAGTAAAATAGTAACGTCAACACTTTTAACATGAAAAAAACTAATTTTAAAATTAATACCTGATGTCTATATTTCAGCATTATTGCAAATTAATACAGCAAATATTCTTATAAATTTTATGCTAACTCTTAAATTAAATGTACTTTTATTTACTATTCTAGGTTCATGGTATGAATAAATTTTTTACATTTTTGATATTCTCGTTATCTCTATCAACATATGGTCAGGGCGAGGCTAATATTTGGTATTTTGGTGAACGTGCAGGATTGGACTTTAACAACGGCACCCCAGTTGCATTAACTAATGGAAAATTAAACACTTACGAAGGTTGCGCAACAATATCTAACAGTGCTGGTCAATTGTTATTTTATACTGATGGTGTATCTGTTTATAATAAAAATCATCTTTTGATGGAAAATGGAATCGATCTAAGGGGCAATAATACCACCACACAATCTGCTACAATAGTAAAAAAGCCTAACTCTTTAACGATTTATTATATTTTTACTTGTGCTGCACAAGGGAGTGACGAAGGACTGAAGTATTCTGAAGTAGATTTATCTTTCAATGGTGGTTTAGGAGCGGTTACTTCCAATAAAAATATTTTATTATTTACGCCAACTACTGAAAAATTAACAGCAACTTTAAATAGAACGGGAGAGGGAGTATGGGTCATTACTCATGGATCTGGAAATAATAATTTCTACTCATTCTTTGTGGATAACTCAGGTGTAAATTCCATCCCAGTTATTAGCAGTGCTGGTGTAGAAGTAGCAGGAGATCAAGATTCCATTGGTAGCATGAAAGTTTCTCAAACAGGAGATAAATTAATTTGTGCTAATAATTCAAGTTTAACCGAACTATTTAATTTTAATAACGAAACTGGTGTCGTAAGTAATCCACGATTGATTACGGATAAACCAACTACTTATGGTGTAGAATTTTCACAATCTGGAAAAATTGCATATTTAACAACCGGTAGTAACGTTCCTGAGAAATATGAACTGAATCAATATGATTTAACAGCTACTAATATCCCCGTTTCTGAAATCAATTTACTAACTATAATCCATAGGGAATCTAACCCACTTGCCTTGCAGTTAGCTCCTGACGGGAAAATCTATGTAGCCCGTGACCTCGTCCCTTATTTAAGCGCCATTACTAATCCTAATGTTTTGGGTATTGGGTGTAATCTTCAATTAAAAGCTGTTGACTTAAACGGTAGACTCTCGTATGCTGGTCTTCCTCAATTTACACCATCTAATCTTCAAGTCACCATAAAAACGCAAAATAACTGTTTGGGCGAAATGACTTCTTTTTCATTAGATAGCAATCGAGAAATTATTGCTGCGCAATGGGATTTTGGTGATAGCAATTCCTCCACTAATCTCAATCCTAATCATTTTTATTCGTCAATAGGAAATTACACAGTTTCCGTAAAAGCAACATCAAATACAGGTGTAACAACAGAAACTAAAAACATTGTTATTTACGAAGTTCCTACAGCCTTTCAACCACAAAATATCTCAATATGTGATAACAATAATGATGGTTTTCGTACTTTTGATTTGACATCTCAAAATACTGCAATACTTAACGGTCAAGATCCCACTTTGAATAAGGTTGACTTTTATGTTAACGCTGCTGACTACAATGATAATTTAGCGATTAATAGCCCAACCACATATACAAACACAACAGCCTACTTGCCACAAACGATAATTGCTTTAGTAACAAACAAAGCTAATCCGTCTTGTAAAAGCAGTACTTCATTTTCAATTTCTGTTAATGAAAGTCCTATTCCAGAAATTTACACTTCTATATCAAACTATTTAGTTTGCGATAATACGAGTATTGGCAATGATACCGATGGACATGTTTTATTTGATTTAACTCAAAAATCTTCAACAATTTTAAAGGGACAGTCAGCGACTCAGTTTTTACTTACCTATTACAAAGACATCGCTTTGACACAAAATATTGCAGCGCCATCAGCTTACGCGAATACCAACGCAACTGAAACTATTTATGTAAAAATGTATAATAAAGATAATCCAATTTGTTTTGCAACAACATCATTCAAAATACAAGTGAGTGCGTTACCTACTATCAATCAAAATGTTGATTTAAAACAATGTGACGATGATATTAATGGATTTACTATTTTTAATTTAGAGGAAGCAATCCCAAAAATAACAGCTAATGCTACAAACGAAAGCATCACTTTTTATACCACTCAAATTGATGCACAAAATAATCGTAACCCAATAACTAATCCCATTAGTTATAGCAATCAAATAATAAGTAACGACATTGTTTATACGCGAATTACAAACTCCAATGGCTGTTTTAAAATTGCTACAATACACTTAATAATTTCTACAACGCAAATTCCGATTAATTTCGTTAGAAATTTTATAGTTTGCGATGATGCCGTTTTGGGCACCTATACAGACGGTATTTCTAGTTTTGATTTTAGTAGTATAAACAATGAAATAAAAGCTATTTTTCCTGTAGGACAACAACTAGACATTACCTACTATCGCAATCTTAATGATGCTTTAACAGAAAAAAATACAATTTTAGATATTGTAAATTATAGAAATATAGGGTATCCAAATTCACAAAAAATTTATGTTCGTATTGACAGTAAACTTAACAATGATTGTTTGGGTTTAGGTTCTCCTATTCAGTTAACTGTTGAACCGATACCGGTTATGCAACCTATTAAGGAAATACAATGTGATGACAACCACGACGGATTATTTGCTTTTGACACCTCTACAATTCAAACACGATTATTGAATGGTTCAACTAACGTCACTTTGAAATACTTTGATGAAAATAATAATTCTTTATCAAGTCCGCTGCCTAATCCTTTTGTAACTCGTTCACAAATACTAAAAGTAGAGGCAACCAATACTGCAATGACTGCTTGTTCCTATGAAACAACATTAGAATTCGTGGTTTCTGATTTACCAGAAGCCTCTCCTATTCCGTCCAATTTATTAATTGTTTGTGATGATGAAATCGATCCTACTAAGCAAAACGGAAAATATGCTTTTGACACTTCAACCTTTCACAATACCATCTTAGGAGGTCAAACCGGAATAATAGTCAAGTATTATGATGCTAATAACAATTTACTTTCAAGTCCATTGCCCAACCCGTTTGTAACCATTTCACAAAATATTCGAGTGGAGGTAATTAATCCAAATAATGCTAACTGTAAAGCAACAATGTCAATACCATTCGTAGTTCATCTATTACCACCAATAACCTTGAATGGTGAGGAACGACTTTGCAGTAATATTAGTAATTTTACCAAAGTAATCAATGCAGCCCTTGTTGATGAATTATTAATAGATAATTATAAATATGAGTGGACTTATAACGGAAATCTAACTAGTGGCGAAACAGAATACACTTTAACAATTGACAAAACGGGAACCTATACCGTGAAAGCAACTACTGATGGGGGATGTTCTAGAACTAGAGTAATTATAGTTTCTGCATCTAATATTGCTAAAATAGAAAACATAAAAATTGAAGATCTTACTTCTATTAATAGTATTCAGGTTTCCGCAACTGGTACAGGTGACTATGTATATGCGTTGGATGACGAAAATAGCCACTATCAATCAGAAAATCTTTTTACTAATGTTAGTGCAGGAATCCATACAGTTTATGTAAAAGACTTGAATGGGTGTGGTATTACCTTAAAAGAAGTAGCAATACTTGGAATACCGAATTTCTTTACTCCAAATCAAGATGGGTTTAATGATTATTGGAATATAAAAGGGGTCAACAATGCCTTTAATGCTAAAATAATTATTAATGTTTTTGATCGATATGGTAAATTAATAAGCAAGTTAAATCCTTTAAATCATGGTTGGGATGGAAACTTTAACGGGCGACCTTTGCCTTCTGACGACTATTGGTATACCATAGCACTAGAGGATGGTAGAATTTTGAAAGGACATTTTACCTTGAAAAGATAAAACAAAAAGCACAATAGGCTAAAATTAAACATTAATTTCCATTACCTTTAATAAGTCCAACTTTTAATTAATTAGAGATTCCTCAATTCCAATACTCTCTAGCCCTTGATTACTCCACTGTGCTCTTATTACATCGGAGTTCAGTGAACTGCGTTAGCAGAGACATCCTTTTACTTTTTTTCTTTAAAAAAGTAAAAGATATAGCGAATAGCGGGAAATAGCTCCTCATTCCCAAATTTTACGCAAGGACTTTTCAAACAAATCATTTATATTTGCAGTTCAGTCACAAGACACTATTTAATATCAATTATATACATAAAATGAGACATACAAAAGTTAAAGACTTACTAAACAGCACAAAAACGCTTCACGAAGTAAATGCAAAAGGATGGGTGAGAACTTTTAGAAACAATCAATTTATTGCTTTAAACGATGGCTCAACCATTGACAATATACAATGTGTTGTCGATTTTGAGAATACGCCAGATGAAACGTTGAAGCGAATTACGACTGGAGCAGCCATATCAGTTACGGGAACTTTGGTGGAAAGTAAAGGTGCTGGACAAAAATTTGAAATTCAGGTGGTTAAACTGGAAATACTTGGAGACTCGGATGCCGAGAAATTCCCGATACAACCTAAAAATAAACCGAGCTTGGATTTCTTGCGTGAAAATGCACATTTAAGAGTGCGTACCAATATGTTTGGAGCCATAATGAGAGTGCGGTCGGTATTATCGTATGCGGTGCACAGTTATTTTCAAGAGAAAGGTTTTGTATATGTGAATACGCCAATCATTACGGGATCAGATGCTGAAGGTGCCGGTGAAATGTTTAAAGTTACCGCTTTGCCATTTGACGCAACACCAAGAACTGAAGACGGGAAAGTAGATTACAAGGAAGATTTCTTTGGAAAAGAAACGAACTTAACGGTTTCGGGACAGTTAGAAGGAGAAACTTTTGCAATGGCTTTGGGACAGATTTACACTTTTGGACCAACATTCAGAGCTGAAAACTCTAATACTTCGCGTCACCTTGCGGAATTTTGGATGATTGAGCCAGAAGTGGCGTTCAATGATTTGAATGACAACATGGATTTGGCCGAAGATTTTATTCAGCATGTAATCAAATACACTTTGGAAAAATGTCCTGAGGATTTGAAATTTTTAGAAGGAAGATTATTGGATGAAGAAAAATCGAAACCAGTTGCGGAGAGAAGCGAAATGCCGCTTTTGGAAAAATTAAACTTTGTTTTGGAAAACAATTTCAAACGTGTTTCATACACCGAAGCAATTGACATTTTAAGAGAATGTACGCCTAATAAAAAGAAGAAATTCAACTATATCATCAATGAATGGGGAGCGGATTTACAATCAGAGCACGAGCGTTATTTGGTGGAAAAACACTTTAAATGTCCGGTAATCTTATTTGATTACCCAGCAAATATCAAAGCATTTTATATGCGTTTAAACGAAGACGGAAAGACGGTTCGTGCGATGGATATCCTTTTCCCTGGAATTGGAGAAATCGTGGGCGGCTCTCAAAGAGAAGAACGTTTTGATGTTTTGGTTGAAAAAATGAAAGCCTTAGGAATCGATGAAGAAGAATTGTGGTGGTACCTTGATACAAGACGATTCGGTTCAGCAGTTCACTCTGGTTTTGGACTTGGATTTGAAAGATTGGTGTTATTTGTAACAGGAATGACAAATATTCGTGACGTAATTCCTTTTCCAAGAACACCAATGAATGCGGAATTTTAATTAAAAGTTGATTTGTGCATTTGGTTTTTTGTGGATTTGATTCCAAATAACCAAATAACCGAATAACCAAATAAACTAATATGCTAAAGCAATTTCTAAATTTAAAATTATCACAGAAATTATCTCCTCAACAAATTCAGTTGATGAAGTTAATTCAATTGCCTACGCAAGCTTTCGAACAGCGTTTATTGGAAGAAATGAACGAAAATCCAGCATTGGAAGCCGGAAAAGAAGAAGATGAGTTCGAGAAAGACGAGTTCGAAAATGAAGATTATGACGATTATGATGACTCGGAATCGGATAGAATTGAAGCCGAAGACATCAATATTGATGAATATTTGAGCAACGACGAAACTCCGGACTATAAAACACAGGCCAACAATTATAGTGATGACGATGAAGATCGCGAAACACCTTTTGCTGCGCCAGTGAGTTTTCATCAGGATTTAATCAATCAATTAAACACTTTTATCCTGAACGATGAAGAGCGTGAAATTGCAGAATTTCTCGTAGGAAGTATCGATGATATGGGTTATATCCGTCGCAGCGTTCCTGATATGGTGGACGATATGGCGTTTACGCAAGGCATTTACACCGATGAAAAAATGGTGGAAAAAATGTTACAGGTAATTCATGAATTAGAACCGTCCGGTGTAGGAGCGCGGGATTTGCAGGAATGTTTGTTGTTACAATTGAAACACAAAACACCAACGGAATACATAGAATTAGCCACTGATATAATCGAAAATCAGTTTGATGCGTTTACCAAAAAACATTACGACAAGTTATTACAAAAATACAATGTTTCGAACGAGCAACTGAAAAAAGCCATTCACGAAATAGAAAAACTAAATCCAAAACCAGGCGGATCCTTTACCGGTAACAATAAAGTAACGGAAAATGTGGTTCCTGATTTTGCGATCCGAATTGTGGACGGCGAACTGGAACTAACCTTAAATGGACGTAATGCACCTTCGCTGCACGTTTCAAAGGATTATCAGGAAATGATGCAAACATACAAGGATTCCCGAGATAAATCAGCACAGCAAAAAGATGCGGTTCAGTTCATCAAACAAAAACTGGATTCGGCTAAATGGTTTATCGACGCGATTCGCCAACGCCAAGAGACGCTTTTTGTAACCATGAACGCGATTATGCATTATCAGCAGGAATATTTTCTGGAGGGTGATGAAACCAAGTTGAAACCGATGATTCTAAAAGACATTGCGGACATGGTGGGTCTGGATATTTCGACGATTTCACGTGTGGCCAACAGCAAATATGTTGAAACGCCTTACGGTACGAAACTGATTAAGGAATTTTTCTCAGAGTCAATGAAAAATGACCAAGGTGAGGATGTTTCTACACTGGAAATTAAAAAAATTCTTCAGAATACGATTGAGGAAGAAGACAAGAAAAAACCACTTCCAGATGATCAATTAGCTGAAATTCTGAAAGATAAAGGCTATCCAATCGCAAGAAGAACAATTGCAAAATACAGAGAACAACTTGATATTCCGGTGGCGAGAATGAGGAAGAAGATCTAAATAATTACGAATTTGGAATTGCGAATTACAATCCAGAATTATAGGCTCTTATTCTTTATTTTTTTTAAATCTTGCAAGAAAAACAATATTTTTTTAAATTTAAAACCATTTCAGAATTTTGAAATCTGAAAGGGTTTTTTATTTTCAATACTTTTATATTTCAATCCATTCTCGGCTTTCTCTCCTTTGGAGAGGGTTGGGGAGAGGATTTACTTCTCCTGATCTTTCCGCATCGTGTGATAATACGCGGCACGGCTCAACGGTTCGTATTCTTCTGTTTCGCCTAACATGACGAGTTTATCATTTTCTGTTTTAGAAGAATTGTAATTCGACGGATTTTCAATACAAGACAAAATAGTATGTTTTTTTAGTAACTTTGTAAAAAAGAAGTTTTATGATAACGGATATCAATCAATTAGATTTAAATAAAACCTATTCCTATGCTGATTACCTAACTTGGCAATTCCAGGACAAACTAGAATTAATTAGAGGAAAGATATTTAAGATGAGTCCCGCACCAAGTACAGCGCATCAAAGAATTTCCGGAAAATTGCATGGTCGTCTTTTTAATTTTTTCGAACCGCACGTCTGTAATCTTTTTGCGGCTCCATTTGACGTACGATTGATAGACAAAAAAAAGTCAACGTTAGACCAAGAAATTTATACGGTGATACAGCCTGATTTGTGTGTCATCAGTAATGATTCGAAAATAGACGAACGAGGCGCTATTGGTGCCCCCGATTTGGTTATAGAAATTCTATCGCCCGGTAATTCGAATAAAGAAATGAAGTATAAATTTGATTTATATGAAGAAGCAGGAGTTCTCGAATATTGGATCGTAAACCCAGCAGATAAAACGGTTTTTATATATGTTTTAAAAGAAAATCAGTTCATAGGAATGCATCCACTAATTGAGGAAGACACCATTCAAAGCAAATTATTTCCAGAATTAGACTTTAAATTAGAATACATCTTCAACTGAAAAAAGACAAATCCTTTCGGAATTCTAAACTTTGAAAGGGTTTTATATTTTCAATACTTTTATATTTCAATCCATTCATGGCTCCCTCTCCTTTGTATAGGGTTGAGGAGAAGATTTACTTCTCCTGATCTTTGCGCATCGCGTGATAATACGCGGCACGGCTCAACGGTTCGTATTCTTCTGTTTCGCCCAGCATAACGAGTTTATCATTGTCGGTTTTACGGAAGCTGTAATTCGCGAGATTTCCGGTGCGGGTACATACGGCATGCACTTTGGTCACATATTCGGCAGTTGCCATTAAGGCGGGCATGGGACCAAAAGGATTTCCCTTGAAATCCATATCCAATCCAGCAACAATTACTCGGATTCCCTGATTAGCCAAGTCGTTACAAATTTTGACAATTTCGTCATCGAAAAATTGCGCTTCATCAATGCCTACCACATCACAACCCTGCGCCAAAATAGCGATATTTGCGGCGGCTGGAACAGGTGTAGAACGAATTTCATTGGCGTCATGCGAAACTACCATATCGTCATGATAGCGTGTATCAATTTCAGGTTTGAAAATTTCGACTTTTTGCTTGGCAAATTGCGCTCTTTTTAAACGACGGATTAATTCTTCGGTTTTACCCGAAAACATGGAGCCACAAATGACTTCAATCCAACCAAATTGTTCTTTATGATTTACTGTATTTTCGAGAAACATTTTGTATTTTTCTGACTTAAAAAATGAATAGTTTTTATTACTTTGTAATAAACAAATCGACTTAAAATTTTTATACTTTTACGTCGTTTCAAAAGTATAAAATTTATATCAAATCGGAGATTTGCAAGCACTTATTTAAAAAAATAAAAATCTCCCGAGCAAAGATTCGCTTTTCTGAATACGGTACAAAAAGTAATACAAAAAAGCATCAAAAAAGACCCGCCTAACACCCTGTAATTTTAACAATTATGAAAAAAAAATTGGAAGCCGATTTAATTAGCATTGCACACAGAATATTACAATTAAAAAATAAATCTGACATCAATCAATTATATCTGGAAACACGGAAGTTATACGAAAAACTTTCTGTCTTACGATTTGTAGACGAACATTTCAGTGAGGCGAAACCAACTATTGGTCTTACTGAAATCAGTAAAGAAATAGAATCTATTTTTGATACAACCGAGTCAGTTCAACCAGCAGCAGAGCCTTTTACAGAAGAAATTGTTGTAGAAAAAACAGCCGAAACGACTTTGGAACAAACAGAAGAAACAACTCTTTCTGTTGAACAAGAACCAGTTACAATAGAGGAGGAAAGCCCTATCGAAGAGGAAGAAACGGTAACGGAAGAAGTAACTTTGGAAGAAACAGTTGTTGATGATACCATTGCTGAGAAAACTATCAAAACACCGCTGGAACCAAGCGAAGAAATACTTGATGAGAGAGACAGAGTAGAAGAAACATTTGCAGAAAAAGAAATAGTTACAGCTACGGAAGTCGAAATAGCGGATGAAATATCGGAATCGGAAGCACCATTTAAACCTACTTTTAAATTATCACAAGACAAAGAAGTAGAAATTAAGTCGGAATTGCCTAAGAAAGCTGAGGCGGTTCAAATCTCTTTTGAAGATTTATTAGGAGGCAATTACCATGACACGCTTTTTGTAAAAAAACAACAAATAGAAAATATTCCAACTGCAATAGTTATTGAAACTCCAAAAGAAGTAGTAGAACCTACAGAGCCACTATTAGAAAATGATTCATCAGAATCTGCCGAAAAAACGGAACCAAAAACAGTTTCGTTGAACGAAAAATTAGCCAAGGGAATTAATATCGATTTGAACGACCGTTTAGCATTTATAAAACACCTTTTCGGCAACAGCAGCGAGGATTACAACCGCGTTTTAAGTCAACTTATCACGTTTGATACATTCTATGAAACCCGAGATTTTGTTCAGGAAATGGTCAAGCCCGATTACAACAACTGGGACGGAAAACAAGATTATGAAGATCGATTCATGGATATTATAGAGAAGAAATTCTTGTAAATTTAGTTGCACTTTTCTGAATATTCCTTTCAACAAATACAGATTTAACCTAAAATTTGTATTTAATTACTTATCTATGTCAAAATTATATATTGTTCCTACTCCAATCGGCAATCTCGAAGACATGACTTTTCGTTCGATTCGAATTCTTAAGGAAGTTGATTTGATTCTAGCCGAAGACACGCGTACGAGCGGAAAATTGTTAAAGCATTTTGAAATCGGCACGCACATGTACAGCCACCACATGCACAACGAGCACAAAACCATCGAAAATTTAATATCGAGATTGAAAGCCGGAGAAAATATCGCTTTAATATCCGATGCGGGAACGCCTGCGATTTCGGATCCTGGTTTTTTATTAACTCGCGCTTGTGTTGAAAATGGCGTTGAAGTAGAATGTTTGCCAGGCGCAACAGCCTTTGTTCCGGCATTAGTCAACAGCGGTCTACCCAATGACAAATTTATTTTTGAAGGTTTTTTACCCGACAAAAAAGGGAAACAAACCCGTTATTTAGCATTAGCAGAAGAAACCAGAACGATGATTTTATATGTTTCTCCACATAAATTACTAAAAACTTTAGCAGAATTCATCACTTATTTTGGAGAAGACCGTGCGATTTGTGTTTGTAGAGAATTATCAAAATTGCACGAAGAAAATGTTCGAGGAACAGTACGAGAAGTTTTGACTCATTTTGAAAAAATAGCTCCAAGGGGAGAAATTGTTGTGGTTGTAGGTGGAAAACCAATAACAAAAGAACCTAAAAAATCAAAATTCTCAGCTGAAGAATAATCATGGAAAAGGAAAAAGTTATTCTAATTGGTGCAGGACTTTGTGGACTTTACACCGCTTTTTTACTCCAAAAAAAAAGAATTGAAGTCTTGATATTAGAAGCCAATATCCTAATTGGAGGTCGCATAAAAACCATATCCGGCACAACAGGCGTCACGATGGAAATGGGTGCGACTTGGTTTGGAAACCAACACAGCCATCTTTTAGAAGTACTCCACACTTTAGATCTCCCCTATTTTAGACAATATACCCAGGGCATTTCTTTATTTGAAACGATGTCTTTTGTACCACCACAAAAATTTGAAATCTCAGATTCTGAAGAACCTTCTTTTCGGATTGAGGGCGGAACAGCAACGATAATAAAGAAATTAGTATCTGAAATTGGAATACAACATATTAAAACACAAACCAAAATAGTCTCAATAAAAGAGGAAAAAAATCAATTAATCTTAACGAATTCAAGCGGGAATAGTTATTTAGCTAATAAAGTGATTAGTACCATTCCACCGAATTTGTTAGTGAATTCGGTTGTTTTTGAACCTAGATTGCCAGAGAATTTTACACAACTAGCCAAGAAAACACATACTTGGATGGGCGAATCCATTAAATTCGCTGTGGAATATAAAACTCCTTTTTGGAAACAGAATCACTATTCCGGAACTTTATTCAGCCAAGCCAGCATAATTCAGGAAATGTACGACCACAGCACCGCTGATAATTCTGGTTTCGCATTGAAAGGATTCCTGAACGCTGGAACCGCAGTCCTATCTTTGAAAGAACGCAAAGAAAAAGTAATTGCGCAATTGACTACTTTTTTTGGGCCAGAAGCCAACGAATATGTCGCCTATTATGAGAACGTTTGGCGGGAAGAACCCTTAACGTTTCAACCTTACGAGCAATTGGTATTGGCACACCAAAACAACGGACATTCTTTATTTAAAATCCCATTACTAAACGGAAAATTATATGTTTCCGGTGCAGAAACAGCTACTAAAAATCCAGGTTATATGGATGGAGCTATTTTTGCCGCGAAAACAATTGCTTCTCAATTCTAACAATTAAATCAATATGACTATAGCCGCTTTTTTAGAAAAATTAACAGAAACTCCTGAAGCCATCAACTTTTTAGAAACCATTGCGGTTATTGAAGCAAATTACGATTTTACGCCTACAGCATTTGAGAACGGACTGCAACACAATGCCGCAGGAGACAATTCAGGATCCTGTAAATTGTTTGCTTTCGCCGAAATTCAAAACCTATCTGAAGCAGCTACATTAGCTTGTTTTGGAGCATATTACTGCGAAGATGTTTTAAAAAATCCAAACGGGACAGATCATCAGAATATTCGTAATTTCACGAAAACTGGTTGGGATGGAATTGCATTTTACGGAAGTGCTTTAGTATTAAAATAAAATAGTTAAACCGCTAATTCATAAATTAAAAAGACAAAACTAATTAATGAATTAGCGGTTATTCTTTTTAAAAGTTTCTAAAATCCTAATTTCAAAATCTAAAATCCCAAATTAATATGCGTTGGACCCTCAAACAAAAACCTTCTGAAGATACTGTAAAACAGTTGGCGAAAGCTTTGAATGTCGAAGATTTTGTCGCCACTTTATTAGTGCAACGCGGTATTGAAACATTTGAGGATGCCAGACGATTTTTTCGTCCGAGTTTAGATGATTTGCATGATCCGTACTTGATGAAAGATATGGAAAAAGCAGTCGCCCGAATCGAAAAAGCGATTGAAAATGACGAAAATATTCTTGTTTTTGGCGATTATGATGTCGATGGCACCACAGCAGTTTCACTCGTTTCTTCCTATTTAAAAACCTATTATGCAAACGTGGCAACTTACATTCCGGATCGTTATGATGAAGGGTACGGAATTTCTTTCAAGGGAATTGACTTTGCTGATGACAATGGATTTTCACTTATTATTGCTTTGGATTGCGGTATAAAATCTATCGATCATGTGGCTTATGCAAAAGCGCGAAATATCGATTTTATCATTTGTGACCACCACAGACCGGGAGAGTTTTTACCCGAAGCCATTGCCGTTCTCGACCCAAAAAGAGACGATTGTACTTATCCGTATGATGAATTGTGCGGTTGCGGAATAGGTTTCAAATTAATTCAGGCTTTGGGCCAAAACCGAAATGAAACTATCGATGATTTGATTCCGTATCTGGATTTAGTTTCGGCTGCGATTGCCGCTGATATCGTCCCGATGACTGGCGAAAATCGGGTCTTGGCTCATTTTGGATTGCAAGTTATTAACACTGATCCAAGACCCGGAATCAAAGCCATCATCCATCAAATAAAAAAACAAACTTTAGATATTACCGATGTTGTTTTTATCATCGCACCCCGAATAAATGCCGCCGGACGCATCAAACATGGCAATCATGCGGTAGAATTGTTAACCGAATTTGATTTTGAACAAGCCCAACAATTTGCTTCTGAAATTGAAGCCTATAATTCGGAGCGGAAAGATTTAGACAAATTAATTACCAAAGAAGCGTTACAACAAATTGAAGAAAACAATGAAAAAAAACGTTTTACCTCCGTAGTTTTTCAAGAAGATTGGCATAAAGGCGTGATCGGAATTGTCGCTTCCCGACTAATTGAAACCTATTATCGTCCGACACTTGTTTTTACCAAAAGTGGTGATAAATACGCGGCTTCGGCACGTTCCGTAAAAGGATTTGATGTCTATAATGCACTCGAAGCGTGTACCGAGCATTTGGAACAATTTGGCGGTCACATGTATGCCGCTGGAATGACTTTAAAAGAAGAAAACTATAAAACCTTCAAAGATGCTTTCGAGAAAGAAGTTGAAAGAACCATTCATCCTGATATGTTGACGCCCGAAATTGCAATTGATGCGGAGATCGATTTTGCAGATATTACTCCAAAATTAATACGAATACTGAAACAATTTGAACCGTACGGACCACAAAATATGACTCCTATTTTCTTGACCAAGAATATCAAAGACACCGGTTATGGAAAACCGCTTGGTCAGGATGAAGAACATTTAAAACTTTTTGTCAAACAAAATAACTCTGAAGGTCTTGCTGCAATTGGTTTTAATTTGGGAAATAAAATTGAACTGACTACTCATCAAAAACCTTTTCAAGCCGTGTATTGCATAGATGAAAACGAATGGAAAGGCAAAATAAGTTTGCAATTGCGATTGCGAGATATTAAAGAATGATTCTTTGTTATGAAAAAAAAAGATCCTTATTCGGCGCTGCGTTATAAAGAATTCAATATTTTTTTGTTATTGCGTTTTGCCATGGTTTTTGGCTGGTCGATGCAGTTTATCGTCATTGAATGGGAAGTTTACAGTTTGACCAAAAATCCGTTGTCGTTAGGAATCATTGGATTAATGGAAGTCATTCCAGCCATTTCTATGGCTTTATTTGCCGGACACATCGTCGATCAAAAGGAGAAAAAAGGATTGCTTTTCAAATGCATTTTAGGATTTTCAATTATTAGTTTGGGCTTGTTTTTATTTACTTGGCCACCCTTTATAAAAGACTTTTCTACCCAAACTATTTTATATTCCATTTATTTTTTTGTGTTTTTAGGCGGATTGGTTCGTGCTTTTCTTGGCCCGACGATATTTTCTCTTTTGGCATTGATTGTTCCTAAAAAAGAATATCCGAACGCTGCCACTTGGAGCAGTTCTGTTTGGCAAATAAGTTCGGTTTTAGGTCCAGCCATGGCCGGTTTTTCGATCAATTGGATTGGTGTTCATTGGTCCATGTCAATTGTTTTAGGATGTTCACTACTTGCTTTAATGGCTTTGACCCAAATTGCAACAAAACCTATTTTGAATCCAAAAATTGGTGAACCCATTATCGAGAGTTTGAAAGAAGGCGTGAAATTTGTTTTTAATAATAAGACGATTTTAGGCGCTTTATCGCTCGATATGATTGCCGTACTTTTTGGTGGAGCCGTTGCGCTGTTACCCATTTTTGCACAGGATATTTTGAAAGTGGGTCCGCAGGGATTTGGTGTTTTGCGAGCCGCTCCGGCAGTTGGCGCTTTCTTGATGCTGATTATTTCTGCGTATATTCCTTTTACAAAAAATGCGGGAATGAAACTGCTGTCGGCAATTTTTGCATTTGGAATTTGTATTATTGTTTTTGGACTTTCGTCTATTTTTTGGTTGTCCGTTGCAGCTTTATTTTTAAGCGGCGTTTTCGACGGGATTTCGGTGGTGATACGCCAAACTATTTTGCAATTGAAAACTCCAGATCACATGAGAGGCCGAGTTGCAGCCGTCAATTCTATATTTGTGGGATCCTCTAATGAATTGGGTGCTTTTGAAAGCGGATTAACCGCAAAGCTGATGGGAACTGTTAGCGCAGTGGTCTTTGGCGGAAGCATGACACTGATCACCGTATTAATTACCGGAGCTGTATCCCCTACTTTTAGAAAACTGGACTTGCAAAAAGATATTGAGGAACATGAAAAGAGCGAATAATAATTAAATCTTTATAACTTACTATCGATAATCATTCGGTAAAATAATCTCAAGATTTCTTACCGGCTTTTTTATGTCTTTTTTATGTTTTATTATTTAGAACAAATATAAATAATACTTACATTTGTTTCAAAATGATAACACATGCAAGAAATAAAACAAATATATCATAACAATTTAGGCACGGCTTTTTACTGGAGAAAGGATAATGGCCTTATATTGAACAAAGTTCAACTGGTTTTTCGAGAAATGGGATTTTATTTTACCCATCAGGAATTGCAACTATTTAAACGCTGTATTGAGGACAGCTACAATCAAAATAAATGCTGCGACGATTGTGAACTGAAAAACAAATGCCACAAATTTTACTGAAAACGCCATGTTCTCAAATTGATTTGGCCGTTTCCATGGAAGAATTAAATGCCGTAAAAGACTTAGTGGAAGGGACTTTGTTTAAAATAAATCTGGATGAATATTTGCATGGTGCGGGAATGAATTAGGGATTGGAGTTTTTTTTAGACATACACGAAGTGGATACTTACTAAAGATGAAAAAATTAACCTTGTCCATTTACTGAAAAAGCATAAACTTTTCCAGTAGACAGATTTATTTTCATGTTAAAATATGAATCTCCTCCATCATGCACTTTTATAATCTTGGTCTGCCACCTATCAAAACTATAATTACTGTTTTTTGCTACACAATTAACCCATACTTCTTTCTCGTTATTCTCATTCATAATTGAAATACATTGTTTGAAATATTCATTTTGGTCAGAATGCCGATAAAAATATTTAGATTTTTTAATTTGATTCTGAATTAATAAAATTATTTTTTCTAAATCCTCAATATTTAAATCAGCGCTATTGCCTTTTTTAAATATATTTTCAAAATTTTTATTATACGTAAAAAAAGAAAAATCTTTATAATTTTTTAATTCACTACCAGAGTTTTTTGAGGTTAGATTCCCTTTTAATTTAATTTTAAACTGGTCATCTAAAAATTCAATATAACCATTTTTTAAAATCGCCTTTTTTATTTGTTTATCACGTAGAAAATAAATGGTGTCTTTTTTAATAGAATATTTGTCAGCATAAATATGTGGTTCTGCTATGGTCGCATTAACAGGAATGAATGACAAAACATAACTGCTATCTCTTAACATAACTAGCTTTGTAATATAACCTAATGCATCATTCTCAATATTTTCTGCAATAATTATTTTGTCTTCTGGATGATTACATCCTAAGCATAAGACAATTAAAAACATTGTTATTTTTCTATTCATATTGTTTAGATTGCCAATTACTCATTTAAACGTCTAACAAGAACATCTAAATCAAATATATACAAAAAGAAGACGCTAATGGATAACCACTAGCATATTTGTAAGTTTTTTTACACAGTCGAAACAAAAAAGGAAGGAATGGAAAAGAACCAATTAAAATTTATTAATACTTTTTAATCTCAAAATTTTCACCATCAAAAACACCATAGGTAAAATACGTAATCCAATCGCCTAGATTCACATATTCAGCATTTTCACCCACAGTAACTTTCATTGGCAAATGACGATGCCCAAAAATAAGGTAATTGTAGTGTTTGGTTTCCAGTTTTCTTTTGGAATAGAGAATCAGCCATTCATTGTCTTCGCCAAGAAAGGTCACATCTTCATCGCCAGAAATCAGTTTGTTTTTCACCGAAAGGTATTGCGCCAGTTTCACGCCAATATCCGGATGAAGCCATCTAAAAAGCCATTTAAAAAACGGATTTGTAAATATCTTTTTCATGCGTTTGTATCCTAAATCGCCGGGACCTTTTCCGTCACCGTGGCCAATTAGGAATGTTTTATCTCCAAAAGTATATTCTTGATTGACATGAAACACAGGAATATTAAGTTCTTTCTGGAAATAATCTTCCATCCACAAATCATGATTTCCCACAAAGAAATAAATAGGAATACCTGAGTCTCGGATTTCGGCGAGTTTGCCTAAAATACGAATAAACCCTTTTGGGATTACGGTTTTGTATTCGAACCAAAAATCAAATAAATCACCCAGTAGAAAAATAGCTTCCGCGTCGTCTTTTACCTCGTCGAGCCACGCTACGAATTTTTGTTCTCTAGGAAGACTTAATTCCGGTGTTGGTGCACCAAAATGCTGATCGGAGGCAAAATATATTTTTTTGTTATTGGGTAATTGCATGGAGTTACAGAATGGATTTCATATTATCGCTGGCAAACCATTCGGCGAAAGAAGAATCAGTTTCTTGTAATTTTAAGGAAAAAAGAGAGATTCCCTCCGGTAATCGGCTGATGATTCTTTGAGAAAAATCAACGACCATATTTTCGCTTGTTGGTTGGTACTCTACCAAAATAACGTGGTGTCCGCGGGTCATTAATTCGTTTGCCAATTCGATATGCGGCGTTGTTCCGTTAAAAACTGTCGCATGGTCAAATTGATCAACAATTTCTTCTTTCACAATATTCTTTAAATCTGTGAAGTCAATCACCATTCCAAATTTCACATTGAAACGATCTGTTATTGGAGTTCCAATTACCGTTACTGACAATTTATAACTATGTCCGTGAACATTTTTACATTTCCCGTCGTAGCCGTACAAGGCGTGTCCAGTTTCGAAACTAAATTGTTTTGTAATTCTGATATTGCTCATCGAAGTTTAATTTTGATGCAAATTTAATAATAATTATAGGTCTTTGTCTCTTTTTTTTGCACTGGTGTACATCCAGTAAGCCAAAGCAAGTAAAACAACAAAAGGAATAAAGGATCCAATAACAATCCCTATTTGATAATTGCTGTCTGTTGCATTTTTTAGTTTTTCTTCAATGTTTACTCGTTGAACAAGCATCAGAATTTTCATAACGAACTATTTTTTAAATTGTAATAATGCTTTTTTGGTAAAATCAGATAACACCAATCTTCCAGAAATAGCGGCTCTCTCTAACAAAAGTGTTTTCCATTCTTGGGCACCATCCCACAACACTTTTTTCATTTCGGCTAATGCTTCAGGATTATAACTGGATAATTTAGCGCTAAAATTAGCTATTGCGGCATCCAACGCTTCGATGGTTTCAAAAGTATTAGCATACAATCCTTTGGCTACGGCCCAATCAGCAGTTTTCCATTCGTGAGCTGCCAGCGTCATTTCGGCCATTGCCGTTTTTCCGATTTTCTTCGAAACGACAGGTTCTATTACAAAGGGACCAATTCCGATAGCCAATTCTGATAATTTTATTGATGCATTTTTTGTAGCCAATGCATAATCACAAGCGGAAGCAATTCCTACGCCGCCACCAACTGCTTTTCCGTGAATGCGCCCCACGATAAGCTTGGAACACAAACGCATTGCATTGATTAAATGGGCAAATCCAGAAAAGAACTCGGTTCCTTCTGATTCATTGGAAACAGCCAAAAGTTCATCAAATGAAGCACCCGCACAGAAAGCACCTGAGCCTTCACTTTGTATAACTATCACCGAAACAGTAGGATCGGCACTTAAATTATTGAATTCAGTGGTGAGTCGGTCTAACAATTCTCTGGGAAAAGAATTACTTGAAGGATGACCAAATGTAACGGTTGCAATTTTATTGTCAATAGTTGTGAAGAGTGAGCCTGTTGGGTTTTCTGATGCCATAGCGGGGATTTTGATGTAAAGTTAAAAAAAGTAAAGCAGGATTTGACTTTTTTTAAAATAGAATGGATTTGTATTTTGAAATTTGCTTTTTGGAAAATTTATATGTTATATTTGCCGTATAATTTGGGGGATTAGCTCATTTGGCTAGAGTGCTTGCCTGGCAGGCAAGAGGTGACGAGTTCGAATCTCGTATTCTCCACCAGTAAAATCAAGCCTTACAGCAATGTGAGGCTTTTTTATTTTATCTAAGTGCTCTTTTAGAGTGTACTTTTAGTAAATTTTGAGTTTAATAGAGCCCTCTCAATACTTTTATAAATTATCATCAGTGAAATTAATTTTTTGTTGATTTGGGTCGTCAAATGTTATTTCATGGTTCTCTTGAACTATACTAAACTCATATCCTTTTATTGTGTTTTTCCATTCAAAATCACAAATACAATCCCAACTTTCACCCAATTTTGCCATACCTTTTGCTCCACAAGATTGACAAATTATGTGAAGCGTTTTACAACTCCTACAATTACCTCCAATCCACCAATGTGCTTTCTCATCAATGACTACGGCTCCATCAGAATCCATTACAACACAATCTTTTTCACAATCATGACACATTAACCATTTTCCGTCAACAATTAAATCAGTTGCTTCATCAATAGTCAATATTAGGAAATCCAATCCTTCATGATTAGCAAATAATTCAGCTGGCATCGTCCATTCATTATTTGTTACAATTACTGCCTTATCAGCCTTTACAGATTTTGCAAGTGCTAAAATTTCTTCAACATCTTTAACATCAAGTTTAGATTTTCTCAATTTGGCATCAATCAGAATTTTTATTGTATGGTTTCCTAAACTAAATTCCCACCAAACATCTACTTGCCTTGCTTGACCTGTGACTCTATCAGGAATTGTTATGTTTTTCTTTACAGTTCCCATTTCAGACATTTGCTCATATAAAACGCCTACCGCCTCTTGATATTCTTGCCATTTCATTATCCAAAATATTTTTTTTTTAAAATATGTTAAAATTCTCCAACAATGTGAAGTCTAATGTAGAATTACTGAAAAATGAATTTTCAAATTATTTTAAAACTTTCTCAATTATTTTTAAGTGTTTATTAATATATTTGTCATTTACAAAGCAATTTACAAATCCTATAATTGCATCTTTGAAATTTGATTTATTGTTGATGAAATTATCCGACTCATATTTGTCCCAAAACTCGATGTTATCTAAATCCACTATTTTGTATGAAATTGTGCTTTCACTTCTTAAATAAGTTCCAAAAAAATAGCAGTCAAAATATAGACTTATATTATCAAAAGTTATCCTCTTTAAATCTCTCAAAACTTCATTAAGGAAATTTTCAAAATCTAAAATTTCATCCAATTTATTCTCACGTCTTTGACTTTCAGCTTTACAAATACTTGTATTCCTACTATTATGAATAGAATTTGAACATACATATATAAAATCATCTTTTAAGTTAATGTGTTCAGTTGCTAGATAATTCTTGTTTTGAAAAGTTAGTTTTTGTAAAAAATTCAACTTCGGAAAATGCTTACTACGGATTTTTTCAAATTTTTCGACCGTGCCATTAATTCTATAATCATTTGACATATAGAATTCTTTCAAAACAATTTTCGTATTAGAACCAACTAATTCAGCTTCAAAAATTTTTGAATTAGCCCCTCCGCCAATTTCCTCACCAATCGATTTAATCATGTCATATTAATTTTTTGTCTAAGTTCTTTTATAGATAAAAAATATCCATCAAATTGCTTGTGTAACATTCTATGACAATTTGCACATACTAAAGCCAAATCTTTCAATTTAGTTTCCGTTACTCCCGATTGTGAAATTGGGGTTTTATGATGACACTCAATGAACTCTATGCCGAATTTTTGAATAAATGAAAAAGTACATATTTCACATTTTAACAATCCACTGTGCAAGGCTAACAGCTTTTTTTCTCTGACGATACTCCTATCTCTTTCTCTAGCAAAATGTGTTACTAATCTTAGTCTACCCTCAATTACTGAAATTTCAGTGTCCGAATTGTCGATTTCATTTTCTATATTCTCTGTAAATCGGGTTGCGGATATAAAATCCTTTGTGAAATAGGGAATAAATTTATTCCATAAATCTTGAAGTAAAATATCGTAATTTTCAACATTAGAAATATTTCCTATTTCGCAAGCATTACCTTGACTAATACCTTGAAAATTAACTTTTTTCCACAATGTAATTGAGACTGGAATAGCTGTTAATATCTCAGTTTTTGCTATCACTTTTACCTTACGTCCATATTTAAAATTTTCTCTGTTTTCTTCGATGAGAATATTATCAATAGGTGCAACTAAATGGGTAAAACACTTTTGCCCATTTATATTCTGATGTATAGCAATTATTTCTCCGATTTTAGGACTTAAAACATTCCCTTTATGATGATTCGGAAAATGCAAAGGAAATTCTTCCTCGCATTCTAGTTCCATATAAGCATTTCCTACCTCAGAATTGGTTACGTTTTTAGCCCAAATTATATCAAATGGCGTATAAAATCTGTTCATTTATTGTACTATAATTTTGATTGAAAATTCATGCTAAATAATAAAAAATTTTACTTTTTAATAAGCATTGAACTTAAATCAAAGGCTTTAAAAATCTTGAAATTGTTCGTGCTTTATAGTCTCCCCAAGGCATTAATCTGTTTTTTGGATATGTAACATATAAAAATCTTTTAGCTCTAGTAAAAGCCACATATGTATTGTTCTTTTCTTGTTGCAACTCTTCGCCTCCTTTGTTTACCGCCCTAAAATCTGGAAATGTCCCATCATCCATACCTATTAAAAAAACAATTTCGCTTTCTTGCCCTTTCATCGTATGCACAGTGCTTAAACAAACACCTAAATCTTTATTACTCGAATTATTTGTTAAGCCTAAAGCTATTGCGGATTTGAAACCATCTAACGAGGGTTTTAGATTTTGTTTTTTATATTGAATCAATTGGTTTGAAAAATCGTTCAATTCATCTAAAGTTAGCTTCTTCTCATCATCATCACCTATTACTTCAGTAAATAGTTTTTTTAATGCTTCAACCTTCAAATGAAGGTTCTCAATTGAAGTCTCAGTTACTATTTCCTTAATGTTTATGGAAATTGGAAATTTAGAAGTTTGAAGTTCATTAGAATTAAATACGTCATTTACTTTCAAAATGTCTTCTAGTTTCTTTTGATGAAGTTTATCAAGAGGATTAATTTTAACTCGAAAGTATAAATCAAAAATCTTCATTGAAGCCGAACTAAATTTAATTCCTATATTTCCAGATTTGAAGTAATAAGGTATATCTTCTTCTATAAGTAGTTTTTCAACATCTTTGAATACAAATTTATTTCTACCTAAAACAGAAATTTTATCGTATGTAATTTCACCCTCAATATCATTGTGGAATTTTAAATTAACTGATTTTTTGATTCCATTTATTACCAGTTTAGCTTCATCAATTTCTGTATCAGCAGGCTGAATTTGAAAAGCTCCTTTAATCACGTAGTTAATTGCTTCAACTTTTAGTTCCATTAAAACATTTGAAGCTTCAATCACAGATTTTGAGCAACGATAATTTTCATCAAGTGAAATTTTTTGAGCGTTGAAATCTGCCACAAAATCTTCTTGCATAAATGATGATGCAGAACCGTTAAAACCATAAATTGCTTGATTTGGGTCACCAACCATCATAACATTTTTAATCATGTTACCACATAATGACTTCAAAAGAAAATATTGAAGTTTATTTAAATCCTGACATTCATCAATACATACAAAAGAGTATGCTTTACGATATAAATTTGCAACTGACTCATTATTTGTGAAAAGTTCATAAACCAGCTTTATTATATCATCAAAATCGATAGCATTATTGGATTTTAACAAGTCTTGATATGTTTCGAATAAATACTGATATTCTATGTTCTCTCCACTTTCTGCTAATTCTTCTGCTGAAATAAGTTCTCGTTTTACCTCTGAAATAAATTGTAATGCATTATAAGTGTATTCGTTTTTTTTCTTTGCTTCTAAATTATCGTATATCTCTGTAAAAAAAGGAACAGATTTGATTGCTTGTTTAATTAATTCTAATCTATCAGAATCATCTTCAAAAATATGGGGCATTCTATTATACCCCAAAAGCTTAAATCTTAATTCAAGTATGGATTGACAAAAACTATGGAAAGTACCAACAAAGACTCTTTTGTTGATATTATCTGACGCACCTAGTCTATCTCTAATTTCAGCCGCAGCCTTATTAGTAAATGTAATTGCTAATATTTTACCATCTACAGTTTCAGATAAACGTTTTATCCTTTCGGTTAAAACTCTCGTTTTACCACTACCTGCACTCGCTAAAACTAAGTAAGCCCCTTCGTTTAAGCCTACGATATTCTTTTGATTTGGTGATAAATTAATTTGAGACATTGATTGTTGGGTTTATTATTAAATTAACTTTTTCAAACAACTCAGTTATTTTAGCAGGCAATTCTTTTTCAGACTTATACAACTCATATCCAATCAATGGAGCAAATTGTGTTTTTAATCTTATAACCAAGCCATAATAATTTTCATTAGGAATTTGGTCTAATTCACGTGTTTTTGCTTCTCTGTGTCTTTCATTGGCGCAATCAGAAAGAATTAAGCTATAGTATGCATTCTTTACTTCTTCCAAATACCCATTATCGCAAAGTTCTTTTTCGAAATCATTTCCTTGATTTAAAAAAACTACTTTATTCATATCATTAGCTTTAGATTTACTAATCTGAATGGTCACAGTTTCGTTTGCTTCGATTTCATTATCGCTAAAAATTAGATATGGTATATTAAACGCTTCGAAAAACCTTATAAAGGGTAAGTAATTACCCGAACCATTAACTCCGATAAAATCAACTCCCAATTCAATTGTTCCCTTATTGAAGTATCGTTTAATTGTTATTGGCAGAGCTTGTTCTTCAGTTTCTCCTTCAGATAGGATAACTAATTTTGAAAAAAATAATTCACCCCTAGTGTTTATAACCTGACGATGTATTTTTCTAATATCTTCGGAGGTGAAATCTGCTTCAATAAACTTTCCTATGGATATATTATTTAATGTTTTACAAATACTTCTTATTTCCTTTAATTTGGCACTTCCAGCAATATAGCTAGAATGAGTAGCTACAATTTTTTGCCCAACAATATTATTAATTTGGGAATATAGCTTTTTTTGAGCGTTTGGATGCAAATGTGATTCAGGCTCTTCAGTTGCAATTATAGGATAATAAGCGACTTGACTATCCTGAGCTAATTTCATGTTCTGCAAAATGAATGCCTTTAGAATTAACAAGGAAGACCAACTTCGAGTCCCCATTCCGTGGTATTCCATAGAAAATTGAGAATAATTAATGTTAATTCCTTTATTTAGGTCTCTCAACTTTTTTGTAAATGGTGTGATATTTACTGTATTGTTAGGATTATCCATTGCGGTATCCAATTCTTGCAATGTACTATGAAGATTTGTTAAGACATCACTCCTGCCAATTGTCTCTTCATTTAGCTCTTTTATAAGTTCCTCAATTAATGCTTTATCACCATCGTCATAGTTTATAGATGACAGGATTTTACCAAGAAATGAAGTTTTTGACTTCAGGTCCTCTAAGATATCTCTATTTGCGTCTAAGTAGAAAAATGGAATCTCGTCGAAATAAAAACTTAAAGAAGTTTCATAATTTTTTTGATACCAATATTCATCATTTTCATTTTTGAATTCAACCCATTCATCAATAACAAATTGCTTTTTTTTAAACGTTTTTCTGATTAGATTTTCGTCTATTACAGTTCTAAAAGCTAGTATCTGACTACCACTAGAATCAAAACTAATCCTATTCTCCGTAAAAACTGTAGCCCAACTATCTTCAAATTCAGCCTGTTGATTACCATCTATATCTACACTAATAAACAGTAAGTCAACAATTATTTTATTTCTATTAATAGCTTCGGAATAGAAAAAATCATCATCAGTAATTTGAAACGAATTAGACAATGCCAGTTGTATCGCTTTTAAAAGAGTTGTTTTCCCTGCATTATTTGTGCCTACAAGAACCGTTGTAGCTTCAAAATCAATTTCAATATTATCCAATCCTCTAAATCCGTGTACTCTTACTTGCTTTAGTAGTATTCCCATTTTTATAATTTTCAACTGGAGTTAGATTAAAATAAAATGCCTCAAAACTCAGCAAAATAGACATCCAAACTAGGTTAATAGTTGTTAAATTTAACAACTAACATTGTGCAAAATCTTGGTTTTTCTTTCAAAAAAACGAATTTATGAAAATTACTATTCAAAACACTTTATATCATGTAGTTTTTTCAAACGTTTCAGTTATTGATTCAAACTTTTTAAGTTATTATTTAAACATGAATATTAGTCATTAAAATACCCAAACCCCATTTTATTAATTTCCTTTACAACCTGAACCTTATCAATATAATTGTTTAACGTCACTTTTACAGACCTTTGATATCCCAAAGATTCAATAAAACCAGTCTGAGTATGCAATTTGGTTAAAAATGTTTTTCGCAAATGCTTAATGCTAAAATCGTCAGATAGTCCCGCTTTCTTTCTAAAAAAGGTAAACGAATGGCTTACCTGAGTCTTCAGAGTTTTTCTAGAAATATTATAATCATCAGCAATCAAATATTTATCAGCACCTAAATATTTCTTATACTCCAATCTATTCAGTAAGTTTTCTAACTCAATTGAGGTTGGAATCATTACTTTTTTAGGCTCTTTGGTATTATTCCAATTATGAGCTCTTTCAAATTTCAAATCTGTACCAACTAAATGTTGAATATTTCCATCATTATCTAGAACAATATCGGAGAACTTTAAAACCATCGTTTCCTCAATCCTCATGCCTGTATAGGCTACTAATTCAATTGCGTCTCTAGTATAAGGTCTGTACATGTTTTTTCTTCGTCCATTCGGATGTATTTCAATAGAGTTCTCACCTGATATCACTCCTAATAATTTTTTAAAATCATCATCCTTAATGCTAGTTGGGTTCATGCTTTCATACTTCAATTTTATTTTTCCGAAATAATTTTGAAGATTGAAGCCTTTATGGTTAATTAAAAAATTATTAAAATTCTTTAATGCCTTAGTGTTGTGATTATGGGTAGATGCCTTCTTGCAAGTCTCATCTAAATAATCATAGTATTTCCCAACTATAGCATCATTTAAATCATAAATTGTAAACTTATTGAGGTCAAACTTATTATCTTCTAGAAACTTACTAAATCTTACAATATACTGAACTGTCGTTGTTATATAGCCACTTGTACGGGGTCTTTGCTGATGCCTTGGAACATCAACATTTTCAAGCCAATCGGCAAACATCATGATATTGTCCTTAAGTAGTTCCATTTTTACTTCAACTTTAGGAGCCTTAGAAACGAAAAGAATTGGATTTGACAATTCATGTTTGAAATCAAGTAGTTCCTTAATCGCTTCATCATATTCCAATGCCTTCAAATCCCTCGTTTTGCGACTTCCATCTTGTCTAAATATTGCTTTGTACTTCTGTCTATCAAACGGGTGTTTACAGCCTTTATATGTATCTTGTGAAACCTCAATTAGTTTGTTGCATTTCTTACAGACCACATGCAAACCAGTAAATTTTTTATATTTCAATATTTTCATAGTTTATAATTTAGATTTAATGCGAGTGTAATTTATTTAAGTGACCCGCCAAATAATTTTGAGGATAATTTGCCTTTTGGGACATAGCCTGTTTTTTCTTTAATTGTATTTGTTGTACTCAAATCCAACATTTTATGTAGCTCACCTTTATTATATGCCTCATAATATTCAATCCAACTATCACCATGTTTTAGTTTTAATTCTTTTATCAAAGGCATATTATAAGCTAGTTCAAATTCAAATTCATTTACAAATTCTCCAGATGAATTTCTATATATCGGCAAATGGCTTTTTATACACCAAGTGCGAATACTTCTTTTATCTTTTCTATTTATCAGATTAGATAAATTACTGAGATACATTCTGTTTTTTAGTGTTGAGTGCATTTGTTACTTTGTATTTATTGCTATCTATAATCGTGTGCATTTTATCAAATTGGAACAGATTTTATTATTATTTTTTAGATATTAAGCTGTTTCTTTTCAAATTGTTTTAACGTTTCATAATTATCAAGTGTCACATCTCCAAACTTTATTTTTTTGATTTTAAGGTATTCATTTAAGTCGTAACAGTTAAGTTGAAATGAATCTGTAACTGCATCGTTTTTGTCTATTGTAAAAAGTTTTAATTGTGTCCCTAGTCCAGAATAACTCAAGTTAACTCCATGAATGTTTTCCAAAAGGTCTTCATTGTCAAACTCAAGAGTTTTTATTTCCCATATATTCTCATTGTAATAAAAGAATTTGTCCAATGCCTTTTTATCTACAGTATATAAGGCTTCAAATTCTGAATCATCTGAAATTAATTGTTTTGCAAATTCTAATTTTCTTTTGGTTAAGTATTCATGTACATTAAAATCTATATTGGTTGAAGTGGTTTCCACACCTTTTTCAACAGACTCTTTTTTAAGATTATCTTCTTGGTTAACTTCGATAATACCATCACTTTCATTTGATATCTGTTCAAAAAAATCGGTTTCTTTTTCAATGAATTCCATCTTTGGCACTTCAGAAAGAACTTCTTGGATAAAATTCCAGTTGATATTTATAATTCTTCTTTTTATCAACTCACCATTTTTATTTTTTTTAGAAAAGGTTATACAGTTGATATAATCTTTTTTTTCCAAATGTGGTATCGATTTCTCAATTTGAGTTATATCCAAAAATGTATGTTTGCTTATCCATTTGTTTGAATAGGTTATTTTTATATTGCTTTTATCGTAATGAATGAGTTTCCTTAGTACGGATTCATGCACCCTAGTTATGTGGTATTTTTTATCTTTTGACATTGGTGACATGGACCAATATAACACATCAGAATAGCTGGTTTTATTTCCTTTTGTTTCTTGTTTTTTCATTTTATATGAATTTATTTTTTTGTCATAGTTGTAGATTATTCCTCTTTTCTAATAATAATATCAATTACTTTTTAGTAGGGGATAAATTGTGTTTTTAATTTCATTTTGTCTTTTGGTTGAGATGAATTGTCTTTTATCAAGGATGTTTTGGTTGAAGTCATTACCGAATTATACCATTATTACTATACTATAATACTTTTATCTAAATTGAAAAAGAAAACCTAAATTGAAAATAGAAACCTATTCTCCTTTTTGAAAATTTGTAACTTATAAATTTTTCTATTTATTAAATTTCATATTTCAATAATTAGAAAAATTAAAAGAATAATCTCAACTAGAATAATTGTGAAGCAACTTGAATACCATTGTTAAATTATAGTTTTATAAAAGATAATATCAACTGATAATCTTCTAAACAAAACCAATTCAACTAAATTTATTTAGAAGGGTCTTTAGAAGAACAAAATCAACGAAAAACCCTTTTAAATAAGAACATTCTCAGCCTTGCGGAGCAGTTCACTCAATTCCTTTTACAGTTGTCCAATCCACTGAAAGAAAAGCTATAGACCCCAACTTTCCACCCCCACTTTCGCTGGTTCCATTCAAAATTTATTGGCAGTTAAATTCAATAAAGATTATATAACACTTTCATCCTTTAGCTTTTTTAAAGTATTATTAAAACCTTTTAGTGTGAATGACATTAAAATTGGAAAATCATTTATATCAATACCAACTGATTTCAGTGCTTCATGATAATTATCCATATTTTTAATGTTTAAACCAAAATTATTAAAATACCAGATATTAAATTCTGTTCTATTTTCTAGTTTTTTTAGATTTTCAATTGAATCTTCTACTTTTTTGAAAATTTCTTTTTTCATTTTTTTTATTTTTTAATGTTAATAATATTCACTAGAAACCTAGGCTCACATAAAATGAGCTGCTTAAATTTTAGTTTTTTATTTGATTTACTTCTTCCCAAACTTGGAAAGTCGTTTTGTTTTATTTAGAGAATCAAAGAGGATTCTCTATTTATTGCATATATGAAATTGATAATCAAGGTGGTTTAAAATCATATAAAATGTATTTTGACTATGCAACTACTTTAAATTTCATTTTAAATAAGTTTTCATAATCCCCGACAGTCATATCCATTATTAATGAATTAATTCCGTCATTTGTATTTATGTAAACTCTTATAGCCATACTTCCATCTTTGTTTTTATGATACATCCCCAGTTGTATTGGATAGGCAAAATGAGGTACGTTATCTAAGATGCCTTCATTGATTAAATCATCAATATTAAAAGTTCTATTAAAGTTAGCTTTGATTGAATTTTCATTAATCTTTCTTAGTTCTTCAACTGTTACTGATTTTAATTTTTTCGTTTTTGTTTTCATTTTTGTTTGTTTTTAAATTATTTATTTTTGTTTATTTATTGGAAATTCTCTAATCATTAAGTCATCTGGAATTACTTTAATCTTATCAATCTGTTTAAAAAAAAATGGGACTCCTTTAGTTTTACAATCATCTCTAATCAATCTGGCCCAGTCACAATCAAAAGGTCTTTTCCCGTGACCGCTTTCACCACCACTTATAACCCAATCAACTAAATCTAACAAGACTCTTTCTTTGCCCTCAACCTTAGCCATCATGTCTATTTTATCTAATTGAGGCTCGACAGAAAGAAACCTTAGACCATTAACTTTCGAAAGTTGAACAATCAATTTATCAGCAGTTTCTTGGTTCACTGGTGATGTTCCAAACATTACATTCTTTGGTGGATTTTTCTTCCAGCTTTCTGGAATGTATTTGTTAATGTTTGATGGCCTCTTACTGAGCAACAGGAACATTAGATTTGGCGAATTGGGAACCACTTCATTAAAAAACTTATCTCTCAATTGTCCCGTATTCCAAAATTCGCTCTCTGCTTCACTATATGAAATTCCTTTGTGGTCCACTAGTGGCATCGGTTTTTCAAAAATGTCCATCATTGAACCGACAAAAACTCTATGGATTTCCCCAGCAGCTTCTGCCTGTTTTTGATATTTCTCGATTTCGTTCCAAACATTCTGTATTAATCTTCTTGGTTTGTCGTTGCCCCAAACGTCTTTGCCGTATCGTTTAGCTAAAGCTGATGCATAACAGTTATCGCAGCCCGCATGCACTTTTGTACAACCCCACCATAAATTTGCTGTGTGATGAGTCCATTCTATTTTACTATTTTCAGCCATGTTTTTTATTTATTAATTAAGGCACAAGAAGTCGACTACCCAGTTGATGGGCAATAAAATCTTCCTATAAAATTTGTTGTTATATCTTTTCAGAATTGAAAAGACGATTCGATTAGTTTATTAAACTACTTGTTTTAATTCAACTCCATTTCTCCCCATTTGTATTTTTGAATTGTATCCATTTTTCAACAATTCATCAAATTGTGCTCTATTCAATCCTCCCGTTCCGCTTGTTAATATGTCATGATACATGTTTGACTCGGCATATAATGCATATATACTCTCACACTTTCCAGAATTTGATTTGGAAGTTTTTTTAAGTTTATCATATTCCTCACCAGTTAGGAATAAAAGCTTGCCATAGTTTCCGTTTAAACTTGGGATTACTACACTGATTAATTGGAAATCATTATCTGTTGTTTTTATTGAATTTTTCATAGTTACAAATTTTAAGTTTGGGCAGTTCTTTTCCTGTCCATGTTTGAATAGATTTTTTGTTTTAATTTTTTTTTGTGATTCTGCTTTCCAGATTAGGAAAGTGTTGTGTGATAACTCTAATATCTATCGATTACTAGAATTCTGGGCTTAAAAACCTAAGTAGTGTTATTGTAAATCATATACATCATTTTATTAGTTAGTACTAAAAGAAACTTTTCGATTACTGTTTGTAATACTGTTCCTTACTCAACGATGCAAAGATGCTTTGGGTCAATTCATGGGTCAAAATTGAAACTGACCCATTTTTAAATAAAAATCATAACATACTTATTAATAGAACTATAACTTTATATTTTCTTTCGCTAAAAAATTATCCAATGATTTATTTTCGGATTCAGAAGTGATTTTATAGGAATCAGAAAGCAGATGTCTTGCATTATCTAAGCTTATTCCCATAGTTAATGCCAAAAGCTTAAATTTTGATTTCTTTTCTATTTCTAAATTTTTAAAGATTTCAACTATATTTAATAATTTCAGAAGCTTATATCTTTCAGATACGTTTAGTTTGGGCAACCCTTTTAAATCTAGCTCTACTTCTTCTATTTCAATTCTCGAGCTATTTTGTAAATGGTCTTGGTTAAAATCACTCTCTAATTTATACTCAAAATATTTTAGTTTGGTTTCCAAATCATTTTTCATTTCTTCTAGAATACCAATTTTAAAATCTATTATTTGGCAAATTTTGATGAAAATTTTTCCTAATTCACAATTTATATTTTTATACTTTGATTCTGATAATTTAATACGGTAACTATGATAACTACTATTGAGATTTTGTATGAAATTTGAAATTTCATCTAAAAAAACTACAAGCAAGTTACTGTCGCTTTTTTGATTTAATTGGGTCGTCAATTTTTGACGATACTCATCTCTTATGACTTCAAATATATTTTTATTTATTTTAAATATATTTTCTCCATTCACAAGACATTCTTGCTTATTTTCATTAAATTTTATCTCAAGATTTCCGATTTGATTAATCAAATTTTGAATTTCAATTACATTCATTGTTAAGTTTAAATTATTGTTAAACATTCCCTTATGCAAATGTTTAAAAATATTACCTATTAAATTCAATAAATCTAATATATTTATTGAATTTAAATTCTAAAATTAGAATCATGCCAGACAATTTGAAATGCAATTTTGTTGCATCTATAAAACAAAATGAAGGATTAAAATATGGTTTGATAAACCAAAATGGTGATTGGGTTATTTCACCAATATATCAAATCCTATATAAATTAAATAGCAAAGATTATTATTGCTTTTCTGATAATTACAGAACTGGCATTATTGATTCAAATAATAACATAGTTATAAAACCTAATTTCGAGGAATTATCATTAATGGATGAAAATGTTTTAGTACGATTAGAAGAAAAATATGGCTTAATAAATTTTAAAAGTGAATATTTAATTGAGCCGATTTATGATTCAATATCAGAATTCAAACACAAAAATCATTTTTGTGTTGAGAAAGAAAACAAGTATGGAATACTAAATATTGGTTCTGAAATTATTATTCCACTTTCGTATGATATAATGGGGGATTTAGATGAAGAAGGATTCATTATAGTAGGATTAAAAAATAAATTTGGATGCATAAATATAAAAGGGGAATTATTAATTAATTTAAATTTTGATTCCATTGATGGATTTGACTCAAAAGGGTATGCAAAAGTCAAATTAGAAGAAAAAGTTGGGTACATTAATCGTAAAGGAGATTGGATAATTTATCCAATTTATGATATTGTTTTTCCTTTCAATCACTATGAGTTTTCATGTGTATGTATTGATTCAAAATGGGGAGTTATAAATCGACAAGGCAAATGGGCTATACAGCCTAAATTTTCCAATTGTACATTTCAAGACGGAAAAAGTTTTATTGTTTGTCTTAATGAAAAATATGGATTGATAAATTTTGAAGGAAATTGGATAATAGAACCAAAATTTGATTTTCTATATCATTTTGATATTAACGATTTAGCTATTGCAGAAATTAAACATAAATCTGGGGTTATTAATAAAAATGGAGAATGGATAATTGAACCTTTATACGATTCTGTTATTCCATTTGATGACTATCAAAAAGTTAGAACATTATTGCTGGACAAATGGGAAAATATTAATCTAAAAAACAATTTGATTGTAAAACCTATATTTAGTGAAAAACGTGATGTTTATCTTTTCAATAATTTAGCTAAGGTGTTGATTAATAATAAGATTGGAATTATAGATTTAAAAGGTGAAATGTTACTTGAGCCAGTTTTAAATTATATCGGTAATTTTAATAAAAACGGATATGTAATTGCACAATCGGAAAACTTAAAATGGGGAATTTTAAATACTAAAGGCATTTGGAATGTTGAACCTATATATGATAGATTGGAAGCAATAGATGATTTAAATTATTCAAGAGCTACACTAAAAAACAAATATGGTTGGATTGATATCGATGGTAATTGGATTATACAGCCAGTTTTTGATGCCGAAGTATTTCAAAATGATAGAAACAGTATTGTAAAAGAACTTATTGTAGATGTATTTTCAGAAGAGTTGGTAGGAGTTAGTTTTTTTGAGGAAATCTCAACTTCCGAAATAGACTCATTTAATAAAAATATTGAATCAGAGTTTATTGAAAATTTGGAGTACCTAATTCTTTATAATGATTCGATTGACGAAAGTATTAGTTATGGCATCGCAATGGTTAAAAAAAATAACGATTTCTTCCTTATATTTAAAGAACACAGAAAAAAATTAATTATTTTTTCTCTAAATCCCAAATTGGAAGAAAATCGCATAGATTCATTGTACTTTGATGAAGAAAATTGCTGTTTAATTATTAATACAACTACCAAAAAAATAAAAAATAGTGTTGATTTGAAATTTTACAACATTCCTTTTATGGAATCATTAGTTAATTTTTACGATAATTTAGAGATTTATTTTAATTAGCTTTATTTTTCTAAAGTACAATCAAATCATCTTTCTATTAACCATAACTTTTTTAACTTTAATAATTGTAGTACTGGATGCACCCGTGATTTCAGAAATTTCACGAATAGTCAGTCCTTTTTGTAATTTCTTTAGTACGGTTTGGTGACGTTCCAATAACTTCTCATCACTTTGTACGGCACCAGTCTTTCTACCGCTAAATTTTCCAAGTGCCTGTGCTATGCGAATTCCTTCCATAGAACGGGATTTTATTTGGTTCCGACTCATCTCACCGATGCTACCCATCACCGAAATAACTAAATTAGCCATTGGGTTTTCTTCACCATTATCCAAAAATGTCGAAAAACCTTCTTTAAGTGATTTCAGATTGATGTGATTTTTTTTAAAGACAGATATAGTATTTAAAATATCTAATAAATTTCTTCCCAGTCTATCTGTGGAATCTACAACCACCGTGCATCTTTCAGATTGGTTTGTTATAATATCGAACATTTTGACTGCTTCGGGTCTTTCCATAAATGGAATATTTCCTTGTATCCTTTCTACAAACAATCTTGAAGGGTCAAAACCTTCATGTGCTTTAAAGGACCCTATTTGCCTTGCAGAATTCTGAAAAATCGTTGACGTGCGAGAATAGAAGTAGTAAATCATATTATTGGGTATTTAGAGTTAATTTTGTTTTAGTTTTAGAGTCCAAATTATTTTAAAACATTATTGCTGGTTTTGCTTGGTTATATCTTAGATTTTTGCTTTAGAAAAGAACTATGGTCTAATTCTAAAACGGAGAAATCAAAAAAAAGGAATTACTTCCCTTCCACCCAATCGATAACTGGAACGAGCATATCACAATAGGCTCTTTCGAATGTTTTGACAGTTTCCCGTTTTTTATTAATAAACACAATTGTATAGTCATCGGCCCATCTTAGGCAAACTTTAACCCATCCTTGATGAGTAAGACCATTCACTTGAAAAGTTAAGCCACCTTGGTATTCTTCACTTTCTCCAATTGCTGCGAAATTTAATGCTCCCCAAGCCATCAGTGCTGAACGGTCCGCATATTGAATTTGTTCAAGTATTGTTTTAGCTATTTCCATTGTTTGTGTCGTTGTGCTCATATCTTAAATTGTTTGTACACCACGAGTGTACAAGGAAATTTGTTCCTGCGCCAGGTTTTATCAAATTATTTTCACTTTTTTTTAGCTCTGTATCCCCTTTAAACAGGGAGATAGTGGAAATAATTGGTTTTTCTCCAGTGCAAAAAATGTTCTTTTCCCCATGGCGTAATATTTATTATAAAACGATAAATATTATGAAAACGACCCAAAACAACAATGAAGGATTAAATGTCCTATCATTATTCGATGGCATCTCATGTGCCAAATTAGCTCTAAAAAAAGCTGGAATCAAAATCAATAAGTATTACAGTTCTGAAATCTGCCCAAATGCACTTGCTATTCAGAACTATCATTATAGTGGTGATACCAATCACATTCAATTAGGTGATGTACGTAAAATATATAGTTCCGACTTATGGGATGAAGTTGACCTAGTTATATTTGGTAGTCCATGCACAAATCTTTCTAGCATCAATCCTAGTGACAGAAGAGGTCTTAAAGGAACTGAATCAAGATTATTCTATGAAGCTTTAAAAATTCTGAGTGAAATTTATGTTTTTATGCCTTCTGGAAAAAAGCTTTATTTTTTAATGGAAAATGTAGCTAGCATGACTTCAAAAGACAGAGATATAATAACTAACGAACTTTCTCAAATATTTGGAAATATTCAGCTTGTTAAGATAAATTCGGCAGATGTGGCTCCAGCAAATAGAAGAAGACTTTACTGGACCAACATTCCAAATGTTGGAATTCCAGAACCAAAAGAAATTAAATACCATGACATTATAGTAAATGGCTATGTGGATAAAGAAAAAGCTAATGTTTTATTGGGTAGCAATATCACACTCACTAACGGAATTTTTAGATACTATAAAATGAATCTTGGCAACCTTATATATAAGGATAAAGAATTTGCAGACTTAACTACTGAACAAAAGTTATTGGAATATCCATTTATTCTAAACAAATCTGGTTATGTCGGGAAGTCTAGGTCAGCATTTGGTGAATATGATTTCCCAAATGGATGCTATCGTTTGCCTAGTATTCTGGAATGCGAAAGATTAATGACTATTCCAGATGGATATGTTGCCGATGTTCCAAATGTATCAAAAACCAATAAATTAAAAGCAATTGGATTGGCTATGACTGTTGATGTTGTGGCTGGATTATTAGAGAAATTAAAGGGGAATAATCTAATTCAATCAAATGTATAGATAAATTTTATTAAAAAACTAATAGCTATAACAAAATAATATATGTCGTATTAGTTGACTATCAAGTTGCTTGTTAGTATATTTAAAATAATCGATAGCAAACAAATATTAAAGTAATTTAAATTTTTAAAAGTATATAGATATCTATATATGTAGCTAGTAGATTACTTGGGTATCCAGAGGATAAATGGTAGGCATACCACCTCTGGTTTCTGCACCCAAAGCAGAAAAAATAACAAAGCAGAAATAAATATTAATCTTGAAAATTAACAAAAAGAACAATCAACAACTTGTTCACAAAAAAACAGCAACATCATACATTTCATTACCTAAAACTTTGGTTGATGATATTCAAAAATTAAATATTACAAAAACGGAAAAATCACATTCGTTTAAATTCGTTGGTATCCTACTTAGGGATTCATTTCAAGAATTCTGGGATGTTACAACACCAACACCTAAAACACAAACATATCTTACTAAAACATTTGATGATTATTATTTTAAATGGTTAAAGGTCTTAATCAATGAAAAGATAGTTGTAAGAAATGAATATTATTCAGCTGATAAGAATATCTGTTATAATTATTCAGTTTCACAAGAATATTTTAAAGATTTTAAAGTTTCTAAATCTTGTAATCTTTCAAATACACTATGTAATGAAAAAGAACATCAACCCTTATTAACAGTGGGATACAAGGATATTATTAAAAATATAACTGTATCAGATGGAATTCAGAACAGAAGGTTTATTGATGATATTACTACACTTAAAATTGATTATGACCGATTACAAAATATAGTTGATAAAAGAGTTTCCACACTATCTATATCGGAATTTAAAGTCAATGAGCAAATAAATCAATTGAGTGTTAGAATTTTTGCGCCAAATGGCAATTCATTTTTTATGAAAACAATTGATGCTATTGCCAAAGCTAAATTAAAAGGAATGAGCCTTATAAATGATAATGGAAGATTCCGTATTGCTGATGAAAACCAATTTATTCATAACAAAAAAGTGTCAATCAATTTAGCCTATACCGATTCAATCGAAAAAATGAGAATGGGTAGTTTTAGGGCAGCAAGAAACACAACAAATAATAGGCTAGATACCAACCTAACGAATATGTGTTCACTTCTAGTTGATGATATATGTGCCCAGAATAATTTGGTTCAGATTGACCTTAATAATTCACAATTTACAATACTATCACACATATTAAAAGACACCTTAAATACGCCAGATTACGACCGATTTAAAGCACTTTCTGTTTCGGGCAAACTATACGATTACATTGAGCTTGAACTAGGTTTAGAGACAAGAAAACAAGGTAAAAATGCAATGTTTGAAATTATGTTTAGTTCGAGAAAAAACAACACTTCTGGTAAGATAAAAATTAAAAATTTATTTAGTAGTGTTGTTAAATGGATTGATGATTTTAAAAAAGAAAATGGAGATAACACTTTCGCTATTATGCTTCAACTAAAAGAATCCAATATTTTTATTGATGGCATTTTACGACTCATTAAAACAAAAAAAATATTTTGCTTGACCAAACACGATTCATTAATAGTTAAAGAAAATGATATGGATATGGTATTAAAGATGGTTCAAGAATTTCTCAATAAAATTGACTTCGAATATAATTTATCAATCACCAAATCAGCCGATTTAAACAATGAATAATCTAATTAGCAACAGTATTGAAATAAAAAAAGGAGTAGACAATTGTACCAATATTTCATCATTTTATAATCCACCACAATTGAAACAAATGATTTCTTTGATTTCAATTTATAATGGGTATTCTTGGGCACTGGGCACTGGACACTAGCTCAAAACAGCAGTTAGTGGATGGATTTTTTATTTAAGTAAATTGCTGTTTTGTATTACTTTTGCAATTTCACATAATAAAACATCCGCAATACCAATACTTAATTGATAGGTGTTTATTACAATTTTTGTTTTTTCTTTATTCCAATGAATCCAATAAGGTTGGGTTTTCTTTTCTTTATCCGCATATATTTTTTCTGTGAAAGTAACATTGAAAATTTGTTCAATTTCATTATTTTGCTCAGATGCTTCAAAATATCCGACTCCCGATATAATTACAATTGGAAAACTTTGAAAGAAATCAGAAGTTAAGATATGTTTTTTTCTGAATGAAATTGATTCAGTACTAGCATTTGCTGTTACTTTACTTGGTGTTGAATTTACTTCTGTTATGAATGATTTTTCGTGGAAATTAATTAAGCTGTTTTGAGGATTATTATATATAAAGTTGATTAGCTTTTGATAATTCATCCACGTCTTACTTGTTCCCCAATTTTTCCTATTATCTTTTTTCAGAATTTGTCCTTTATATGGATATAAAGCTGAATATTTTTCAAAATTTCTTTCTATAATATTGTCAGAATTATATTCTTCAAGATTATTCCAATAATTAAAGTTATCTACAATTTCTATTTCATATTGCTCCGATTCTATTGATATAGCTGCTTCTTTTCCAATTATTAAAGTACTAGAATATGGATTTCCTGTTCCAATGTATTTGTATTCGTCAATTGAATTAGGAGTATTTTTTAAATCACTTAAAAAGTTTTTGAAGAGAGTCTTTTTATTTTCCAAAATTTATTTATGTTATTTGACATAGTAATTGTTTATGTTTTAGCTTGCCACTAACTTTGATGTATTTCTGAAAAAACATCCCAATTTACTCCCATCTGGATAGCTTGGTCTGACAAACTGCATCTTTATTTTTCTGCTAATTTATGCTATTATTTTTTACAGCAATTCAAATTGAATCTTATTTTTATGAATTTTAAATGTTATTTTAAAGCTTTGTGTCGATTGAAATATTACCTATCAAACATGTTAAATTCAGAGTTGAATAATGTTAACTAGAAAGTGGGACGGAGGAAGGGGCCTTCCCCCATCAAAAACAGGAATGAATTTTTAACATAAAAATTCTCGTTACCAGCTAGCTATGTACATAAATAGAACATCATTATACTAGCCCTTGATTATTCAAAAAAAATCGATTTATTGTTTTTTAAGACAAAATTCGAAAAAAATTTTTCCCAAAAAAAATGCGAAAAAAAATTGACTTCTCAACCTTTTACACGTACCATAAGGGACCACATCAGCCCGTTTCTGCTCCATTGATTCAAGTTGATTGCATTGCTAAAAGCTAGATATAATCTATACTGTGTGCAAGCCTCAGCCTAGTTCTAAAGAATTATTTATTTTTTCATGAGTGTTTGTGCTTTTGGAGCGATATTTATCATTAAACGAAGGATATGAAACTAAAGCTGACTGCTATACAAATGAGAATGTTACTCGATAAAATAGGTGTGCCTAAAGGTAAGGTGTTGACAACAACAGTTGGAATATTGGATAAAATTTATCAAAGCAAACAAAGTAATTTGCTGTACTAAATACCAAATTGGCAAATTTCTGAATATACATTCTTAATTTTATACCGACTACAATAAATTCTTTATTTCATTTCTTTTCAAATGGATAAGTTCTCAAAAGAAATAAGAAGCAAAATCATGCAAGCCATTAAGGGCAAGGACACAAAGGAAGAGATTCTTCTAGCTAAAACTTTGTGGCATCGAGGGCATCGCTATAGAAAAAATGACAAATCTGTTTTTGGCACACCAGACCTAACTTTCAAAAAGCCCAAAATTGCAATATTTGTTGATGGTGAGTTCTTTCATGGTTATAATTGGGAAGAAAGAAAAGATAAAATCCATTCTAATCGGGAATATTGGATTCTTAAAATTGAAAGGAATATAAAAAGAGATGCAGAAGTTAACCAATATCTTTTGGGTCATGGATGGAGAGTGGTTCGGTTTTGGAGTACATTCATTAAGAAAAATTTACAAGATTGCATCCAAATTATTGAACAGGAAATAAATGATTCTGACAGATGAGGTATTAAACTACCTCATCGCTAAATCACTTGGTTATCAACTAATGAAAAATTAAAATCTAAAAACAGTGAAAACTTAGCTAAGTAATCTATGCTAAAACTAAACTTACCGTTTTCTATTTTGGAAATTGTAGTTCGGTTTACGCCCATGATTTCTGCTAACTCATCTTGACTATAACCTCTTTTTTCTCTGATTCCACGAATATTCTGTCCCATTTTTAAGCGACAGTTATGAATGTAATTTTCAATTGAATCCTTTGCTAATTGAGAGTCTCTATTTACCATTTTTTACGCTTCCGTTATTTGTCTGGTAATGATTTCAATTGCTTCTTCTTTACTAACTGTATTGCCAAACTCTTGCAACGATTCATTATCTCTATAAACACCATTTCGGTCATTCCAACAAAGCCATTCTATTAAATCTAATCTTGACCAAGAATTTAATTCTGTTTCCAAAGCATCGTCTCTCAATTCCATCAGTTTATAGTATGGATGCTTTAGTTTTTCTTCTTCATTTATGAAAGTACTCATGATGATTGTATTTTGATTTTGTGGTTTTTGAATTCTTTATTCTGGGTTAACATATAAGGTTCCTAAGTGCTCTTTGCCATTTTTATCAACTTTTGTAAGATAAACATTGGTTTCAACTTCATTAATGCCATTTGTCAAATCTAAATTGATTTTTTGTTCATTGACACTAATCACTTTTCCATCTACTTGGGAATAGTCCGCTTTGTTTATGGTAACATAATGTCCAATTAAATCTTGAGTACTAACCTCAACTACTTCTAAATCATCTAAACGAACTGTATTTATTGGTGGAAAAGCTAAACCTGTGTTAAGTGCTTGAATGTCGGCTCTAGGTCCAGAGTCATCTTCAATCACTTCAAGGACCACATAAAATTGCTCTGGATTTTCTCCTTCTAGTGGAGTATGAAATTTTACTATTTGTCCTTGTTTATTTGGTTTCATATATTGATTTTTTTCTTCCTAAATCCTAAACAAATATAGGAAAATAATTAAACATGTGCAATATATTGAACATTTAATTAGTGATTTTAATGCAAAACATTAAAAGCTACATATCGCCCGTTTCTTCGTTTAAAACAAAACGACAGATAATCTTAACTACTGGAGGAGTGTTGGGCAAAATTTATCAAAATAATGAAGCAAATTTACTTAGTTTAACCAGCTTTAAATCATTAAAGAGATTTATGCTATAATCAATTGATTTGAAAAAAGGGAATGAGGTGCAGAAACTAAATTAATATCAAACTTTAAAGATGGCTCAATACGAGAACTTGCATTATGTATTCTAAAAGAGATTTGCCATCCTTCATTTAAAGTAACTAAAAGTGTTGTTTTAGAATTATCTTGGTAAACAACTTCAATTAGCCTATTTGGTAATTTCAACTTTTGAATTTTATATTTTGGCTTTATATTTTCAAAAGGTAGATTTAAAGTACCATGTAAATTATATGCCTGAATATCAACTTTATTCTTGCCTTTAATTACTTTATAAAAATCTTGTCTGCCAATCAGATATTGTAATAATTGTTCTGCTACAATTCCAGAATTTTCTTCATCCAAACGCAATAATTCTTTTTTAAAAGAATCTAGTATTGGGACATAAACCGAAATGTGATAATCTCCTAATGTGTCCCATTTTTGAGTTGCTTTACTAGCTGTTCGTAATCTAGCTAAATTATCAAAAATCGGATTAATTTCATTAAAATAATCAATTGAACATGGAATGCCTAACCATTCTTTACCAAAATCAATTTTATTAGACAAACGAGGATGCTTAACTGCTCTGTGATTATTTTTTGCAGATATCCCAATTTCCCACTTTTGTAATGACCTAATTGCTAAAACATCACGTACATCACCACTTTGACCTCTTTTGTCTGAAACAATTTCAAGTTGCAAAATATCATTCTCATTAATTCCGTTTGACAATCGTGGTTCAATGTCAAGAAGAAAATTAACAGCAAAACTAGCGACTAACCTATACTGACCTTGTTCTTTTTCATCAAAACTTAAAAAACATTTTTTAGCAGTTTTATATGGTTCATTGTCAACAACCGAAACAGTAGTTACAACTTTTAATCTTTCTAAAAATTCATTTAGTAAAGCATATTCAAATGCTTTACCGTTTATAGTTTGAGTTGAAATTTTTGCCATTATGCAGATATGCTATTTATGATTTCATTCATTTTTTCACGAACTACATTACCATCACTAATAATAGATGTTGATTTTAAAGTGATTTTTGTGGGTTTTACTTTGCTCAAATCTTTAAATATTTTTTGACCCAAAATTTTAGCCATATTTACAGGAACAGCATTTCCAATCATCTTATAACCCGCTACCACACTTTTATAATGGAAAACAAAATCATCAGGAAAAGTTTGGACTCTTGCACACTCACGAACACTTAATCTACGATATAAATTTTCTTTACCTCTTACAAACTCTCTTACATTTTGTTCTACAAGATTCATCTTTGGTGCTTGAGGATGAAGAGGAGCATGTCTTCCTCCTGCTTGTATAGTAAATGAAACTTCGTCCCAAGAACGAACTCTGTTTCTTGACATAAACATTGAAGAAAAACCTCCAATCATGTATTCGTGATTTTTTACTTTACATTTTTCACCATTGGTGTAATTACCCTCTTTAGCTGGTAAAACATTATTTTTTAAATCTCCAATTGCTTGTTCTAAAGTAAATTTATCTTTAGGAGTTATAGGTTTTGGAAATTGAAATTTTAAGCCTAAATCTTTTCTATAACCTATAAAAAAAACACGTTTTCTATCTTGTGGAATACCAAAATCAGAAACATTTAATAATTCAAATGATAAATTATATCCTATATCATCGAACATTTGTTTAATGTTTTCTAGAGCTTCTTTATGAGCAGGAACTAACATTCCTGAAACATTTTCTGCAAGAAAAAATTTAGGTTGCTTATCGGCAAGTATTCGCATAAATTCATAAAAAAGTTGTCCTCTTTTATCAGCAATACCTCTTTTAGAACCACCCTCTGACCAACTTTGACAGGGTGGACCTCCAATTATTCCATCGCAATCAGGAACTTCCTCGGAAGGAATATCAACAATGCTACGTTTATCTAAAATTGTATTTTTATGATTTTTTTCATATGTTTCCCATATTTCTTTATCGTATTCATTTGCCCATACAACATCAAAACCAGCCTTTTGGAATCCTAAATCAAGACCACCTGCACCTGCAAAAAAAGATACTATTTTCATCGTATTTAAACATTATAATTAAAAAATCAAAATTACTATTTTTACTAACAAAATAATAACTTAAAAAAATAAAAAGCTAAAATTCTGAAAATAATATCTGGATTTTGCATCATCCCTTTTCAGAAAATAAGACATTCAAAAAACAGCATTTAACAAGAATATAAAAATCATATTTTTTGTAATATTTTTTATCTTAATTACTTTAAGTAATAAAATTTAATTAAGTTTATATCTTAAAATTTAGTAATAGGAAATGGATAAGAAAACTGAAGGGGCGTGGTTGATAAACCATACAAAAAAATTATTTGATGTAAGGAATACTCAAGATTTTGAAGACATTGAAGAAGCGGGGAAATGTGGAATGTTCTTGTCTAGTTTGGCAGCTTCTCATAGTCAAAGCGAACTAAATAAAGAGAAGATAACAGCAATAGCTAAGGTTTCAAACCTTAAAAAAACTGAAATTGAATCAATTAAAGCTAAATTAGCTGAGGCACAACTTATAGACCTTGGGACTAATGGTTCTATTTCAGTATTGGGTATTACGACATCTACAGTTTTACAGCACACCACTGATATTTTTCAAAGCAGTAACCCCTCACGATACCAGCAAGCTGCGTTAGATTTGTCAGAAAACATTTCAGATTTACCTAAAAGTGGAATTATCCTTTCGGAATATATATCAGATACCTATCAATTAACAAGCACTGAAACTGCTGATTTATTTTCGCAATCTGAAGAAATTGGATTTGTTGATTTTGAAAAACTTGAGGATTCAACTAAATTTTATTTTAATGGTAACCTTTTTAGGCGAGGTGCAGCAACGAAAACTAATGCCGTTCTTAGTTCTTTAAGTGAAGATGAAATAAGAAAAGTTACAGAATTAGATGGAATCTTGCAAGTTAAAGGATGTGTTGACCTAGATTACGGCCAAACTATTTTAGGTATTCAATTATTATCCAAGTTGAATTCAATAGGAATGTATGACTTTAATGATGTAAGTAATCATAAAGAAACCAAAACAATTGTTACCAAGCCTTCTGCATTTGCAAAGTATGGCAATCCTTTTGAGGAAGATGCACTAGATTTAGCAAAAGCTTTTGTCGCTTCGTTATACTATGGTATGAATTTCAGTTCTGATGGACGAGGAAAAATTAATATGTTAAAACTTCTAATGCAAAAATTAGTCAATGGTCATGAAGTAGGTCCAGCAACAGCAATTGGACAAGATTATCAACTTTTAGAAATGAAACGAGTAATCCAATTAAGACAAAAACCTAATACAAACCTATTCTATATGACGCTTTTAAAAAGAGATATTGGAGAATTAGCAATGCAGGTTTTAGAGTTTGGAAATACAGATGAGCAGACATTAGTAGGTTCTATGCATTCTAGCAATGTGACTAATTATGTTGGTCCAGAACAAATTAGAACTTCAAACAGAAAGAAAGAAAATGAAAACTCAAAGAAATCGGTAGGTGACTTATTAAGAACATTTAGAAACTAATGGAAGACCAAAAAACAATTAACAAGGGAGAGCAGATGGAAGAGCTACTTAGAACCTATTTTTTAAATTTAGGATACTATGTTGTTAGGGGCGTGAAATATAGATATGAAGGATTAGATGTAACGGATGTTGACTTATATCTGTATGGTCGTTCATCAAGCCTAACAAGGGATAGAATTAACGTTGACATAAAAAACAAAAAATCACCACAAGCATTTGAAAGAATATTATGGGCAAATGGACTAAAAAAACTTTTAGGATTTAATTCCTGTATTGTTGCAACTACGGACCAAAAAGGGCTAACACATTCTTTTGGACAACTACATGACACACTTGTTTTAGATGGTGCTTTTCTTGGAAAACTAAGGAAACAAAGCTTACCTGAACGTCTCACGGAAGAAGATTTGCTACAAAAATTATCAAAATACAGAAGTTACAAAACTTATGACAATAAGGACTGGAAATTTCTTTATGAATCATCAAAATCAAGACTTTTAACTGAATTGGATTTTGCTGGGTTTAATGGCACTTTACTGCTTTTGCAATATTTTCTTGAAAAGGCATCTACTGATATTCAAAAAAGAGAAGATGCAACTAGAATGGTTTATTTAGTTTTATCTCATCTATTAATTATTATTGATTTCATTGTAAAAGATATTGCATTTTTAGAAATTTCAGACAAAGAAAAAAAACTGTCTGAGGGGTTCAATTTTGGAAATTTAGGTAGCGATGGGGTTGATAAAATATTATCAATAGCCATTCAAATATCTGGAAATAAATCTCAAAGTTCTATTGCAAAATCACTTGAAAACTCAGACACGGATATTCTTAAAGAGTTTTTTAGTAAAAATGAAATTGCAAAAAAATTATACAATTGGGCTAAAGAATTAGAAATAGCTGGATATAATCCAAATTTCATAAATCCAAATTCATTCGAACCAACTCTTAAAGGGTTGCTATCTGTTATTCTTGATTATTCTAAAATCGAACGAAGAAAGTTTTTCGAAGCTTACAATCATCCAATAGTTGTAGTGCCTACGATTGAAGTTTTAAAAACGGGAATAGACAAAGAAGGTAGCATTTCGAAAAAAACAATAATAACAAAGAAAATAATTCCTAATAAAGATAAGACATCAGGAACTTCAGATATTTTTTCAGATATTAAAGATAAAGATAATTAGCAAATAGTAAGTGTACTTATTAAGTGGATAAATGATAAAAAATGCTACATTTTGCAATTTTACATATTTATACTGTGCTGATTTTCAGATATAAAAATCAACACTGTCACTACTGGCAGGCAAGAGGTGATCGGTTCGAATCCGATATTCTCCACCAACAATACCAAGCCTTACAGCAATGTGAGGCTTTTTTTATTTTAAAGCCCATGTTTTATACTTATATTATTTTCTCTAAAACTTTGGATAAATACTACATAGGTTCTTGTGAAAATATTGAAAACAGACTTAATGACCATTTAAATAGTAGAAGCACTTATACAAAAGTGGCTAAAGATTGGATTCTAGTTTATTTTGAAAATTTTGATTCTCGGTCGTTAGCTGTACAAAGAGAAATGGAAATCAAAAAGAAGAAAAGCAGAAAATATATTGAATTTATAATATCAAAAAAATCATTTGAATAGAGTGTCCCGAAAGCTTTCGGGAAGGTGATCGGTTCGAATCCGATATTCTCCACAAAACAAAACCGTAAAATCTTTTAAGTAAGAGTTTACGGTTTTTTATTTTTAGAGATTGTATTTTCATACTTAATTCAAATTATTTTGGATATTCAATTTTTCCTACTTGACGCATCACGCGTACAATTTTTGCTTTTCGCCTGTTAATGTACGTGGAAGAACTAGTAGCCGAATATTTTCTTGGATTGGGCAAAATCGCTGCTATTCCTGCAGCCTGAATTAATGTTAAACTGGAAGCATCTTTTCGGTACCAATGTTCTGTGGCTGCTTGTGCTCCATAGACCCCATTCCCCATTTCGATACTATTCAAGTACACTTCCATGATGCGTTCTTTTCCCCAAATGATTTCAATCAGAACAGTAAAATACGCTTCAAGTCCTTTTCTCAAATAACTTCGGCCTTGCCAAAGAAATACATTTTTGGCTGTTTGTTGCGATATTGTGCTTCCACCTTTTATTCTTCGGCCACGTTCATTGCTTTTATACGCTTTTTGCATGGCCACAAAATCAAACCCATTGTGTTTTAGAAACGTTCCATCCTCACTGGCGATTACGGCTTTTTGAAGATTCATCGAGATATTTTCAATTGGTTCCCAGTCGTGGCTAAAGAATACTTCTTTTCCAGCAACCTTATTTTCAATTCCACGGATCACCATTAATGGGGTAAACGGAACGGGTACAAATTTAAAAAACACCACAAAAAACAAAGAGATTCCGACGAACCACAATACTATTTTGAGTAAAAAACGAGTTAGTTTGCTCATAAAAGAGGTTGGTTCTTTTTTAATGGGTTGTTTTGATTTCCTGGGCGTTATTTTTGTTGCCATTACACTAAATCTGCTAATTCTGTTCCAATTATACTTCCTATTGCCACTCCCATTCCACCCAATCGCACACCACAATAGACATTATCAGACAGTTGTGAAACGATAGGATTCTTACTATTGCCAATACCCATGATACCGCTCCAACGGTGTGCAATTTGGAAATCCTGATTCGGCAAAATTACTTCTTTTAATAATTGTTCCAATTTATTTTGGACAATTTCTGTTTGTCCAAATTCAGTTGTATTTTCCGTCTCAAAATCGAGGTTTCTGCCCCCGCCCAAAAGTATTCTATCGCCAATATTCCTGAAATAATAATACCCTCTATCCAAGTGAAAAGTCCCTTTTATATCTAAATTTTTAATCGGTTCTGTAATCAAAACTTGCGCTCTGGCAGGTTTAACCGCGCCATTTGTTAATGCATCAGCAAAACCATTTGTTGCAAATAGTATTTTTTGGGTACTAAAACTAAAATCACCAAGCGCAACTTCCATTTCATTTCCTTTGTCGAAATAGGAGGTAACAGTTTGTTGGTTTAGGATTAAGATATTTTTAGAAACCGCTTCTTTTAACAGCGCTTGCATCATATTTCCAGTATCTATTTGTGCTTCAAACGGATTGAAAACCAGATATTCCTGTATGCCACCAAACCCAAATCGATCAACTTCTTTGGCAAAAACATCTGCTCTAAATAGTGGTCTTAAAATTTCATTGATAAATGGTAATTTCCCAACACATTCACTGAAACAACTTTCGTCGTCTTTTAAAAACAACTCATATCCGCCATAGGGCTTAAAATCTATCGTGTCATCACCCAATCTTTTTCGCAACAAATGCAGGCCTTTCCATCGTTTTTGAACAAGATGAATGACTTCCTCTTCCGAGTGGGATTTTAAATCATCTATAATTTCTGAAAGACTTCCAAAACACGCAAAACCGGCATTTTTAGTACTCGCGCCTTGAGGCAACATTCCTTTATCTAATACTAAAATTTTGCTTTTTGGGAATCTTTCGCGCAAGCGTAATGCAGCATTCAAGCCCACAATCCCACTTCCTACAATCGTATAATCTACATCAGTAAACCAGTTTTTTAATTCCCAATAGCTCAAATCCATGTTCAAATTTTTTTATAAAAATAATAATTTTTTGGATTTATTCTGGATTTATTTCAGGAGCTAATCCCGCTATCCGTTACAATCTTTCTAGTCCTGAACTTGTTTCAGGATCCTGAAACAAGTTCAGGACTAGAAAGGATTTCCACTGCTATCGGGGCTAAAAAGCAAGTGTTAAAAACGAAAAAACATCAAATTAAATTGGCTAATTTTATCATTCGAAAAAACTATTTTTAAAATGAAAAAAGCACTGCTTATACCCTTATTAATGATGAGTTTAACTACTATGGCACAAAATATAATGACTCCAGAACTGCTTTGGAAACTAGGAAGAGTAGCTCCTTTAGGCATTTCCAAAGATGGAAAAAATGTAGTTTATAAAGTGACAACTCCTTCTGTTCAAGAAAATAAATCGGATACAAAATTCTACATTTTGCCCGTAAATGGTGGAAATCCAACCGAAGTAAAAGATACTAAAGACCTATTAAAAGACAAAAACAGTTCTCCTGACGGGAAATATATCGTTTACAATGAAGAAGTAAAAATCGAAAAAGTTCATGGAAAAGATTTTTATCCGGAACTGATAAAATCAGATGTTCAAATCTACGATGGGTTGAATTACCGTCATTGGGATACTTGGAACGAAGGCAAATTTAATCATGTTTTTTATAGAGAGAATAAAGATGGCGCCGTGGGAATTGACATTCTAAAAGGTGAAAATTTTGACAGTCCTCAAAAACCTTTTGGTGGCGATGAAGATTACATTTGGTCGCCAGACAGCAAAAGCATCTTTTATGTAAGCAAGAAAAAAGCAGGAACTGACTATGCTCTTTCTACCAACACCAATATCTTCGAATATAACTTAGAAACTGGAAAAACTATTAATAGGACTGAAGAAAACCTAGGATATGATACCGCTCCACAATTTTCTCCAACAGGAAATTTAACTTGGTTACAAATGAAACGAGACGGTTATGAGGCCGATAAAAACGATTTGATTGTTAGCTTTAAAGGAATAAAAATGAACCTCACAGCAAATTGGGACGGAACTGTAGACAATTTCATGTGGAGTGGTGACGGAAAAAAAATATTTTTTGTCGCGCCTGTAGATGGAACAAAACAGTTGTTTGAAGTTAATTTTCCGGGGATGATCAAAATAGCAATTACCGTTCGCCAAATCACTACGGGAGAATTTGATGTCAATGATCTGGTTGGTTTTTCCGGCGGTACCATTATCGTGACGAGAACCGACATGAATCATGCTGCGGAAATATTTTCTTATAATCTGAAGAAAAACACATGGAAACAACTGTCCAATGTCAATACAACAACCTATGCTTCTTTGGCGCTAAGCAAAACCGAAAGAAGGTATGTAACGACAACCGATGGCAAAAAAATGTTAGTTTGGGTGATTCTTCCTCCTAATTTTGATGCTTCTAAAAAATACCCAACGCTTCTATATTGTCAAGGCGGACCACAATCTCCGTTGACACAATTTTATTCGTACCGATGGAATTTACAGTTGATGGCCGCAAATGGTTATATTGTTGTGGCTCCAAACCGTCGCGGCATGCAAGGCCATGGCGTAGCATGGAATGAGCAAATCAGCAAAGACTGGGGCGGACAGGTAATGGATGATTACCTATCAGCGATTGATGACGTGTCTAAGGAAAAATATGTTGACGCAAATCGTTTGGGATGCGTTGGTGCCAGTTACGGTGGGTATTCTGTTTTTTATTTGGCTGGAATTCACAACAACCGATTCAAAACTTTCATTGCCCACGACGGCGTTTATAATACCCAAAGCATGTTTGGAACCACCGAAGAAGTATTCTTTAGCAATTGGGATTTTGGCGGTGCTTATTGGGAAAAAGACAATGCCATAGCTCAAAAAACTTACACGACATTTAACCCAATGACCAGTGTAGAAAAATGGAATAAACCTATTTTAATTATTCAAGGCGGAAAAGATTTTCGTGTACCAATAGGTCAAGGTCAAGAAGCTTTTCAAGCAGCACAAATGCGCGGAATAAAAAGCAGATTCCTGTATTTCCCAGAAGAAAACCATTGGGTGCTGAAACCACAGAATGCTCAGGTTTGGCAAGGAGAATTTTTTAAATGGCTGAAAGAAACTTTGTAGATTAAGTAAAAACAAAAAAACCTTGCATCCCTGCAAGGTTTTTACTTAAATGTAGTATTTTTTATTCGGGATCGTTCATTTTGAAAGTATCCATAAATGCAGTGGTATAATCTCCGGAAATATAACGAGGATCATCCATTAACTGTCTGTGGAAAGGAATAGTAGTTTTTATACCTTCGATAACAAACTCATCTAAAGCTCTTCTCATTTTACTGATTGCTTCCTCGCGAGATTGAGCTGTAGTAATAAGTTTTGCAATCATTGAATCATAATTTGGCGGAATAGTGTACCCTGAATATACATGAGTATCTAAACGAACTCCATGTCCACCTGGCATATGCAATGTTGTTATTTTTCCTGGAGACGGACGGAAATCATTATAAGGATCTTCCGCATTGATACGGCATTCAATAGCATGCAATTGAGGCAAATAATTTTTTCCTGAAATAGCAACCCCTGCGGCTACAAGAATTTGTTCACGAATTAAATCATAATCAATAACTTGTTCTGTAATAGGATGCTCTACTTGGATACGAGTATTCATTTCCATAAAGTAGAAATTACGGTTTTTATCAACCAAAAATTCTACAGTTCCAGCACCTTCATATTTAATGTATTCAGCTGCTTTTACAGCTGCTTCACCCATTTTAGTACGCAATTCATCTGTCATAAATGGTGAAGGCGTTTCTTCTGTCAATTTTTGATGACGTCTTTGTACGGAGCAGTCTCTTTCAGAAAGATGACACGCTTTTCCATAAGAATCGCCTATAACTTGAATTTCAATATGACGAGGCTCTTCAATTAATTTCTCCAAATACATTCCGTCATTCCCAAAAGCAGCTGCGGATTCCTGACGTGCACCTTCCCATGCTTTTAACAATTCCTCTTCTTTCCAAACGGCACGCATCCCTTTTCCACCACCACCAGCAGTTGCTTTCAGCATTACTGGATAACCAAAATCTCTTGATAATTGTAAGGCTTGATCATACGACTCTAAAATACCTACTGAACCAGGAACGCAAGGAACTCCTGCTTCAATCATAGTTGATTTTGCGGAGGCTTTGTCTCCCATTCTATCAATCATCTCTGGAGATGCTCCAATAAATTTGATCCCATGTTCCTGACAAATTTTTGAAAATTTAGAATTTTCAGAAAGGAATCCGTATCCTGGATGTATTGCATCTGCGTTTGTAATTTCGGCAGCGGCAATAATATTTGACATTTTTAAATAGGATAAGTTGCTTGGAGGAGGCCCTATACAAACCGCTTCGTCAGCAAACTTTACATGAAGACTTTCGGCATCAGCAGTAGAATAAACAGCTACTGTTTTGATCCCCATTTCCTTACATGTTCTAATTACGCGTAACGCAATTTCCCCTCTATTTGCAATTAATATTTTTTTAAACATCTTATTTTAAATTTAAAATTTAAAATTCCAATAGTCAAAATTCAATTTGGAATTGGAATTTTGACTATCGGAATCTCAAAAATATTATGACGGATCTACTAAGAATAAAGGTTGGTCAAATTCAACTGGTGACATATCATCAACCAGTATTTTTACAATTTTACCAGAAACTTCAGATTCAATTTCATTAAATAATTTCATGGCTTCGATTACACAAAGAACGTCACCTTGAGCAATTGTTTTTCCTACTTCAACAAACATTGGTTTATCCGGAGACGGTTTTCTATAAAAGGTTCCGATGATTGGTGATTTTATAGTAATGTAGTGAGAATTTTCTATTACTGGAACTTCGGGTGCAGCTGCCACCGGCGCAATTTGCTGTGGCGCTACCACTTGTTGAAGAGCTGCTTGAGCAGGCATTTGTTGAACATACGTGGTTTCTGTTACATTCCCTTCTAAAGTTGTTCTGATAGTGATTTTCACATCATCCATCTCTAACTTAACTTCTGCAACTCCTGAATTTGCTACAAACTTGATTAGATTTTGAATTTCTTTTAAATCCATAATTATTTGTTTTTAGTTTAAATTTATTTTTTATCGTATGCCCATTTTAGATAAATAGATCCCCATGTGAATCCACCTCCAAAAGCGGCCAAAATTATCGTGTCTCCTTTTTTCAATAAATGTTCGAAATCGCTGAGTACTAATGGTAAAGTTGCAGATGTGGTATTTCCGTATTTTTCGATGTTCATTAAAACCTTAGAATCTTCTAAATTCATTCTGTTGGCAGTAGCATCAATAATACGTTTGTTGGCCTGATGAGGAACCAACCAATCTACATCTTCATTCGTCAAATTATTTCTTTTCAAAATTAATTCGCTTGAATCTGCCATATTGGTCACCGCATATTTAAACACTGTTTTACCGTCTTGGATAATATTGTGTTTGTTATCTTTTACTGTTTCAAAAGAAGTTGGGTGAAGCGATCCACCGGCGTCGATTTTCAAAAAGTCTCTGCCTATTCCGTCACTGCGTAAGTACTCGTCTTGCAATCCTAAACCTTCATAATTGGGCTCAAATAAAACTGCACCCGCACCATCACCAAAAATTATACAGGTTGACCTGTCAGTGTAATCAACAATAGAAGACATTTTATCAGCTCCAATCAATAGTACTTTTTTATATCTTCCTGATTCTACATAAGCAGCGGCAGTTGACATTCCAAATAAGAAACTGGAACATGCAGCCTGTAAATCATAAGAAAAAGCATTTGTTGCTCCAATTTGAGTGGCAACGTATACTCCTGTTGAAGCTACCGGCATATCCGGTGTTGCGGTTGCCATTATCAATAAATCTATTTCCAAGGGATCTATATTCGCTTTAGCTAATAAATCTTGCGCGGCTTTTATAGCCAAAAAAGAAGTTCCTTTGTCTACATCTTTAAGGATTCTTCTTTCTTTTATTCCTGTACGAGAGGTGATCCACTCGTCATTGGTATCAACCATAGCTTCGAGCGCTTTGTTCGTTAGTACAAAGTCTGGAACGTAGGCTCCAACAGCGGTTATTGCGGCTGTGATTGTATTCATCGTATGCGTTTATTTCTTGTCAAATGTTCCCATTTGAAATTTTTTAAAAGACCTGAAAATTACAAAAAAAATTCCATTCTCTTTGATTTGGAACTTCTTATTTAATTAAATTATAGACAACAAAAAAACTCTCACGATGTGAGAGTTCGAATATCATTTACAAAAATGTATTAAGCAACAGCTACAGACTTATCTATAACAACTTGCCCTCTGTAATACATTTTACCTTCATGCCAATACGCTCTGTGATATAAATGTGCTTCTCCAGTGATAGGACAAGTAGCGATTTGTGCTACAGTAGCTTTGTAATGTGTTCTTCTTTTATCTCTTCTTGTTTTGGAGATTTTTCTCTTAGGATGCGCCATTTTACTATATTATTTATCCGTTAATAGTTGCTTTAATTTGTCCCATCGCGGGTCAATATTTTCTTCTTCTTTATTTTCTACTTTTTCTTCCTTGATTGTAAGTTCATTGAGCTTAGTCAAAGCTTCTGTTTTTAAGCTTCCGTCTTTTATACCGGGATGAACCCGTCTTAGAGGGACTGATAACACAATCATTTCATAGATATATTGTGCAATATCTATCTCAAATTCCCCATGAGGTAAAATCAATAATTCCTCATTGTCATTATTATATTCTTCACCAAAACGAACTACTAATTTCATCTTACCTTTTATTGGCAGATCGAAATCTTCACTGGTAAGATCACAAGGTACATTTACGGTACCTTTATGCTTAAAATTCAACTCTAACAGCGTACTTTTTTTCTCTAAAACTACATTTACTTTGATATTTGAATCTTGATATTCGTTATAATCAAAGATTTCAAAGAACGCATTACTGATTTGATACTCAAAATGATGTTTCCCTAGCTTTAATCCTATAAAAGGAATTAAATATTCTTTTGTGTTCTTCATTTCAACAACAATTTGCCCCTAAACTTCGGGAGTGCAAAGATATAAAATTATTGCAAATCTAATAATGTTATTCACTTTTTTTTGTTCACAACTGCTTTTCTTTTGTTTTCAATGGTTTTGCACTGATTTCGGCATATTGATTTCTTGAATGGTAAATATCTATCGCCAGATATACCGCCTCTTTGAACGAGTTGAAATCCGCTATCCCTTTGCCCGCTATATCGTAAGCGGTACCATGGTCAGGTGAGGTTCTAATTTTATTTAAACCCGCAGTGTAATTTACTCCTTTACCAAAAGATAATGTTTTAAAAGGAATCAATCCCTGATCGTGATAGATAGCGATAACCGCATCATAATTATCGTATTGGTTATTACCAAAAAAGCCATCTGCTGGAAAAGGCCCAAAAACCATAGTTCCTTTATCAAATATCTTTTTTAAAGCCGGTTTTAGTATCAAATCATCCTCTGTACCAATAACACCACCGTCGCCACAATGCGGATTTAACCCCAGCACCGCAATTTTAGGCTTATTAATACTGAAATCCTGAATCAAAGACTGTTTGACTGTTTCAATTTTTTTCTTAATCAATTCTTCCGTAAGATGAGAAGCCACTTCGCTTAAAGGAATATGATCCGTCATTAACCCTACTCTCAAATTATCCTGAACCATCAACATAAGTGCATTTCCCTCTAATTCTTGGTCTAAATAATCCGTATGTCCTGGAAACTTAAATCCCTCAGATTGAATATTGTATTTATTTATTGGCGCAGTTACTAGCAAATCGACAAGTCCGTCCTTTAAAGCTTTGGTTGCAGCAACAAAGGATTTTATTGCATATTCTCCCGCTTTTGGATCACTTACACCCGGACTCAAATCAACTCCTTCCCGCCAAACATTCAAGACATTAATTTTTCCAGGAACAATTTGATCCAGTTTATCAATACCGTGCAGCAAGGAAGTTGATTGAAAACTTTTTTTTACAAAGGACAACAACTTCACATTCGCAAAGATAACAGGAGTACACAATTCTAACATTCGAGCATCCTCGAATGTTTTTAAAACAACCTCGCTTCCAATACCGTTTAAATCTCCAATAGAAATTCCTACGATTATATTTTCTGCTTTTTTCATCATGACATACCGTTATTTATTGCTAATTTTGAAGTGCAAATTTAGTAAAATAAAACAAGAAATGTTTACAGGAATTATAGAAACCCTTGGCACCATCCAAGAAATAAAAAAAGAGAACACTAACGTGCATATCACAATGAATTCATCAATTACCAGCGAACTTCAAATAGATCAAAGTGTCGCTCATAACGGGATATGTCTCACTGTTGTTGCTATAGAAGACAGCTCCTACACCGTAACTGCCATAGCAGAAACGATAAAAAAAACAAATTTATCGGATTGGAAAGTTGGCGACAGTGTTAATCTGGAAAGAGCAATGAAATTAGGTGACAGACTTGATGGCCATATCGTTCAAGGTCATGTGGATCAAACAGGAATTTGCATCATTGCTGAAGCAACTGACGGAAGCTGGCTGTACACATTTGAATACGATGAAAGCCTAAACAACATTACTATCGAAAAAGGGTCAATTACAGTTAATGGAGTAAGCTTGACAGTGGTAAACTCAGCGAAAAATCAGTTTAGTGTAGCGATTATCCCTTACACGCATGAACATACTAATTTCAAAAATTTTGATGTTGGCACAAAAATTAACCTTGAATTTGATGTAATTGGAAAATATGTTTCCCGATTGTATGCCAACAAATAATCAAGTCTATTCTTTAAAACAAAAAACTCCAATTCAAATTGGAGTTTTTTGTTTTAATTTAAAGCTGTAAATGATGTAAATTCCAAGCAACAAAGCAATCAACATCAGTATTAAAATATTTTCATCAATAGGTAATCCAGGAGGCGGAGGTGGCCTTCTTCTTCCAAATGGAGAAGGCGGCGCTTGATTGGCTGCAAAAGCATTAGAAATGCCTATTACAAAAATCATTAAGGAAAAAAAAACGATTTTAAAAAACTTCATAAATTTTGCAAAATAAAAGAGAAATTATTCTTACTGATTAATTTTCAGTAAGATAGAATTTTCTGTAAAATAAACACATAGTTCTAACAAAAACAACATTACTCTTAATAAAAGCATCTTTTTTGATAAAAAAAGCGCTTAAGCCTACTGTAAATAAAAAAATCTTTCAAAAATTTGAAAGATTTTTCTTTAATGTGGTCCCACCTGGGCTCGAACCAGGGACCACCTGATTATGAGTCAGGTGCTCTAACCAGCTGAGCTATAGGACCGGTTTAGAGTGTGCAATATTACCACTATTTTTCATTTGCTCCAAATATTTTGGACTTAGATTTTAAGATAGTTCAATTATTAACTTATTTTCCACAGAAACCAACTGACTACTAACATACTACCTTGATGTCTATATTTAAATTATTTTATTTCCTGACACAATTCAATTAAGACACCATTGGTGCTTTTAGGATGCAAAAATGCAATTAACTTATTATCAGCACCTTTTTTTGGAGTCTCATTCAAAACTATAAATCCTTCTTTTTTCAAACGTGCTATTTCTGAAACAATATCCTCAACATCAAAAGCAATATGATGAATTCCTTCCCCTTTTTTTTCTAAAAACTTAGCAATAGGACTTTCTGGGTTAGTTGCCGCCAAAAGCTCAATTTTATTTGGTCCATTCATAAAAAAAGAGGTAGTGACTCCTTCCGTTTCTACATCTTCAAATTTGTATGCCGGAGCGCCAAAGAGTTTTTCGAAAATTACATTAGAAACTTCTAAATCCTTAACCGCGATCCCAATATGTTCTATTTTTCTCATCATTTATACTATTAATTCAACCTTGGTTTCAAATTCATAAAGCACACAAACTGCAATAAAATTTGTTTGACGTAAAATTAAACATTAAAAAGAAAAAACAACTGCCCTGATAAAAGATAAGTTGCATTAAATCCCTCATAATAATTCGATAAAAATATTAATCGCACGAATTATAATTGTTATTTTGTAAATTCTAATTTAGAATTGATATGTTAAAAAACAATTTAAAATACGCTCTATTCGTATTGCTTTTTATTGCTGCAGGTTGCGCCAAAAGAGGTTCTATCACTGGCGGATTGAAGGATACCATAGCCCCTGTTTTGAAAATGAGTTTCCCAAAGAACTTCAGTACTAACTTCGAAGGAAATGAAATCAAGTTGGTATTTGATGAAAATATTAAACTGAAAAACCTGAATAAACAGTTGATTATTTCACCACCTATGAAAAATGAGCCGCTAATTTTACCAACAACGGCAAGTAAAACGATTTCGATCACGATAAAAGACACGCTTCAACCTAATACAACGTACAGCTTTAATTTTGGACAAAGTATTGCTGACAACAATGAAGGAAATCCTTTGAATCAATTCCAATATGTATTTTCAACTGGTGACTATATTGACTCTTTGAGCCTTGGCGGATCAGTAAAAAGCGCTTATGATAAAGAAGTCGAACCGTTCGTTTCCGTAATGCTTTACGAGGTGAATGATAGCTTCAAAGACTCTATTATTTATACCCAAAATCCAAGATACGTTACCAACACTTTGGACAGTTTGACAACATTTCGTTTAAACAACTTAAAATCTGGAAAATACCTTCTCGTAGCCATGAAAGACTATAACAGCAACAATAAATACAATCCAAAAACAGACAAAATTGGGTTTAACAAAGGCTTTATTACTATTCCAAATGATACGCTTTACGAATTAGAGTTGTTTAGAGAAACCCTTCCTTTTAAAACTTTAAAACCAAGTCAAGCATCCGGAAACCGATTGCTCATGGGATTTGAAGGCAAAATAAATTCTGCCGCTGCAAGACCAAAAATAATTTTAAAAAACAACAACGATATTCTGTCATCTGTCATTACTAAATTTCCAAAAAAGGATTCCCTTCAAATCTGGTATAAACCTATTAAAGCTGATTCGCTAAATTTGGCTGTCGCCAAAGATCAGTACGCAACCAATTTCACTTTTAAAATAAAAGACCAAAAAAAGGACACGCTGAGTATTTCAGCCATACAAACAAACGATTTGAAATTTCGAGACCGGTTTACTTTAGAAAGCAAAACTCCGTTAATCAATTTCCAAAATTCAAAAATAAATCTGACCAATAATGCAAAAACAGAAGTGCCTTTTACTACTGAATACGATGAATTTAATCAAAAATTGTATTTTGATTTTAAAAAAGAACCATCAGAAAGTTACACTTTTAAAATTTTACCTGGGGCGTTAACTGACTTTTTTGAACAAACAAACGACACTTTAACGTATAAATTAAACACTAAAAGCACTGCTGATTATGGGAATCTTAGCGTGCTGTTGCAAAATGTAAAACAATTCCCCGTCATTGTTGAGCTCACGAATGCAAAAGGGGATGTTTTAGCTACTGAATACACCCAAGAAAACACCACAATAAACTTTAACTTGATTGACCCCGAGCTGTACACCCTGCGAATTATTTATGACACCAATAGAAATAACGAATGGGATTCCGGTAATTACCTTGAAAAACGCCAAGCCGAAGAGGTGTTCTATTTTTCCAAAGAAATTCCTGTTCGGGCAAATTGGGATGTAAACCAGGCATTTGATTTAAGCCTTCCGTACATCCCGGAACCTAAAAAGAAAACCGACAAGAAGAATTAAAAACTATCTGTTTTCTATTTCAAAAAAATCTCTGTCGTTTAAAAAACCTAATTTTAGTCGGGTTTCCAACATTTTTTGCTTATCTAATTCTACCGGAAATAAACCTTCCGTCTCTAATGGAATTTGAATATAATTTCCAAGAAAATCGATTGCTTGTGAATGGCCAATGTATTCATAGCCATTTGCGTCAGTACCGATTCTGTTGACTCCAATCGCATAACTCATGTTTTCTATCGCTCGTGCTTTCAATAAAGCATCCCAAGCATTAGTTCTTATTTTTGGCCAACTCGCCACATAAATCAATACGTCATAGTCCTCTGAATTTCTTGAAAAAGCAGGAAAACGTAAATCATAACAAATCAACGGACAAATTTTCCATCCTAAGTAGTCCACAATTATCTTTTGGTCGCCACTTGTGTAGACTTTGCCTTCGCCAGCCAAAGTAAACAAATGCCTTTTATCATAAAACTGAATTTCTCCGGAAGGAAACACAAATACTAATCTATTGTAAAAATTCCCGTTTTCTTCTATAACTAAACTTCCAGTAATAGCAGAGTTTCTGGCTTTCGCCAAAACTGTCAGCCAAGTTATCGTTTCGCCTTGCATAGATTCAGCGACATGTTCAGGATTCATCGTAAAACCGCTGCTAAACATTTCCGGCAATACAATTAAATCAACTGCTAAAGTGATTTCATTGATTTTTGCCTCGAAATAATTTCGGTTGGCTTTTGGGTTTTCCCAAATTAAAGGAGCTTGAATCAGGATGACTTTCATTTTTTTATTTTTTATAAAAATAAGAAATATCACAACACCATAAGTTCATTATATTAGCAAAAAAAAGAACTTTATGAAAAAGATACTTCTTGTATATGCACTGTTGTGCTCTTTTTTGATTTACGGCCAGGAAAAATCAGGCGCGAAACAATTTTGGGAAAACCTGCAAAAACAATGCGGCAAATCATTTATAGGAGAAGTCAAAGAAGGCGCTGCTGATGATACTTTTCGAGAAAAAAAACTGGTAATGCATGTTCGTAATTGCGACAAAAACACGATTCGGATTCCGTTTTTTGTCGGAGACGACAAATCAAGAACTTGGGTATTGACGTACAAAAATGACCGTATTCAATTGAAACATGACCATCGTCACGAAGATGGTTCAGAAGATAAGGTGACACAATACGGTGGGACAACCACAAATTCCGGATCACCGATGCTTCAGTTTTTTCCGGCAGATCAAGAAACCGGTAATCTAATTCCAAACGCTGCCGCAAATGTCTGGTGGATTACTTTAGACGAAACTTCTTTTACGTACAACCTAAAACGCATTGGATCAGACCGATTGTTTACTGTGAAATTTGATTTGACAAAAACGATAGCATCACCGCCGGCTCCTTGGGGATGGAAAGACTAAAAACTTTAAAACAGACCATTTTTAAATAAAAAAAACGCATTCAATTTTAACATTGAATGCGTTTTAAATTATTATCTAATCTTTCGACCGTAAACTTTGGATATTAAGACCAAGTGATTACCCTTTCAAACTTGCAGATAAATATTCTCTATTCATTCTTGCAATATTTTCAAGAGAAATTCCTTTTGGACATTCCACTTCACAAGCTCCAGTATTGGTACAGTTACCAAATCCTTCTGCATCCATTTGGCTTACCATGTTCAACACACGGTCAGTAGCTTCCACTTTTCCTTGCGGTAATAAGGCAAACTGAGACACTTTCGCAGCAACAAATAACATAGCTGAGGAGTTTTTACAACTCGCCACACAAGCTCCACAACCAATACATGTTGCTGCATCAAAAGCTCTGTCCGCATCATGCTTAGGAATAGGAATTGTATTGGCGTCAATAGTGTTTCCAGATGTGTTCACAGAAATAAAACCACCAGATTGCTGGATTCTGTCAAATGCGCCTCTGTCAACCACTAAATCTTTTATTACTGGGAATGCTTTTGCTCTAAACGGTTCGATAAAAATAGTATCTCCATCTTTAAATTTACGCATGTGCAATTGACACGTTGTAACCAAACGGTCCGGTCCATGCGCTTCACCATTGATGTATAATGAACACATTCCGCAAATTCCTTCGCGACAATCATGGTCAAAAGCAACAGTATCCTCTCCTTTAACGATTAATTCATCATTCAAAATGTCAAGCATTTCAAGAAAAGACATATCTGGTTCAATTCCATCAATTGGATATTCAACTATTTTTCCTTCTGAGGCGGCATTTTTCTGACGCCATATTTTTAATGTGAGTTTCATATTTTAAGTTTGAAAGTCATAAAGCCGAAAGTCGAAAGTCGATTGACATGGAGCCGTTTGACTTTAAGACGTTAGACATTAGACTAAATTATTTATAACTTCTTTGAACTAGTTTAACATTTTCGAACTTCAACTCTTCTTTATGCAATATTGCATCGCTCGGTTTACCTTTGTATTCCCATGCTGCAACATATGCAAAGTTTTCGTCGTCACGTTGTGCTTCTCCTTCCGGTGTTTGATATTCTTCACGGAAGTGACCTCCACAAGATTCATTTCTATGTAGGGCATCTTTGGCAAACAACTCACCTAATTCAAGGAAATCAGCAATACGAAGTGCTTTAGCCAACTCCGGGTTAAAACTGTCCGCTGTTCCAGGAATTTTTACCTCTTTATAAAATTCTTCTCTAATTGCTGCAATTTCACTTTGTGCTTCAGTTAAACCTTCAGCATTACGCGCCATTCCAACTTTATCCCACATGATTTTTCCTAATTTCTTATGGAAATAATCCGCTGGTTTAGAACCTCCGTTATTCATTAAAGCCTCAATCTGGTGCTTAACATTATTCTCCGCTTGTTCAAATTCTGGAGAATCAGTAGAGATTGTACCCATTTTAATATCCGGTGCTAAATAATCTCCAATAGTGTAAGGAAGAACAAAATATCCATCTGCCAAACCTTGCATCAGTGCAGAAGCTCCCAATCTGTTCGCTCCGTGGTCTGAAAAGTTAGATTCTCCAATAGAGAAACAACCAGGGATTGTAGTTTGTAAGTTATAATCAACCCAAGTTCCTCCCATCGTGTAATGCACGGCTGGATAAATCATCATAGGAGTTGAATATGGATTCTCATCCACAATTTTCTCATACATCTGGAACAAGTTACCGTATTTATTAGCCACAACTTCTGTTCCTAATTTAATAACCAATGCGTTATCATTTTCGTCTAAATGCTTTAATCTTGCTTGATCCACTCCGTATCTTTCAATTGCAGCAGCAAAATCAAGATAAACAGCTTCTCCTGTTTTGTTAACACCATAACCAGCATCACATCTTTCTTTAGCCGCACGAGAAGCAATATCTCTAGGTACTAAATTTCCAAAAGCAGGATATCTTCTTTCTAAATAATAATCTCTATCGGCTTCTGCAATTTGGGTTGGTTTCAATTTTCCATCTCTAATCGCTTTTGCATCTTCTAATTTCGCAGGAACCCAAATACGGCCATCATTACGCAAGGATTCTGACATTAGCGTCAATTTTGCCTGATGATCTCCAGAAACCGGAATACAAGTTGGGTGAATTTGCGTGTAACAAGGATTGGCAAAATATGCTCCTCTTTTGTGAATTTTCCAAGCTGCAGTTACGTTACTTCCCATCGCATTAGTTGAAAGAAAAAATACGTTCCCGTAACCTCCGGAAGCAATAACTACGGCGTGAGCAGAGTGTCTTTCGATTTCTCCTGTAACCAAGTTGCGCGCTATAATTCCTCTTGCTTTACCGTTTACGATTACTAAATCCAGCATTTCGTGACGGTTGTGCATTTTTATTTTTCCACGACCTATTTGGCGATTCATTGCTGAATACGCCCCTAATAATAATTGTTGTCCTGTTTGTCCTTTGGCATAAAAAGTTCTAGAAACTAATGTACCTCCAAAAGAACGGTTGTCAAGTAATCCGCCATATTCACGGGCAAAAGGTACACCTTGAGCAACACACTGGTCAATAATATTGGTAGATACCTCAGCAAGACGGTGAACGTTTGCTTCACGAGCGCGATAATCGCCTCCTTTTACAGTATCATAAAACAAACGGAACGTTGAATCTCCATCTCCTTGATAATTTTTTGCAGCGTTAATTCCCCCTTGTGCAGCAATCGAGTGCGCACGACGCGGTGAATCTTGAAAACAAAATGCTTTTACGTTATATCCTAACTCTGCCAACGTTGCAGCAGCCGAACCTCCAGCTAAACCTGTACCAACAACAATAATGTCTAAATTACGTTTGTTAGCAGGGTTTACTAAATTAATATGATCTTTATAATTTGTCCATTTGTCCGAAATTGAACCTTCTGGAATTTTTGAATCTAATGCCATTTATAATTGAATATTAATGATTGAAATAATGAAATAATGCAATGAAAATAAATCCAAAAGGAACTACAATTGCAAAAGCGTAACCTAATGTATGCAACGATTTTGAATATTTATTATTAAAACCTACAGATTGGAACGAAGAATTAAAACCGTGCCACAAGTGTAGCGATAACAAAAGAAACGAAACGCAATAAATTGCCGTTCGAACACCACTTTCAAATTTATGCGTCAACTCAGCATAATATCTGGTTTCGTCAAGCGGATTAACCTCTACATATTTATATACCATTTCAGGAACCCAGAAATCGTAAAAATGTAGTCCCAAGAAAGCTAAAACAACTGCCCCCGAAATAATCATATTTCTGGAAGCCCAAGAAGAGTTAGCCGCCCCGTTATTCTTTGCATAAGAAATTGGTCTTGCACTGTTATTTTTAATTTCCAAAACGATACCCATTATAAAGTGGAAAACTACACCAAGAATAAGAATTGGTTGAAACACAAACTGAACCAATGGATTATTTCCCATAAAATGAGAAATAGAGTTAAAAGTATCAGGACTAAAAACCGAGGTACTGTTTATAAAAAAATGTTGTGCTAAAAATAAAATTAAGAAAAGTCCAGAAAGCGCCATAGCGACTTTTTTTGCTATCGATGACTTTAATAATGCAGATTTTGCCATAGGAATTTGAGTGAATTAATTTAAAAATCATACAAAAATAGAGCAATTAGTGATGAACTACAACCTTTTCGCTATAATTTATAATGATTTTAAAGTGTTAATCCCTACAACTCTACAATTCGCTAACAATCAATACTTAAGACGCTATAAACATGTGGTTTAGTTAAACAAAAGTGAATAATTATGAAATTAAACCAATCTGCGGAATAACAATAATACTTAGAAAATCCTGCTAAATTTATAATATCGATAATTTTGGTCATAATTAAATTTCAAATTCCTAAAAGTTTAATAAACACTATTTTTACAGTCTTAAATAAATTGTCATCAAACTCCTAAATTTTACTTTTTTAAGCAAAAATTTTATGATTAAAATAGGAATTTACACTATTTTTTTTATCCGTTAAACGAAGAAAATTTACAGTTGAACTTTCGCTGCTTTTCTCTTAAAAGATATTATTTACTTAACTGAATTTTGTCATGTATTGCTGCACGATTAAATCCGTATTTTCATGGCGCATTTTTTGCTCCAATTGAATTGGCGGCGAAGCTCTTTCCAAACAATTCTTAACCGCACAGGTTTCACAGGTAACCCCAACAATCTGTTTCTTAAGAGAATCATTTTCGATAAACTTAAATTTTTTCTTCATTCCCGGCGTAATCAATATACCTACCGAAATACTGCGAATACAATCTACCTTAAACGGATCCGGTGTTGCGGACGAAAAAACAAGATATTCATTTTTACTGTTTTCATAACTGGAGATTTGTGCATCAAAAAAGTGGTTTTTATTTTGCTTCAAAGACTCCTCAATTGTGCGTATAGAAACCCATCTTCGACAGTAATGCTCATTCATTTCATTCGCATGCGGTTCCTGCTGATTCGTGATGTGTAATTCTTTCTTTATCTGATAGGTGTCCGTTCCTATTTGATGAGACAGTCGTAGAAAAAAGAGGTTTTTCAGCTGAAAATCTTTTGGTAAAATGTTAGTCAACCTTTGATAAAACGATTCCGGAGAAACATTAAACCCGCTCATCAAAGCAATCATTTCATGTGGTTTCGGATTTGTTTTTGACAGAAATAAATTCAGTTCGTCTATCAGTTTTTGTCTCGGAATAAGCAATGCTCCCGCAAAGTATGAAGCATAAAAATTATTCAGAACTTGGTCAAAATTATCAAATTTAATCCAACTGAACGTATATAACCTATCGGTAATCTCAAGATAATTATAGGCTATTTCTTTGGCTAAAATAAATGCTTTTTGAGGTTCGTCAATATCTAATGAAAGTAACAATGTCTTGCTTTTTGGCACAAAAATCGATCTCAAATCCCCCAATTGTTCTTGTTCCGAAAAAACGAGCTCTTTTATCGTGTAGCCATATTCTTCAATTAATATCGCAGTGAGTTCTTCGATCGAAATTTTGGTGTCAATATTTACATGAAACGCTTTGGAAAACTGCAAAACCTTTTGCTCTAAATCTTCAAAATAATTCGTGTGCGCTTCTTGATACGAGCGCAACGAAGCCAAAAAGAAACTCTCTCTGGTCAAATTATAGTGTTGCGCAATCTCAATAATTGTACTTATGAACGCATTGACTTTTGCAGGAGCGTTCGCAATAATATCAATAAGGTCATTTTCCTGAATCCCAAAAATCTCCAAAGGAATCTCTTTTAAAATGCCCGATTTTAGGATTTCTCCAATGGGCGCCAAATTATTATCCAGTTTTAATGAAACCATATTGTCATAAGAAACATCCAATTTTTCAGACAGCAGAATGATTTTATCCGTTTTGGGATACTTTTTACCTTTTTCAATTTCGTTCAAATACGATTTTGAAAGCTCCGTTATTTTTGCCAACCCAAATAAAGACAGATTCTTATTCGTACGTGCCTGCTTGAGTTTTAATCCAAAAATCAACTTGATATAATCCTTTTCTATATTCATATCTCAAAGATATGCTAAAAAATATTTAAGCCAAAAAAATATTTTTACTTTTTAGCGTACGTTCGCTTGTTTAGTAAAAAACTTTTTGTATCATTGCACTGTTAAACAATCACAAATTATCAACAAACATTCATTATTGTTAAATTAAATACGTTTTAAAATGGATTTTAAAGAAGTATATTCGAAAAATTTGTTAAATTTTTCAGAAGAAACCACCGAGCATTACCCGGAAATCTTAACTGACGAAGCCATGACTTTTTTGTCTCTACTTCATGAAAATTTTAATGAAAAAAGACTCCTGCTTTTAGAGGAACGAAAAAAGCAACAAGTTTTATTTGATCAAGGTGCATTGCCCACTTTTCCTTCTGAAACAAATAGCATTCGAGAAAGTACTTGGGAAGCAGCACAAACACCAGAGGATTTATTAGACCGAAGAGTCGAAATAACCGGACCAGTAGATCGAAAAATGGTGATCAACGCATTGAATTCGGGAGCAAAAACCTTCATGGCTGATTTTGAAGACAGCACTTCACCAACTTGGAGCAATTTAATGACGGGTCAACAAAACCTGAAAGACGCCGTAAATAAAACTATTTCTCTTGAAGATATTATAAAACATAAAAAATACAGCCTGAACGACAAAACTGCCGTACTGCTTGTTCGTCCAAGAGGTTTGCATTTACCGGAGAAAAATATTTTGATTGACGGAGAACAAGCTTCTGGTTCATTAGTTGACTTTGGTTTGTATGCTTTTCATAATCACAAGCAACTTATTGAAGATGGAACGGCACCGTATTTTTATATTCCAAAATTAGAACATTATCTGGAAGCGAGATGGTGGAATGAAGTTTTCGAATTCACGCAAGAATATTTGGGCGTAAAAAACGGAACATTCAAAGCAACAGTTTTAATCGAGACGATAACTGCCAGTTTTCAATTAGACGAAATCATTTTTGAACTGAAAGATCATATCGTAGGTCTTAATTGCGGGCGATGGGATTATATTTTTTCGTACATCAAAAAACTAAGAAAAAACCCGGCTTTCATCGTTCCAAACCGAGATCAAGTGACCATGACTGCACCATTTATGAGTGCGTATTCACAATTAGTTATTCAAAGATGCCACAAACGAAACATTCATGCAATAGGTGGAATGGCCGCTCAAATTCCGATAAAAAATAATGAAGAAGCCAACAAAACAGCTTTCGACAAAGTAATTGCCGACAAGGAACGTGAGGTTAAAAATGGACATGATGGAACTTGGGTCGCGCACCCCGATTTGGTTTCGCTGGCCTTGACCGTATTCGATAAATACATGCCGACCAAAAATCAGATTCATGTAAAAAGAGAAGACGTACACGTTGCCGAAAGCGATTTACTCGAAACTCCAAAAGGAACTATTACCGAAGAAGGCGTTCGAAAAAATATCAGTATTTCGGTTTTATATATCGCTTCATGGCTTAACGGTCAGGGCGCCGCGGCGTTGCACAATTTAATGGAAGATGCCGCTACTGCTGAGATTTCGAGATCACAATTGTGGCAATGGCTTCAAAACGGAGTGGTTTTAGACAATCAAAAAGTGTTAAATGAAAAATATTATCACCGATTAGCCATGGAAGAATTTGAAAAAATCAGAAAGCTAGTTGGATATGAAAATCATGAAAAACAAAAATACAGACTAGCAGAACAATTATTAGACATTCTGGTCGGGAACGACAATTTTATCGAATTTTTGACGATTCCTGGATACAAATACATTTAAAAAATCAATTGCAATAAAATCAATATCAGTAAAAAATTATTAAAGACCATTAAACCTTTATAAATACTATGAAAACTACAGAAACAAGAATTCAAGAATTAGTTACCGACTGGATTACGAACCCAAGATGGAATGGTATTGAGCGACCGTACACCGCTGAAGAAGTGGTGAAATTGCAAGGTTCTTATCAAATAGAACATAGCGTTGCCAGAATTGGAGCTAATAATTTATGGAACAAACTAAACGCTCAGGATTTTGTAGCCGGACTTGGCGCGCTTACCGGAAACCAAGCCATTCAAGAAGTAGAAGCAGGATTGGATGCTATTTATTTGAGCGGATGGCAGGTTGCTGCTGATGCAAATGTAGCTGGTGAAATGTATCCTGACCAATCTTTATATCCTGCTAACAGTGTTCCATTGGTAGTAAAACGTATCAATAATGCACTTTTGAGAGCAGACCAAATACAAGTAGTAAACGGAACTGCTGACAAAAAAGAATATCTGGTTCCTATTGTAGCAGATGCAGAGGCTGGTTTCGGAGGAAACCTGAATGCTTTCGAATTAATGAAAGCGATGATTGAAGCGGGAGCAGCCGGGGTTCACTTTGAAGATCAATTGAGCTCTGCAAAAAAATGCGGACATTTAGGCGGAAAAGTATTGGTTCCTACTCAAGAAGCCATCAATAAATTGATTGCTGCTCGTCTAGCTGCTGACGTAATGGGAACACCAACAATTGTGGTTGCCCGCACAGATGCGGATGCAGCTAACTTATTGACTAGCGATATTGACCCACGAGATGCAAAATTCATCACGGGTGAAAAAACTGGAGAAGGTTTTTTCTATGTAAATTGTGGTGTGGAGCAAGGAATTGACAGAGGATTGAGTTATGCACCTTACGCTGATTTAATTTGGATGGAAACCAGCAACCCGGATCTTGATTACGCAAGAAAATTTGCTGAAGGAATTCACGCAAAATTTCCAGGAAAAATGTTAGCGTATAACTGTTCGCCTTCTTTCAATTGGGCTGCAAAATTATCAGTTGCTGAAATGGAAACATTCAGAGAAGATCTTGCGGCAATGGGATACAAATTCCAATTCATCACTTTAGCTGGATTCCATGCATTAAATACCAGCATGTTCGAATTGTCTAAAGCATATAAAGAAAGAGGAATGGCCGGCTATTCTGAATTGCAGGAGAGAGAATTTGCTTTGCAAAAACACGGTTTCAAAGCTGTAAAACACCAAGGTTTTGTAGGGACATCTTATTTTGACGCGGTACAAAATACTGTGACAATTGGAAAATCTTCTACAACTGCAATGAAAGACTCTACTGAAGCTGCTCAGTTTTAAACAAAGTAACAACCATAAAAAAACACGATTTCAAATGAAATCGTGTTTTTTGTTTTTAAAATAAAATGACTGTTTATTTCGATTCAATAATTTCAAGATCAGTAACCACCTTTTCTTTTCCTTTTTGAATACTTATTTTATTCACTGAAACTGGAAAGTAATAGTTGCCATTTTTGGCTGCTTCCAATTTTAGTTTTTTGTCCTTATTTTTCCAATTTTCAGCGGTTGCCTTCGTTATAGAAAGATCATAAACGTATTTGTTTAATCCTTTTAAAGCTTTCACTTTCTGAGAATAAACGACTTCTTTCAAACTGTTTTCAATTTGCAGCAGCACCTCTGCATCTCCATTCGAATAAAACCAAATCTCCGCTTTTGGCTCCGCAGCTTTAGCCCAAGAACTCCAGCTATTTCCCCATTCTTTTGCTTTTTTTATCTTTTTAAGTTCAAAAATATAAAGATTTTCCGCTACAACTTTATCATTCAATTGTTGCACTTGATCCAAATTGACTTTATACACCGAACGACCGTGAGTTCCTACCACTAAATCTTTTGCTTTCTTTTGAATTACTAGATCGTGAACCGCCACGTTTGGAATTCCGTTAGAAAAATCATCCCAAGATGTTCCTTTGTTTAATGAAACATACAAGCCGTTATCCGTTCCCACATATAAAACATTCTCGTTGACATTGTCCTCCACGATTACATTCACTGGACTTGCAGGCAAATTATTGGCTATATTTTTCCACGTTTGACCAAAATCATCTGACATGTAAACATAACTTGTAAAATCATCATTCCGATATCCGTTTAAAGTCGCATACACTCTTTCTTTCTTATGTGCCGAAGCCACGACTCTCGAAACCCAGCGGTTTTGGGGCAAATTTCCCGAAATCTTGTTCCATGTCGCCCCGCCGTCTTTCGAAACATGAATCAATCCATCGTCACTTCCCGTGTATAATAAACCGAACTGCAATGGGCTTTCACTGATCACAGCGATTGTTCCAAAAGCGACATTTCCTTCTTTTGCTCCTTGCGTCAAATCAGAAGAAATAGCGGTCCAAGTTTCCCCTTGATTCATCGAACGATGCAAGAAATTAGATCCCATGTATAAAATATCCTGATTGTGTGAAGATAATAAAATAGGCGTTTGCCAATTGAATCGAAATGGTTTTTCGTCTTTTTTTGGCTTTGGCGAAATATACTCTCGCTTGTTGCTTGCACGATCAATTCTGTAATAATTTCCAAATTGAAACCCTGTAAAAACAATATTTGGATTTCTTTTGTCGATTTGAGTTTGCATTCCGTCTCCTCCCATCAAATTTTCGTAAGGATATTTTCCGGTTTGGTACCATTCTGAGGAATATTTGTAAGTGCTTGGTCCAACCCAAACCCCGTTATCCTGCATCCCGCCATAAATATTATACGGTTCTTGCTCATCTACATTTACTGAATAAAACTGACTTACTGAGTGCGAATTACTTTTTATCCAGTGCGCTCCATCATCATACGAAATATTCAAACCACCATCATTTCCATTGATTAAATGCCCTGATTTATTCGGGTTCACCCAAACTACGTGATGATCTGAGTGAACATTATTTTCGCTAATGGATGTAAATGTTTTTCCGCCATCATTTGATTTTATAATGGGCACACCCGATAAATAAATTTTATTGACATCATTGGGATCAACAGAAATAACACTGAAATAATACCCGTACGAATAAAAGAAATCATCGATAAAATCCTGATGGGTCTTCGTCCAGCTTTTTCCTCCGTTACTTGATTTGTATATTTCGGCTCCAATAACTTCTGTTTCTGCTAAACTATTTATCGCGGCCAGAACCACTTTTGCTGCTTCGCTAGGTTGCAAATACCCGTTTTGAACCCAATGTTTGATGTTTTCTGCTCTGTATTTTTCGGTTAAACCGTAATTCTTTAAAATAGAATTCAAACTTTTATTTGGCAATTTCAAAAATTCGTCTCCCGGCATCGAAAATGCAACCGGTAACGAATTACTTTTTTTGGATTGTAACGGTCTTTTGAATTGATTATCCAAAATGGCATACACGTTTTCATCATCATACACCGCTAAACCAATACGACCAACGCCTTCACCGACAGGAAATCCGCTTTCAGCATTCGTGAAAAGCTTCCATGTCAATCCCGCATCTTCACTTTTGTAAATTCCCGAAGTAGCGCCGCTTCCTATAAAATCCCATGCCTTTCTGTCTTTACTCCAAGAAGCCGCATATTGAACCTTGAAATTTTTTGGCGAAACAGCCACATCAATAATTCCCGTTTCATCATCGATATAAAGAGTTTTACTCCATGTTTTTCCGCCATTTGTGGTTTTATAAATCCCTCTTTCTTCATTTTTTGAATACAAATGACCCACTGCACCCACAACAACTTCATCTGGCTTTGATGGATTGATCAGGATTCGACTGATATGGTGGCTGTCGTGCAATCCCATATTTAGCCAAGTCTTTCCTTTGTCTTCCGATTTCAAAATTCCAATTCCCGCATAAGAGGATCGAGACGAATTAACTTCGCCAGTTCCTACCCAAATCGTTCCTCGTTTCCAGTCTATCGCAATATCACCCACATTTTGCGTAGGTGCGGCATCCATAACTGGCGAAAAACTCATTCCATTATTATTAGTGTACCAAAGTCCGCCTGAAGCATAGCCCACATAAAACTCGGTTGGACTTTCCGGATTTACATCCACATCCACCACTCTGCCGCTCATCACCGTTGGACCCACATTTTCGAAAGCAACATTTTGAAAAAGAGATTGTTTTTCCATTATTTTTTTGGCTTCCAATGCTTGCTGAATCGCTTCGGCAGAAACTTGTCCCCAAGAGACACTTTGTACAATAAGAGCCGAAAAGAGTACTATTTTTTTCATGTAAATTGATTTGAGTTGGAAAATTAATCATAAAAATAGTTATCTGAAAATTTTATAGTGTAATTAACATCCGTTTCTCTCAAAGTTAGTATTTTTGATTATTCAAGATATTAAACGCTGTGTAATGAAATAAGTAAAGCCAGAAATGGTATCAGAACCAATACTAGCGCTCCAAGAATTACGCTTATCCCATAAAAAACAATAAAAATCAACAAATGAAATACCATCAAATTGACCGAGATTTATTTATAAAAAACAGAGCAAAATTCATGGCTCAGATGAAGCCAAACAGCGTCGCTGTTTTCAATTCTAATGATATATATCCTGTTTCGGCAGATAGTACGTTGCCATTTGCACAACACCGCGACATCTTTTATCTGAGCGGAGTCGATCAGGAAGAAAGCATTTTATTGCTTTTCCCGGATGCGCCTTACGAGCACCAAAGAGAAATAGTGTTCTTGAAAGAAACCAGTGAGCACATTGCCATTTGGGAAGGTGAAAAACTGACTAAAGAGCGTGCTTTTGAAGTAACAGGCATCAGAACTGTGTATTGGTTGCAGGAATTTGAAAAAGTCTTATTTGAGATGATGACGCACGCTGACACGATTTACATTAACACCAACGAGCATTACCGCGCTACAGTAGAAACTGAAACTCGCGAAGCCCGTTTTGTAAAATGGTGGAAAGAGAAATATCCGGCACATGCTAATGCAAAAAGTAATCCTATATTGCAACGTCTTCGCTCCGTAAAAGAGACCGAAGAATTGGATTTAATCCAAAAAGCCTGTACTATTACGGAACTCGGTTTTAGAAGATTATTGCCTTTCGTGAAACCAAACGTGACCGAATACGAAATCGAAGCCGAGCTAATTCACGAATTCATTCGCAACCGTTCCAGAGGTTTTGCCTATACGCCAATTATCGCTTCCGGAAATAATGCCAACGTGTTGCACTACATCGAAAACAACCAACAATGTAAAGCCGGCGATTTAATTTTACTGGATGTTGCTGCTGAATATGCCAATTATTCCAGTGATATGTCGCGCACCATCCCGGTTTCAGGGAAGTACACCCATAGACAAAAAGAAGTATATAACGCTGTTTTACGTGTAAAAAACGAAGCGACTAAAATGCTGACAACAGGCACACTTTGGAAACAATATCATATCGAAGTTGGGAAATTAATGACTAGCGAATTGCTAGGTTTGGGTCTTATTGACAAAGCCGACGTGCAAAACGAAAAGCCGGAATGGCCCGCTTACAAAAAATATTTCATGCACGGAACATCGCACCACATGGGATTGGACACGCACGATTACGGAATCCTAACCGAGCCCATGCAAGCCAATATGGTTTTTACCGTTGAGCCCGGAATTTACATTCCTGCCGAGGGTTTCGGAATCCGTCTGGAGGACAATATTATCGTTCAGGAAAGTGGCGAACCATTCAACATGATGCGCAACATCCCAATTGAGGTAGACGAAATCGAAGAATTAATGAACAGTTAATTCTTTAAAAACGTATGAGGAAATCGGTTTACAGCAATGTGAACCGATTTTTTTTTGGGCGCAACCCAGCCTCCGTAAACTCCGGCTGCGTCGGGCTATTCGCTATAAGTCCTCGTCTTGTCAAAAAAGACGAGACTGTGGGCTTTCCGCTGCTATCCCTTGCGCGCTACAACGATGAAATTTGTAATTCCAAAACAGCAATTCCAAAATCCATCTTAAAGCTGTAACTTTATAATCACCCTTCCGACTTATTTAAAACAGCAACTATTTTTTAAAACATATTCAATATGTAATTTGAACCATTAAGAAGTTAAGAAAAATTAAGCTCTAATTCTTAATGAAACTTAATTCCTTAATGGTAAAAAATTTTAAATATAAACTTAAAACACAGAAATCATGCAAGCACACGAAATAGACTACCACATTTACGGCGAGGAAATGCAATATGTAGAAATAGAATTGGATCCACAGGAAATCGTAATTGCCGAAGCGGGAAGTTTTATGATGATGGATAATAATATCCAAATGGAAACTATTTTTGGAGACGGTTCCGGACAAGAAAGCGGATTGTTCGGCAAACTTTTAAGCGCCGGAAAAAGAGTATTGACCGGCGAAAGTCTTTTCATGACGGCGTTCATCAATCAAAACAGCACCAAAAGCAAAGTTTCCTTTGCCTCACCGTATCCCGGAAAAATTATCCCAATTGACTTAACTCAATTCGGAGGTAAATTCATTTGCCAGAAAGATGCCTTTCTCTGCGCTGCCAAAGGCGTTTCTGTTGGAATTGAATTTTCTAAAAAACTCGGTCGTGGATTGTTTGGTGGCGAAGGTTTCATCATGCAAAAAATAGAAGGCGATGGTCTGGCATTTGTACATACCGGCGGAACATTGGCCAAAAAAGAATTAGCCGCAGGCGAAATCCTAAAAGTCGACACCGGTTGCATCGTAGGTTTCACCAAAGATGTTGATTACGATATTGAGTTTATTGGCGGCATCAAGAACTCTATTTTTGGTGGCGAAGGTTTGTTTTACGCCACATTACGCGGTCCGGGAACCGTTTATGTACAATCCTTGCCTTTCAGCCGACTTGCGGACAGAATCATAGCATCCGCACCAAGAGCTGGCGGAAACAGCCGCGACGAAGGCAGTTTATTAGGCGGATTAGGAAGTTTACTTGATGGAGATAGAAGATTTTAAATTTCACCATTACGTTGATAAACTGCGACTTTAATTAATACCTACAAGGTTCAAAAAACCTTGCAGGAAATACAACAACGGCTTTCAGAAATGGGAGCCTTTTTTTTAACCATATAAGTCATTTAAGCCCGAAAGATGTATTGTCGCAATTATTAAAAGAGTTTTTATCACCGATTTTAAAGTTACTGATAAAATAATCTGTGCTGATCTGTGAAATCTGTGGCAAAGAAATTTAGAGTTTTAATATAATTCAGCATTAAATCTTAGCGAAAACTTATTAGTAAGACTCAAATAACTTAGAAGGTTGAAAAACCCTTTTTCTTTAATTATTCTTTTCAAAGGTTTTTTCAATTTTACTTTTGTACTTTTTAATATAATTGACTACAACAATTCTAAAACTTATATGCCTTACATGGTTTAAAAAAATTAAAGTCCTAATTTTGCAGTCTCTAAAAACTAAAAGTGAAACAAATTCTCTTTAAAAACACCAACATCTCCTATTCCGATACCGGGAAAGGAACCGCTATTGTCTTACTTCATGGTTTCTTGGAAAACAAAGGCATGTGGGATTTTTATATTCCGGAGTTTGCTAAAAAAAACCGCGTCATCACGATTGATTTATTGGGACATGGCGCAACGGAATGTTTGAGTTACGTACAAACGATGGAAGATAATGCCGATGCAGTTCATGCTGTTTTATCGGATTTGCGTATCCGAAAGGCCGTTTTTGTCGGACATTCTATGGGCGGTTATGTCGCTTTGGCTTTCGCCGAATTGTATCCCGACATGATAAAAGGATTGGTTTTATTAAACTCGACCGCACGAGCCGACAGCACCGAACGAAAAACAAATCGGGATCGGGCTATTAAAGCGGTAAAAAAATCTTTTATAAATTTTGTTTCGCTTTCCATCGCAAATTTATTTAGTGAATCTAACAGAGAACGACTTTCATCAGAAATAGAAAGCGTAAAAAAAGAAGCTTTAAAAACACCGTTACAAGGAATCGTTGCGTCTCTTGAAGGAATGAAAATAAGACAAGATCGGGAAGTGTTGTTGCATCTTACACCCTATCCAAAACTATTGATTCTCGGCGAAAAAGATCCTGTTTTAAATTACGAAGAAACCAAAAAGCAAATCGAAAGTACGATTGTCAAATTGGTGACTTTTCCCGACGGACACATGAGCCACATTGAGAACCAAGATCAATTATTGACCGTATTGTTGGCTTTTTTCAAAAGCATTTAAATCATTCCTGATTTCAAATACCCTTTTTCAACCAATTCACTTTTGTCTTTTAAATGGTGTATTTTCCCTTCTTTCATCAACGCTAGTTTTGTGGAGACTTTAATCACATCTTCATAATTATGATCCGTGATAATAATTCCTTTTACACTAGACATTGCAGTGATTAATTCATTTATCTTTTCAATCATTATGGGCGACAAACCATTGTAAGGCTCATCTAATAAAACAAATTTTGACGCGTTATTCAGGATTAATTTAATCTCTAAATACCGTAATTCTCCACCTGACAAATGCTTTATTTTTTTATTTAACATTGATTGGATCATTTCGTCGACATAAAAATCTTGTAATTTATCTTTGGAAATAGACAATTGAATCGTCTTTTTTATCGAAAATGAACTTGGAATAAAATTATCCTGAGGCAAATAACTGATTTGATTTAACAAATCGCTGGTTTTTGATTTCACAACGCCATCCACCCGAATAAATTTAAAATCAGCGGCTACAATTCCGAAAATGATTTTTAACAAGGTCGATTTTCCGGAACCATTTCGTCCTAAAACACCAATAATATCGGTCGTTTCGCATTTTAAATACACATCAGAAACTATGATTTTTCCATCATATTGTTTTTGAACGCTGTCCACTTCTAAAACACTCTTTATCATACGAATTTGAGTATTACATTAATGACTAAAATTAACACCATTGAAAAAACAAAATTCATTAGAAAACCATAAATGAATAGATGTAATTTAGATATGCCGTTGTTGTAATAAAACAGGTATTCATTTTTAGCATTCACTTCTTTTATCAAAATACTGATACAGAAACCATAAATAATAAGCGCGTATTTAAAGGTTTCAAATCCTCCAAAAATCCATGCCAATGCACTTATTGACACGTTTATCGTCAAAGTACTTTTGTAAAACTCAATGATGTTGGCTAATTTTCTGATTGTGAATTCTATTTAAATTATTTTCTCTTCGAAAGGAATGTTCACATCTAAAATTTCGCTTAATAAAAGAACCATTTGTTCTAAATAATTACTCAAAATTTCTTCATTTATAATTGAATTTATCTCTTTGTCTTCTTTAAAATTGAACGGCAGAAAACCAGCTTTTAAATTCTTAAAAGAGATAATTCCGGCTTCAATTGGCTTTCCTTTTGCTTCGTGCTCATACATGAAAGCATACGCGAGCACCTGAATGATTTTATCGCTTTTAATATCTTCGGTTAATCCTTTCCAGAATTTCAACGTGACGCTTGCTTTTTCTACTTTTCCGGTTTTATAATCGATAATTCGAATAATTCCGTTGCGCTCTTCTATTCGATCTACATTTCCCTTTATCAATACCGGAAAAGGCAAATTAGGATGATTTAAAGTTCTTCCAAAAGTTTTTTCCAAAGCAATTATTTTTATTGCATCACCGTTTTTAATGCTTTCTAATTCTACTTTTAAGAAATTAGAAATATTTCGTTTTGCTACTTCAAACGCCAACAAATTTCGACCTTTTTTGATTTCGCCTTCTTTGTAAACCAATTTGAATTGTTTCAAAACCTCAGCGTCTATTTGTTTGAAACAATTTAAAATATCACTTTCCGAAATGAATTTACCAACGAATGGCTCGTATAAAACCTTCAACGTTTCGTGGATAATGGTTCCTAGCGTATTCAGGGCAATATTTTCCTCGACTTCTTCGACTTCGCTGATGCGCAAAATCTTCTGGAAATAAAACTGAATCGGATTCCGAATATAACTCGTCAATGCAGATGGAGAAAAACCTTTTTCAGCAATTTCTTTCAATCGCAGCATTACACGTTCCGATTTTGGAATGACCATCGGTTGATAGGCTGTTTCGGGTAAAACTGCATTGTAAATTTCGTGTGATAAAGTATGATTTTTTTGCTTTTCGACTTCCAGTTGCGTAATGAATCGGCTTTTTTCACCAGCATCCAAACCTTCACTTTCGGTGTTATACAGTAAATAAATGTTCTTTGCTCTTTGTAGTAAATGATAAAAGTGATACGTGTAAATCGCATCTTTTTCTTTGAATGTGGGCAATCCTAATTCGCGTTTCACATCATACGGAATAAACGAATTTTGCGATTTCCCCGCCGGAAATTTGCCTTCATTCATCGAGGTGACGATAACAGTGTCAAAATCCAAAACACGACTTTCTAACACTCCCATGATCTGCAAACCATTTAACGGTTCGCCTTCAAAAGAAACTTCGGCTAAATCGATCACTTGTTTATATATTGCATAAAGCGTTTCTATTTTATCAATATGCAGGTGCTTCGAATAATAATTAATTAGTTTATTGATGACTTTGAAGATAGCGAAAACAAAAGCTTTCGTAATTTTTTCTTCCTCGTTATCGTTACTTAAATTTTCTTTTATCGTTTGCAATAATTTAGAAATCGTCTGTAATACCGGAATCGAAACATTTTCCCATTTTTGGAACAACAACAGAAACAATTCGCTTGGAACTACATTCAATTCCATCAATTTATGATGGGTGATAAATGTGTAATTGTTTTGATTAATGATCTTAACCAGTATATTTGTATTTGCATAAGGCTCCACCAATGGATGCGTCAATATATCCAAAACATCTTTGTAATACAACACATAACTTTTTGCATTTCTTGATAACGCATTCGTGTGCATTTTGAATAATTTGGCAATTAAAATTTGGGCTGGATTGTTTTTGCTTGAATACCCCATTGTAATATTCAAAGCGCCAACACTTGACGGTAACGAATATAAAAGCGGTATTAAAAGATTTTCTTCACCAAGTACTATCGCCACTTTATCTAATTTCCCTTCCGGATTTCCATTGATGACGTTTTCGATAATACTTCCCGCGATTTTGGCTTGGCCAATTGATTTTGGTGTACCAATAACCTGAATGTTTTTAATCTGCGAAAAATCATTTACAATCCACTCAAACGGATGCAATTTATAATGTTTCCAACTCTCCTTAAAACGTCGCACAAACAATCCTGCATCGTGGTACGGATCATTGAGAAAGGTTTGGTCTACATCCCAATATATTTTGGCCTGATCAGAAGCGATAAGATGTTGGATTATTTTTTCTTCGGCTGCATTCAACGCATTAAAACCAGCAAATAGAAACTGTTTGTCTTGTACGGTATTTGAAAAATGATTTAAGTTATTTACTGCCTCGCGATAAATCAAGCCTTGATACCCAATTCCTTTATTCAGTAAATGAGTGTACAGAGATTGATAGTAATTGGGTAGTAATTTCCAAAAATCAATATATTTCTCTAATAATACCGTTTTGTTTTCAACTTCAATTCCCCATTTTTTTATATCTTCAATATCTTTCAGATACGAAAGAACATGCGACGGTTCTAATAAATAACGGTCAATTTCATTGAAGTCCTGTAATAATGTTTTGGCCCAATTGGCAAATAACTCAAAGGATTGTTGATTTGCTTTATCAGTGATAGATAAGTAGACTTCGTAAAATTCAAATAATAACTCTATTGGATCTACTGCTCGGATTCCAGCTATATTTTGAACAAAATCTTCGATACTTATAATTTCTGGAGAAAATATATTTATTTTGACTTGATTTTTTAACGCTTCAATCAGGAATATTTTAGCTCTTTTGTTTGGTAAAACTACAATTATACTGGAAAGATTGTCTGAATGATTTTCAATTAAAATCGAAGCTATTTTGTCAAGAAAGGAAGTATTTGTCATTTTATAAAAATAAAAAAAACGCCCCGATAAATCGAGGCGTTTTCCATAAATATTTTATAAAAATTTATTCTTTTATTACAGAAATTTCAGTTCTTCTGTTCATTGCTTTTCCTTTTGCAGTTTTATTAGTTGCAATTGGTTTAGTCTCACCAAAACCTGTATGCTGTAATCTATCAGCATTAATTCCATTTTCAATCAAATAATTTTCAACCGCGTGAGCTCTATTCATAGATAAAGTTTGATTCAGCTCATTACTTCCATCACTATCAGTATGCCCTTCAATTAAGAATCTTGAATAAGGATATTCTTTTAAGATTGCAGTGATTGATTGTAAAATTGTATAACTTTGATTTTTGAAAGTAGATTTTCCAGAATCAAATAAAATTGTTCTACTATACTCATTTAATTTCATTATCACTTCTTCTGAAACTTCTGGACAACCTTGATTAGCAACAGTACCTCTAACATCGATACATTTATCATCTTTATCTAGAACACCATCTCCGTCAGTGTCTGGCCATGGACATCCAGCATTTTCTTTAGGACCCGCAACAGTAGGACATTTGTCATCTTTGTCAGCAATTCCATCACCGTCAGCATCAGGACAGCCGTTTAATGCAGCTAAACCAGAAACAGTAGGACATGCATCATTTTTATCAGCAATTCCATCTCCATCAGTATCAGGACATCCGTTTAATGCAGCTAAACCAAAATCATTTGGACATTCGTCAGCACTATCTTGAATTCCGTCTCCATCAGTATCAGGACAACCGTTGAATTCTTTTAAACCAGCAACTTCAGGACAAGCATCATCTTTGTCATAAATTCCGTCACCATCAGTATCTTTACCACCAAATTTGAAGATAAGACCTGCTGAATGTTGGAAGTGTGATGGAGCATCTGGAACACCAGCTGCATCTTCTCTATCTCCAAAAGATTTTTTATACCTTGTTGCAAGTTCTAAACCTACATTATCAGTAAACCAAAATGTCAAACCAGCGCCTGGGTTTAAAGTTCCGTAGCTACTATCACCAAAGAAAGTATATCCTCCACCAATAGATAAAGAGGGATCAATTACTTTAGAACTAATTAAGTTCATAAAACTATATTTGATAGTTGCATCAACACCATAGTACATCAAATCTCCAGGATCAGATACTTTATATCCACGAGAATCGCTTCCAATAGTTCCAGGTGCAAATTTTACGTAGCTATCAATTTTATTCACAGATCCAGATAAACCGAAAGAAAAATTTTCACCAACGAATCTAGATACACTAAGGTACGATACTGAAGGAAGAATATTCCAATTGTCTTTAACAGCAAATGGTTGAGAAAAATGGCGATCTAGCCAATTATGTCCTCCACCAGCACTAGTTCTAGTGTCAACGGCATTAACTCCAAAAGAGATAGCCCAAGGATTGTTACTGTCTTGTGCGTGAGAGCTTAAACCCATCACCATCATCACAGCAACTAAAATTTTGTTAAGATGTTTCATACTTAATTTTTTTAATTACAATTTAGTTAATTACATACAAAAGTAGTACGTAAATTTTAAACTACAAAATGAATTGTTAAAAAAAACCTACAATCATTTCTAAAAGTGGGAATTATACAACATTTAACATTCTTCCAACCTCAATAAATGCGTTAATTGCTTTATCCAAATGCGCTATTGTGTGGGCTGCAGACAGTTGTACTCTAATTCTTGCTTTATCCTTAGGGACAACAGGAAAAAAGAAACCTACAACAAAAATACCTCTTTTTAACAGCTCATTTGACATCGTCTGGGACAATTTTGCATCATAAAGCATTACCGGAACAATTGCTGAATCACCTTCAACAATATCAAAACCTGCTTTTTTCATTCCCTTTTTGAAATAATTAGTATTCCATTCCAATTGATCCCGTAAAACAGTATCTCTCTCTAATATTTCAAAAACTTTTATAGATGCTCCAACAATAGCAGGCGCCAAAGAATTAGAAAACAAATACGGTCTGGATCGCTGACGCAATATTTCGATAATTTCTTTTTTTGCAGTCGTGTAACCTCCCATGGCTCCTCCAAGCGCTTTTCCTAATGTTCCTGTAATGATGTCGACTCTTCCCATTACACCTTTTGCCTCGAGCGTTCCTTTTCCAGTTGCTCCAATAAATCCGGCAGCATGGCATTCGTCTACCATAACCATCGCGTCATATTTATCGGCCAAATCACAAATTTTATCCAACGGAGCTACAACACCATCCATAGAGAAAACGCCATCGGTAACAATTAATTTAAAACGAGTTCCAACTTCAGTAGCTTTGATTAATTGTTGTTCCAAATCTTCCATATTGCTATTTTCATAACGATATCTAGCAGCTTTACACAAACGAACACCGTCTATAATGGAAGCGTGATTTAAACTATCTGAAATTATAGCATCATTTTCTCCTAATAAAGGTTCGAAAACTCCACCATTAGCATCAAAAGCTGCAGCATAAAGAATAGTATTTTCGGTTCCGTAAAATTCAGAAATCTTTTTCTCCAATGTTTTGTGAATATCCTGAGTTCCGCAGATAAAACGAACCGATGACATTCCGAAGCCATGAGTATCCAAAGCGTCTTTAGCAGCCTGAATCACTTCTGGGTGCGATGATAATCCAAGATAATTATTGGAACAAAAATTTAAAACAGTTTCTCCTGTAGAAATAGTGATTTCTGCTCCTTGAGGTGAAGTTATAATTCTTTCTTTTTTGAAAATTCCGTTATCTTCAATGGTTTGTAATTCTGCTTGAAGATGTTCTTTTATTTTTCCGTACATTTTTGCTGTTTGTTAAAGTTCAATTTTGGGAATAATTCATTATTTCGGTTACAAATTTACTACATCGATTTCTTTTCCGATGTAAATTAGTGCTTTTTTTGTCACTTTAAAACCCATTAGCTCAATTGCTGTTTGATAATTTTCCAATTGCTGTTGGTATTTCACATTGTGTATTCCCGTTTTATAATCCAGCAGCAACACTTCTTTGTTTTTTGTTAAAACCATACGATCCGGCTTGATGGTTTTACCTTGTTTTTGAATAATAGTTTGTTCATTCAAAACTTCATTCCCTTCGGCAAAACAAATTTCTAATTCACTGTGATTAACAATTTCCCGAATTGTTTTCAAAACTATTTCTTTTTGACCAAAAGTTATCAATCCGTTTTCAATAGACTTTGTAATTGCCAATTCAATATCGTTTTTCGTTTTCACAAAAGATAAAATTTCGTGAATTACATTTCCATATTCAATGGCTTCCTGTTGATGAGTTCCCCACATTAATGCCTCTCGCTGCGCAATTTTTATATTCTTTGGATTTAGAATTTCAGACACGAGAGGAATCGTTTTTGAAGAATCGACGTGTTGTTTTGCTACAGACAACTTCGTCGCATTTCCAAATTCATATTCCAATTTATCTTTAACAAATTCACTTTTGCTTTCCAAATAATTAATGAAAAAGCTGCACATATTATTCTTTGGGATTTCACCTTTATTGGATAAATTCATATTCGAAATTACATACAACTGCTCTTCAGCTCTTGTCAAAGCCACATACAAAACATTGACATTATCCAATAATTCTTCCTGTTTCTTTTGATTGTAAACCTCCGCAGCTTCCTCGCCAAATCCTTCTACCGCACTGCTGTTGTCAATTAAAACCTTTGGCAATCCGAAATCCTGTTCTTCCGCATTCAGCCATAATTTATCTTTTGGCTTTCTGTTGTAATCCTCCTCGGCAAAAGGAAAAATCACGACTGGAAATTCCAATCCTTTCGATTTATGAATCGTCATAATCCGAACGGCATTAGTCCCTTCCGGCGAAGGAATACTAAATTTCTCCGCGTTTTTATCCCAGAAATTCAAGAAATCAGCGATTCCTGCTTGGTTTCGAATATCTCGTTCTAAAACAATGTCTAGAAAATATTGAACGTAAGCATTCCCCTCCCCAACCCTCCCCGAAGGGAAGGGAGACGAAACGGGAGCAATAGTTTCTAGATAGGTTTCTTGACTCACTAGCTCCTTTTTTATTTCTTCCAAAACATCTGAAATACTCTTTACAACTTGCTCATTTGTAAATCGAATGACTTTATACCCTAATTTTTTTAAAGTGTTTGTTCTATTTTTATCAAATTGAATTTGCTCTTTAGTAAAATGGTATTCGCCATCTACTTCAACAACGAGTTTTTTTGACAAACAGACAAAATCAACAATAAAATCATCAATGAGATGTTGCTGCCTGAATTTATAATTTTCTAATGATTTAGATTTAAGATCCATCCAAAGAATTTTTTCAGCATGTGTTTGTTCTTTCCTCATTGCTTTAGCCTTATCGATTGAAAGGTGAGAATAATTTCCGCCCGTCATGTATCCAAATTTATTTGATTCAACAAGACGGGCTTTATCCATCTGATCAACTACTACGTCACCCTTTACTTTGGAGAGGACTGGGGAGAGGAACTTTGCTATTATAGTTTCAACTGCTTCATACAATGATTTTTTTCGAATGTTTTCAAAAGACAATTCCACATCAAAACTCATCAACCACTTTTCGAAATCAGTTTCCTGAAATAATGCCATTCCTTGAGCAATAAAATCATGAATTGGTAATTTATCCTGACTGTTTTGAGCTAAATATTGAAGAAAATTTGCTTTAGATTCCAAATCAGAACTGTTTTTAAGGTACTTTAATAAATGAATAATCAACCGAACTTCGGTGGCATTTTGAATCATCAAGGTTTCCGATGACAAAAGTGGAATTCCTTGCTCGGTCAGATAATTCGCAATCGCAATTCCTTGGCTTCGTTTCCGTGTCAGAATCACAATATCTTTGTATTGAAAGCCTTGTTGTAGTACTTTTTGAATCGTATTTAATGTTGCTAAAACATACAAATCAGTTTTATCTAGAGCTTCTTCATCTTCTTCCGAAGTTTCTATTTTTGGAATGAACGAAATATTTACGTAACCACCGGTTTTATCGTTGGTTTTTTGATGGCTGTGATTTTCGTATAAATCTTTATAATCCAAATGTTCAAATTCATTGGACAACAGTTTAAAAAAATCATTATTGAATTCGATTATCTTGGAATAAGAGCGGTAATTTTTGTCTAAATGTTCGAGTCTTTTATCTGGATTATTGAACGGATTTTGGTCTTTACTCAATTCAATAAACTGTTCCGCTTTTCCACCGCGCCATCTGTAAATGGATTGTTTTGGATCGCCCACGATCATCAAAGTTCCTTTTACGCCATAATCATCTTGGCCTGAAAGCGCATTATCGATTAACGGAATTAAATTTTGCCATTGCATTTCGGAAGTGTCCTGAAATTCATCAATAAAAAAATGACGGTAACGCTCGCCCAATCGTTCGTATATAAAAGGAGCCGGTTGATTTTGAATTTCGCGATGGATAATCGCATTAAATTCTGAAATGGAAAGCACATTTTGTTCCTCCTGAATTTTAGCCAATTCATTACTGACGGTATTTAGTAATGACAAAGGCGTAATGTTTTTGAGAAATGCTTTATAAAAATTTATCTTTTCAAAAGCTGAATAAACTTTAGTAAGAATCTGCAAAAATTCAGGAATCAACTTCTCAATAATCGCTCGATCTTTGGCTGTTTTATTTATTACTATATCATCAAACTCGTGAAAAGTTTTATTCTTAGGATTGAATTTCCCTTGCTGAATACTATTGATATGATTTGGAAAAGTGCCTCTGGAAAAAGATTTTACATCAATCCCGTTTTTATCAATTAAAGTCAAGGCTTCTTCTGCAAAAACAATGGTTTGCTTTTCTAAATCTTTGCAGGCTTGAGTTAATTTGACTTTAATTTCGACAAACTCAGCGATGGATTTATCTTGAAAATGGGTGATTTCGTTTCGATTATTTTCGTTTAAAACCAAGCGACCGGTTTCGAGAATTTCACGGGAAATGTCCCACGACTTATCATCATCGGTTTTTTCCATCGTGAAATCTATTAACAATTTTGTTAATGTTTCATCTTCTCCGGCTTGCGCGATGATGGCATCAACGGCTTCAATTAATAAATTTTCAGTATCCAAAGTGACTTCAAAAGTCATTGGTAAATTTAGATCGTGCGCAAAAGCCCGAATGACTTTATGCGTAAATTTATCAATGGTCGAAATATCAAAAGCGGCATAATTATGAATAATGTGCTTGATAATTTGCTGTGATTTGGTTTTGATTTGGATAATAGAAAGTCCTATTGGTTCCTCACTCCATTCTTCAGGATTATTTTCTTTCCGTTTTCCGTTCACCAAATCCTGCATTAAGTCCTGCGCTTTACCGCTGGGTTCATCTTTGGCAAATTCGGATAAACTACCTACGATTCGGCTTTTCATTTCGTGTACCGCTTTGTTGGTAAACGTAATGGCGAGAATATTGCGGTAGGCATCATTTTTGGGCGCGACAAGGATAATTTTCAGGTATTCTTTAACAAGCGCATACGTTTTTCCGGAACCGGCCGATGCGTCGTATATAGAGAATGAAGGTCTACTTTCACCAGCCCTACCCTCAGGAGAGGGAGCCGAAACTGGATTTATTTTATGTTCCAAATTGACGTTTTTTATACATTACGATTTTAGATTTCTGATTTCGAATTATCGTTCTAATTTCCCAAATCCCCTAGCCCTGATGGAAACGGCATCCTTTTCATAAGGTGCATTTTTTCATCACCTTAAGAAAAGATACAGTGAACAGCAGGAAATAGCTCCTAAAAATACAAGTATTAACAAGTTACTTTTAAAATTTGTCCCTAAACTTCGGGATAAAACTTAAAAGTAGTATTTTTGCAGCATGGAAACAAATAGACAGAAAAAAATAGGTGGGGTTATCCAAAAAGATTTGGTTGATATTCTGCAAGGTGAAGTGAGAAAAAACGGAGTGGCAAATTTAGTCATTTCGGTATCCAAGGTTACGGTTACTACAGATTTATCAGTGGCTACGGTTCATTTAAGTGTTTTCCCTCAAGACAAAGCCAAAGAAATTTTAGAGGCGGTTAAGTCCAATGCTAAAAACATTAAGCATGATTTATCGCAACGCGTACGTTTACAATTGAGAAAAGTTCCCAATTTGGTTTTCTTTATTGATGACTCTTTGGATTACATTGAAAAGATTGATAATGCCTTAGCGAATAGAGATAATCCTATAGAAAATAGAGATCTTTTGGACAAACGCAGATTTCAATAAAATTTGAATTTCCCCCTTTACATAGCCAAACGCTACATTCTTAGCAATAGTAAAAATAATGCTATCAATATCATCAATCGGATTGCCAGCATGGGAATCATTGTTGGTGCCATGGCTTTGTTTGTGGTTTTATCTGTTTTTAGTGGGTTGAAAGTTTTTAGTCTTTCGTTTACAAATGACATTGATCCCGATCTGAAAATAAGCAGTACTTTAGGAAAATCCTTTTTGATATCTCCAAATCAGGAAAGCCAAATCAATAAAATTGATGGATTGTCTTCGTATACTAAAATAATTGAAGAACGTGTTTTATTCACTTTTGACGGAAAACAAGAAGTTACGTACTTAAAAGGTGTTGATTCTAATTTTAGCAAAGTAAATGCTATTGAAAAGAAACTTTTTAACGGACAATGGCTTAAACCAGATACGTATCAGGTGGTAGTTGGTTACGGAATTGCCGAGAAATTCTCGATGGGATTATTGGATTTTAATCGTCAATTGGAAGTTTTAGTTCCAAGACCTGGAAAAGGCGCTATTGAAAATCCGGAACAAGCTTTTAATAAAACGGATTTAATTCCTGTTGGGATTTATGCCATCAGCGAAGATTTAGATTCGAAATATGTTTTTGCCGATTTAGGTTTAGCGCAAGAATTATTGGAATACAAAACCAATCAGGTTTCGGGGATTGAAATCAAGACGAAAATCGATGCTGACGAAAGTGTAATTACAGACCAACTTAGAACTATTTTCAACAATAAAATCACCGTAAAAAACAGGGCGCAACTCAACGAATCGCTTTATAAAATGTTGAATACCGAGAATATTGCCGTGTATTTGATCTTTACGTTGGTGATTGTTGTGGCGCTATTCAACTTGATTGGAGCGTTAATTATGATGATTTTGGACAAAAAAGGAAACCTAAAAACCCTTTTTAATCTAGGAACCGAAATCAAAGATTTGCGAAAAATATTTCTGCTTCAAGGCACATTACTAAGTGTTTTTGGTGGAATTATTGGCTTGTCTTTAGGAATTATCATTGTTTTACTACAAGAGTATTTTCAACTAATTATGATTACTCCTACGCTGGCGTATCCCGTTGTCTTCTCGCTTGAAAATGTACTGATTGTTATGGGAACAATTGTTACGCTAGGCTTTATTGCTTCGCTGATTGCGAGTAGCCGCGTGAGTAAAAAGTTGTTGGAATAAGATTTCCGCTTTAAAATAAAACACGAATTCCACCAATTTACACGAATCAATTTGTGCAACTTAGTGGGATTCGTGTTTAAAGTCATCAGCTAAACAACCTCATAACCCGCATACGTTTCTTCAATTTCACTCAAAGCGGCAAACAACTCTTCCGGTCGGTCTAGGGTTACCAATTGTTGCTTGTGCGTTTTAAAAGAATGAATTCCTTTGAAATAATTGGTGTAATGAGGACGCGTTTCAACAATTCCTAGTCGCTCCCCTTTCCATTCCATGGCCCAATTGAGGTGATTTCGCACTGCTTCGACTCGATCAATAACGGTGGGTTTAGCTAAATGTTCTCCTGTTTTGAAATAATGTTTGATTTCTTCAAAAATCCAAGGATAACCAATCGCAGCACGACCAATCATGATTCCGTCAATACCGTATTCATTTTTATATTGTAATGCTTTTTCAGGAGAGTCAATGTCGCCATTACCAAAAATAGGCATCGTTATTCTAGGATTATTTTTTACTCGCGCAATGTGCGACCAGTCGGAATGGCCTTTGTACATTTGGGCACGAGTTCTGGCGTGTATGCTCAAAGCGGCAACACCAATATCTTGCAGACGCTCTGCAACCTCATCAATATTAATAGAATTATCGTCCCAACCCAAACGCGTTTTTACAGTAACTGGCAAATGAGTACTGTTAATAACAGCCTTAGTCAGACGAATCATCAAATCGACATCTTTGAGAACTCCGGCTCCGGCACCTTTACAAACGACTTTTTTGACAGGGCAACCAAAATTAATATCAATTATATCGGGATTTACAGTAGACACAATCTTTGAGGACATCGCCATGGCTTCCTCATCACCACCAAAAATCTGGATTCCAACTGGACGTTCGTAATCAAAAATATCTAATTTCATTCGGCTTTTGATCGCGTCACGAATCAATCCTTCAGAAGAAATAAATTCCGAATACATCATATCGGCACCATGCATTTTACACAATCTACGAAACGGCGGATCGCTCACATCTTCCATAGGTGCAAGAAGTAGCGGGAAATCTGGTAATTCTATGTTGCCAATTTTTATCAAGGGAATTTTTTTTGCAAAAATACGGAAATGTTTGTAAGTCTAAAACATTTTCTTTTCGGTTAGGTATTTCCAATATCGTTTTGGAACATGCTGTATGTGAAGCTTGGTGTTTTTTCGTTCTTTTATATTGGTATGATCAAAATACTCCCACCACAGTTTTTGATAATTAATTTCTGTGTCCGAAAAAACTTGATTGTTTTTATCATCTAATGATTTAATATCTAAATCCATCATCACAACTTCGGCATCTTTTAAATCGTAATATACACCATATTTACGTCGTAAATCATAAATAATCCATTTCTGATCTTGGTAACGATTTTTAAAATGTCTGATGATCAAGGTCAACACATCAAAATCGGGATCAATTTTCGCAAAGTAGATACCGTCTTTCAATTGTTCGAATCTAATGAATGCTTCCATTCGGTGCTTTTCACGCCCCACATTTTTGGTTAGTTGAGAAATTTGCAATACACTTTCATTTGCAAAATCCTTCATAATATTTATGGTAGGATTTTGAACCGCATAATTTATCACATCAAAAATCACATCTTCAACACCAATTTTTTCAGACAGAAAGGCGTAAATGATACAGCGAACACCATCACTCCCAATTTGCGCGTTAAGCTTTTTAATAACCCGATCGGATTTAGAAATATCGGTACTGATTTCTATTTTTTCAACAAATAAGTTGTGCTGTAAATCGTCTTTTTTACTGATTTTTGGGTTTAAATATTTGAATTCATAGATTTCAAAAACGGCAGTTACTAAACCCTCAAAAGTATTATCGTAGGAAAGTTGTGTCATTGAGTAATGATAATTGATTATCAAACGGTTTCTCAAATTTTGATTTCATATCACTGAGAATAATTTCCTTTAAATTCAGGGCATTCAAAAATTTTAAATGGGTATTTTCGTTGCTTACGGATATGAAATATTTTGCTCGGTTTATCGATACACCAATTTTTTTTAGATGTTCCATGGTTAGATTTTGGAATCGTCTGGCATGAACAATTTTGTGTGCCGATTTTACTCCGATTCCAGGAACACGAAGAATCATTTCTAGCTGCGCATTTTGAATAATTACTGGAAATTGCGTGATGTTCCGGAGAGCCCATCCCATTTTAGGATCGACTTCTAAATCGAGAAATGGATTGTTTTTTTCAAGAATTTCATTGGCTTTAAAGCCATAAAAACGCATCAGCCAATCGGCTTGATACAATCTGTTTTCACGGACCAAAGGAACTTGAGCACCAATGGCTGGCAATCGTGCGTCATTGGAAACTGGAACATAACCAGAATAATAGACTCGTTTTAGGTTAAAATTATTGTAAAAATGATCGGCAACCTGAATGATTTGAAAATCGTTTTCTTGCGTTGCCCCAACAATTACTTGTGTGCTTTGTCCAGCTGGTGCAAATTTTGGTGTGCTTTTGAATTTTTTCTTTTCTTCTTTGTATTGAATGAGTTCATTTTTTACAAAACGCATCGGCTTAATCATGTCCTGATGATTTTTATCTGGCGCCAACAATTTCAATCCAGATTCAGTAGGAATTTCTAAATTCATACTCAACCTATCTGCGTATAATCCGGCTTCACGCATTATTTCATCAGAAGCTCCAGGAATACTTTTCAGGTGGATATAGCCATTAAAATTGTGTTCCAGCCTTAATTTTTTGGCTACTCGAACCAAACGCTCCATCGTGTAATCGGCATTTTTGAAAATTCCTGAACTTAAAAAAAGACCTTCAATATAATTTCTTCGGTAAAAATTGATGGTTAAATCAACCACTTCTTCTACGGTAAAAGCGGCGCGCTGAATGTCATTACTTTTTCGAGTGACACAATAAGCACAATCGTAAATACAAAAATTAGTCAATAGAATTTTGAGCAATGAAACACATCGTCCATCTTCGGTGTAAGTATGACAAATTCCAGAAGCCGACGAATCGCCAAGTCCTTTATTGGTGTTTTTTCGATTCCCGCCACTTGAGGAACACGACACATCATATTTTGCTGCGTCTGCCAGAATTTCTAATTTTTCTTTGATTTTATCGTAATCCACAGTACCTTTTTCTTTCTTTTATTTAAACAAAAGTACAGCTAATAATAATTGTAAAACAGCTATTTAACATTTTTGTATTCTTGTAAAAACCTTCTTTTGGACGGTAAAATATTTAAAGAAATTATGAAAAGTTTACTTTATATTTGCAAACTTAAAGTAGGGCTTAGAAGGGCCTGGACAGATATATAAAAGAAGATGATATGTTAGGCATTTCATATTTTCAAAAAATAATATTATTAAGATATGAAACACATACGTAATTTTTGCATTATTGCACATATTGATCACGGAAAAAGTACACTTGCTGACCGATTATTAGGTGCTACACAAACCGTTACTGCTCGTGAGGAAAAGGCGCAATTACTCGATAACATGGACTTGGAGCGTGAACGTGGGATTACTATAAAAAGTCACGCGATTCAGATGGAATACACCTATAAAGGGCAAGAATACATCCTGAATTTGATTGACACTCCGGGACACGTAGATTTTTCGTATGAAGTTTCTCGTTCGATTGCAGCTTGTGAAGGCGCACTTTTGATTGTAGATGCAGCGCAAAGTATTCAGGCACAAACCATTTCGAATTTATATTTGGCTTTGGAAAACGACTTGGAAATTATTCCGGTTTTGAATAAAGTGGATTTACCAAGTGCTAATCCGGAGGAAGTAAGTGACGATATTATTGATTTACTTGGCTGTAAATTGGAGGATATTATTCACGCTTCAGGTAAAACTGGTTTTGGTGTAGAAAATATTTTGGCTGCTATCATCGAAAAAATTCCGCCACCATCAGGAAGTGTTGACGAGCCGTTACAAGCATTAATTTTTGACTCGCATTACAATCCATTTCGAGGAATCGAAGTTATTTTTCGTGTAAAAAACGGACAGATTAAAAAAGGTCAGAAGATTAAATTCATGGCTACGGGCAATGAATATTTTGCGGATGAGATAGGTACTTTAAAATTAAACCAAGTTCCAAAACAAGTCATTTCAGCAGGCGATGTCGGATATTTAATTTCTGGAATTAAAGAAGCAAAAGAAGTAAAAGTAGGAGATACGTTGACGGATGCGAAAACGCCAACAACAAATATAATAAAGGGTTTTGAAGATGTGAAACCAATGGTTTTTGCGGGTATATATCCTGTGGATACCGAAGATTATGAAGAGTTGAGAAACTCTATGGAAAAACTACAGTTGAATGATGCTTCGTTGGTGTTTTTACCGGAAAGTTCTGCAGCTTTGGGATTTGGTTTCCGTTGTGGATTCTTAGGAATGTTGCACATGGAAATTATCCAAGAGCGTTTGGAGAGAGAGTTTAACATGACTGTAATTACTACCGTTCCCAACGTTTCGTATTTGGCTTACACCAAAAAAGATCCTACAACGCCGCTTATCGTAAACAACCCTTCGGACTTGCCGGAGCCTTCTCGTTTAGACCATGTTGAAGAGCCTTTTATTAAGGCAACTATCATTACCAAATCCGATTACGTCGGAAATGTAATGAGTTTATGTATCGAAAAGCGTGGGTTGATTACCAATCAGACGTATTTGACTACGGAACGTGTAGAGTTGACTTTTGACATGCCTTTGGCAGAGATTGTATTTGACTTTTACGACCGTTTGAAAACCGTTTCTAAAGGATATGCCTCGTTTGATTATACTCCAATTGGGATGCGAACTAGTAATTTGGTTAAAGTGGACATTTTGTTGAACGCTACGATTGTTGATGCTTTATCATCGTTGATGCATGCCGACAATGCATATCACATTGGTAAAAAAATGTGTGAAAAACTGAAAGAATTAATCCCACGCCAGCAATTTGATATTCCTGTTCAAGCGGCGATTGGGGTAAAAGTGATTTCTCGTGAGACGATAAAAGCGTTACGTAAAGACGTTACCGCCAAATGTTATGGTGGTGATATTTCCCGTAAACGTAAATTATTGGAAAAACAGAAAAAAGGTAAAAAACGAATGAGACTCGTTGGAAATGTTGAAATTCCACAAGAAGCGTTTATGGCTGTTTTGAAGTTGAATGATTAAAAATTATTGTAAATTCTGACTCGAGCAAAGCGAACTGGCGAGGTAATTTAAAACTATAGATGAAACCTGACGATGTAAAAATTATCAGGTTTTTTTTGTTTTTATTTACCCTTCAACCAATCAAATAATCGTTTAGCATCTTCATATTTAAACAATTGAGTTCCTTCATTCATTGTTGCTGCCGAGCCGCAAGCCACTCCCCAACGGATAACTTCTTTAAGATTTTTATTTTGCGAAAGTGCCCAAACTATCCCACCCACCATACTGTCGCCGGCACCTACTGTACTTTTTTTGGCAACATTGGGAGCAGGAACAAACTCACAAGAGTCTTTTGTAACCAAAACGGCGCCTTGTGGACCAAGGGAAACGACAACAATTTCGGCGCCACCATTTGTAATGATTTGCTTGGCAGCTTCGTTTACTTCCTCCAGTTCCAATCGCTCCACGCCTATTAATTTTGCGAGTTCACCAACATTAGGTTTAATCATATAAACACCAACTTCTAATGCTTTTTTTAATGCTTCGCCTGAGGTATCGATAATTAACTTTGCATTTGATTTTTTGGCAATTTCTGCAATTTTTGAATAAAAATCAGTAGACAAACCTTGATTCAAACTACCGCTGGCTACTAAGAATTTTGGGTTTAAAGTTGATATCGTTTCCAATACTCTATTGCTTTCTTCTTCGGAAATTCTTCCGCCCGTAAACCCAAATCGGTATTGAGAATTAGTATTATCATCCACGGCAACAAAACTTTCTCTGGTCCAACTTTTAACGGTAACAGCCTCATAAGCAATTGATTCCTTGTCAACCAACTCTTCAAGCATTTTACCTGTTGGCCCGCCAGAAGTAAATACCGCTAACGAGGTTCCTCCTAAACGGGAAATCGCCTTAGACACATTGATTCCGCCGCCACCAGCATCAAAGAGTGGTTCATCACAGCGTATTTTTTGTTCCGGTTTTAAGCCTTTAAAGTGAGTACTTTTGTCCAAAGCAGGATTAACTGTTATCGTAACTATATCAAATGACTTCATTTTTTATGATTTAATTACTCTAAAGGTCGAATAAAATTCATAAAAATTGGTACAAATCAAGGCGAATATTTCTTCGTATATTTGCAACCTCAAAACAATTAAAATAATGATTGAAGATAAAAACCCACAACGTACTAGCATAGCTCAATTAGGAGAATTTGGATTGATAGACCATTTGACAAAAAACTTTGAAATTAATCAGCCTTCTACTCTAAAGGGAATTGGGGATGACGCAGCCGTTTTGGATTTCAAAGACAAAAAGGTGGTTATCTCTACCGATTTACTCATTGAAGGTGTGCATTTTGATTTGGCTTACATGCCGTTAAAACATTTAGGCTATAAAGCAGTTGTGGTAAATGTTTCGGACATATGCGCGATGAATGCCAAGCCAACTCAAATTACGGTTTCTGTAGCCGTTTCCAATCGTTTTCCTTTAGAAGCTCTAGACGAATTGTTTGCAGGAATTACGCATGCAGCTCGTGAATATAATGTAGATGTTATAGGCGGCGATACGACTTCATCTCAAAAAGGATTAATTATCAGCATAACTGCTATTGGTGAAGCCGACGAAAATGAAATCGTATATAGAAACGGCGCGAAACAAACTGATTTATTAGTAGTTACCGGAGATATTGGAGCTGCTTACATGGGACTGCAAGTTTTAGAAAGAGAAAAGCAAGTTTTTAAGGTGAACCCAAATTCACAACCAGATTTAGATGCGTATACGTATTTAATCGAACGTCAATTGAAGCCGGAAGCCAGAAAAGATGTCCGTACTTTATTGCATGCTTTAGAAATAAAACCAACTTCAATGATTGACATCTCGGATGGATTGTCATCGGAAATTATGCATTTATGCAAACAGTCCAAAGTGGGTTGTAATCTATATGAGGACAAATTACCAATAGATCCTCAATTTATTTCTGTTTGTGAAGAATTCAATATCGACAGTACAACCGTTGCGATAAACGGTGGGGAAGATTATGAATTGCTTTTCACTATTGCTATGGAGGATTTTGAAAAAATCAAAGGCAATCCAAATTTCACTATCATTGGTCACATGACACAGGAAAGTGAAGGGATTCATTTAGTTACTCGTGCCAACACCAAAATTGCGTTAAAAGCACGTGGCTGGGATGCTTTGAGTGAATAAAGTATACATTAGAACAACAAAAAACGACACCTAATAAGTGTCGTTTTTTTGTAAAAGAAATTTAAAAAAGCAATCCTTTATTTTTAGCTTCTCGAATTAAGTCAATGTCACTGCCGTCTTCAATTTTTAATAATTCTTTTAGTTTTAATTTTCTTTGTTCTATTGCACCCAAAGAAATTGGAATATATTGAGGAATAGTATTCAACTTAGTACCTTTTGATATATGAAACAAAATTTGTTTATCAAATTGATCGATTTCGATTGCATCTTCCTCCGATTGGGCTAACATTTTTAGAACGGATTGACTGTAATACTTTTCATCCTTTATAACTTTGTCAAAAGCAAAAAGCAATTCGTCAAATGTTAAATCATTTTTTATAGCCAGTGCACTTGGGTTTATCGTATTGATAATTGTTTTAATCTTCAGCAATTCCGTATACATGGTTAGCAAAATGATTTTGCAGTTTGGCATATATTCAGATAATAACTTCGCTAAATCCTCCCCAGAATAAATATTTTTTTCTTCAAAAGGAGGCATGCTAATATCCAAAAAAGCGATGTCAAATGCGGGAATATCTGGATTTGTAATAATCTGGTATGCTGATTGACAATCTTTAGCTTGAGTAATAAAAAACTCAAATTCATCCGGATTATATCTGGTAATTGCATTTTTGTAACCTTCAATAATGAACGGATGGTCGTCAACTATTAAAATTTTATTCTTCGTTGTTAATGTATCAACTAAATTAATCGCCATTTTTTGTGTAAATTGTAGGTTTATTTTCTATTGTATTGGGGCTGTAACGGTTATAATCGTTCCTTTACCTTTTGCCGATTTAATGTCAAAAACTCCATCGCATTCCTTGGCTCGAAAAAGTATGTTTTGCAGGCCAATTCCTTTTTTGGCTGTTTTCACATTAAAACCAATGCCATCATCGGTGATTTTTAAAATCAAGTAATCCGCTTCTTTTTTCAGTTCTATTTTAATGGTATTTGCATTGGCATATTTATTAATATTTTGGAGTGCTTCCTGCAAAATACGATATAAATTAATTTTTACCGGGTTACTCACCAATTCCCATTTTATCGCAGAATCAATATTAGAAATGAGTTTTGATTTATAAGTCTTTTTTTGGTCTTCAAATAAATTATCAATTATCGCGACGAAGTTATTAATTAATTCTGATTTTTCTCTATTAAGATCATGGGAAATCTCACGAATATCCTGCTCAATATTTTTTAATTCTGTTAAATAGTTGTTTCTTTTTTCAATAGCAGTCTCATCAACAACTTTATTTAAACTATCTAAGTTAATTCGTACTCCAAACATTCTGCCCAAAACTCCATCATGCAATTCTTGCGCCACTCTTTTTTTCTCCTTAATCCTATTTATTTCGATTGTGTTTTGTTGTGAAATCATTAAATTATAAATCTCTTCATTGGCAATCTGCTGTTGTTGCTTGAATAACAATTCTCTGTTTTTTGCTTTTTGTGTTCTAATGACAAATGAAAACAAACCAATCATCGCTAATCCGCTAAAAATATATACTAAATTTCTATTTTGTTGAACTAAGTCCGTATTTTCGCTTTTGATTTCCTCTGTTTCAAACTCTATACGGGAGAATTTATTCCCTATTTTACGGTCTGATCTTTGGAGTTTTTCATTGACAAGAATGTATTCTCTGGCATATATCGCCGCGTTTTGTGGTTCTGTTACAGATAATTGCTTTAACGAGTTTAAAATATCACGATAATTATTAGTCTCTTGTGATAACTTAAGCGCTTGTTTGGCATACTTACTTGCATTTACACTATCATTCTCAGACATAAAATATACTGATAAATTAATTTTACTTGCAATAACTCCAACTGTAAACTGCAAACTATCCCTGATTTTTAATGACTTAAAAAACAACTCTGGCAATTCATTTTTCTCATTCAGTTTAAATTTGGTATAAGCTAAATTATCTAACAGCATGGCATACAGTGAGGGTTTGTCTTTAAATACATTCTCTTCTTCTAATCCTTTTTGAAAAAAAGATTTTGCTTTCTTAAAGTCTTTTTTATTTTGATAAACTAATCCAATATTATTATAAGAAGTAGCCTTTGGCTGAAAAACTGATGGAATTATTTCATCAATACTCGCCAAGGCTTTGTTATGGTATGTCATTGCATTATCAAAATCATCTAATTCGTTATAGATTAATCCCAATAAATTATAAGCATGATACAACACTTCACTTTGATCTGTATCATTTATAATTTTTAAAACTTTAGAAGCGGCTTTTTCAGATCCCAAAAAATCACTTACGTTATATTGAAGATTGGCTTTATTCAGAATCGTTCTTGCTTGATTGGTTTTGTCTTCTAGTTCGAGATACATTTTCTCGGCTTTGTCATAAAATAAAAAAGAACTATCCGATACCGCTTGAGAATAATAATAATCCCCTAAGTAGGTATAGCCCTTTGCAAGACTAAACAAATCCTTTTTTTCTTCAGATTTTTTGAGTATTACAAACACTGCTTTTTTATACTCTTCAAATTTGTCTAAGTTGTAATACCGGTTAGCGATTTTAAATAAATTCACACGGTGTAGCGAGTCATTTTCTTGGTCAGCAATAATTATTGATGCTTTTTGTACGTATTGCTCTCGCAACTGAGTAGGCAAGTCAAAATCATTAGCAAAAGTTAAATAAGAAGTAAGGCTGTCTTGTGAGCGCACATTTACAGCTGACGCTCTTTTCTTTTGGTTACAACCCAAAAAAAAGAATGTTAAAACAATTACTATATAGGAAGTTAATTTCAATAGGAGATTCTTATTTCATCAAAAATAACAAAATAAAATTAGTACCATAAAAAAAGGCTGTCAAATTTCTTTGATAGCCTTTTAAACTTATAGGAGAAGTTTACTAATCTACTTTTTTATTCCCAGCGCTTGTTGATCCGCTTCCAGCAAGCTCCAATCTCACATTTTCGATTTTAAAAACCTCTGCTTTATTGTCTTTTTTTGTTACTGAAGTGATTTTTTCATTTGAAGTAAAAGAAGTTAATACCATTACTAAAGAGAATAATCCGATTGTTAAAATTGCTTTTTTCATAATTTGGGTTTTTTATGTTGTTGTTTTGATTTATCTTATTTAGAAGCACAATTAATCTGTGATTCTTCTGTAAAACTACACAGACAACTTAATTTTTTCCTACAAAAAAAGACGTTTATGGTAGAATGCATCCGTTTGGTGGTAGATGAATATCAAATTTGAGTGCATGGCTGATTTTATATTTCTAAATAATTTCCGTTAGCAAACTCGGAGATAATGAGATCGACATTGATCTTGTATGATTTAGAAAAAGGAAGTTTTTCAGGACTATTTTTAATATAACAGAGAGAATTTCCACTATGAATTCTGGAAATATAATTACGGTTTACAATGTAACTATTATGAATTCTAATAAATGGATACGACAATGCTCGTTCAAAATGTTTCAATGTTTTAAAAGCAGTAATCATTTCTCCATTGTTGAGATAGATATCTGTTGAATTATTATCCGCCCGCAGATAACAAATGTCTTTTGCATCAATATAACGATAATCTCCATAAGACTTAATACACAATGTCAACGATTGTCCATGACTTATCGTTTCGGGTTGTGGGAGGAATGTTGGTTTTTCATCAAAAGTTATAGGTTCATTCAAATCTACTTCACTTTCAACTTTTGACTTATTTAATTTTAATATCAATTTTACCAGATCAATTCTTAGCAGTGGGTTTACGAAATAATCGAAAACCTCACATTTTATAGCATCAAAGGCTAAATCTTTATTGCTGGATGTAACAATAATTTTTGGGATAACTTTTAAATACCTGTGCAGTTCATTGATAAGTGCCAAAGACAAATTACTGGCTTTATTATTAGGATCAATTTCGAGAAAAACTATTAGAGGAATATGTTCTAAAATAAGATTTAGTCCATCAGTGTAATTATTTGCGGACGCCACAAAAGTAAGCTCTGAAAAACTATCAGCAATGCCTTTTGTTTTTAGAACACCTTCTTGATTGTCGTCAATAATAATGTACGAGTAATTCATCAATGGCTTTTCCTGAAATTATGAGGCATTAAATCTGATATTCAAAGCAAAACATACTTCAGATCATTAAATTACTATCGTGGTTTAGGGAAACTAATTATACGAAAGCATGAAAAATCAAATAAAAGAATCTTATTCAACATTTTAAAAATAATCATTTAACCTTTTTTCCTCATAAGTTGTTAATATGTTTTAAACAAATGTTAACACATTAAGATGAAGTGCAAATATATCCGATAAAAAGCGTTGTTTTTTATTTTCTAACCAGTTAAAATAAATTTCATTTAGTAAACCATACCTAAAAAACATCTCGTTATTATCACAAAAAATTTCCAATAGAAAAGCTGGGACTTATTTTATTACTGACATAAAAATTAACGGTATCGATTGATTATTACTCTGTGCAAATTAGCCAGCAAAAAATTAAACGTAAAAAATACTTTTTTTACAAATTTATCTTACTTTTATAAAAAAACCAACATTATGAAAAAACTATTTGTATTAATTTGCCTAACTTCTTCTCTATTTGGTTTTAGCCAAGAAAAAGAAACAGTCGATTTTAAAAGAAATGAATTAAAAGGAAATGCACTTTTATTGGTGATAGGCGCCGGAGAATTCACTTACGAACGATTACTTAGCGAAGAATCCGGAGTTGGAGTATCATTATTTTTCAATTATGATGATCAATTTTACACCAAATTTAGCCTAACTCCCTTCTATCGTTTTTATTTCAGTAAAAAACCGGCGGCTGGTTTTTTTGTGGAAGGTTTTGGGATGCTGAATTCTTATGATAGCTATGTTTATAACAATAATTCATACGATCCATACAATTCAAACATCGAAAACAGAACCGATTTTGCACTTGGTTTTGGTCTGGGTTCTAAATGGATTACCAAAAAAGGATTTCTTTTTGAAATAAATGCAGGTGTTGGTAGAAACTTATTTAATAGCAGCGATACTGATAATGAAATAGTAGGACGAGGCGGAATAACATTAGGTTACAGATTTTAAACAAAAAAGCTTCTCAATCGAGAAGCTTTTTTTTAATATTAATCGCAACTAATTACATTTTCATCAACCAGTTTTTCATTGAAACTTCATTTTCAATAATTGATTTTAAGTCTTTAATAGCCACACGATCTTGTTTCATTGTATCTCTGTGACGAATCGTTACCGTTTGATCTTCTATTGTTTGATGATCTACTGTAATACAAAACGGTGTTCCAAGCGCATCTTGTCTTCTGTAACGTCTTCCTACGGCATCTTTTTCATCATACGCCACATTAAAATCCCAACGTAAATCGTCAATGATTTTATGCGCGATTTCTGGTAATCCGTCTTTTTTAACCAATGGCAAAATTGCCGCTTTAGTTGGAGCCAGAACCGAAGGTAATTTCAAAACAATTCTTGTGGAGCCATCTTTTAGCGTTTCTTCCTTCAATGAAGTCGCGAAAACTGCCAAGAACATCCTGTCTAATCCTACTGAAGTTTCTACTACATAAGGAACATAATTCTGATTCAATTCAGCATCAAAATATTGTAATTTTCTGCCGGAAAACTGTTCGTGTGCTTTCAGATCAAAATCGGTACGAGAGTGAATTCCTTCCAATTCTTTGAATCCAAAAGGGAAATTAAACTCAATATCAGCAGCTGCATTCGCATAATGCGCCAATTTCTCGTGATCGTGAAAACGGTAATTTTCTTTTCCTAAACCAAGGGACAAATGCCAACTAAGTCTAGCCGCTTTCCAATGTTCGTACCATTTCATTTCATCGCCTGGACGCACAAAAAATTGCATTTCCATTTGTTCAAACTCACGCATACGGAAAATAAATTGTCTTGCAACGATTTCATTTCTAAATGCTTTTCCGGTTTGTGCTATTCCAAAAGGAACTTTCATTCGACCTGATTTTTGAACATTCAGGAAGTTCACAAAAATACCCTGAGCCGTTTCCGGACGTAAATACAAATCCATCGCTGAATCAGCTGAAGCTCCAAGTTTTGTTCCAAACATCAAGTTGAATTGACGCACTTCGGTCCAATTTCTGGAACCTGATTCCGGACAAGCAATTTCTAATTCTTCAATTAATGCTTTTACATCTTCCAAATCTTCGTTTCCTAAAGAACGCGCCATTCTTTCCAGAATTTCTCTTTCTTTGGCTTTGTACTCCATGACACGGGCATTTGTCGTAACAAATTCCTGTTCGTTAAAAGCATCTCCAAAACGAGCACGTGCTTTTTCGATTTCTTTGATTGCTTTCTGATTTAGCTTTTCGGCATAATCTTCAATCAAAACATCGGCTCTATATCTTCTTTTTGAATCTTTGTTATCAATCAATGGATCGTTAAAAGCATCTACGTGACCTGATGCTTTCCAAGTAGTTGGGTGCATCAATATTGCCGCGTCAAGACCTACAATGTTATCGTTCATTTGAACCATTGCTTTCCACCAATATTCGCGTATGTTCTTTTTTAATTCTACTCCGTTTTGTGCATAATCATAGACCGCACTTAAACCATCGTATATTTCGCTTGACGGAAAAATAAATCCGTATTCTTTTGCGTGCGAAATTACATTCTTAAATAAATCTTCTTGTTTTGCCATAATAATGCAAAAATATAAAAAGTGAACTTAAAAAAAAGAAAATTGTTAAAGATTGAAGCATTGATTTGTCTATTTTTATAAATAAATCCCTGATTACATGTTTGAAAGCATTATAAATCTCTTTTTTCCAAAAGTCTGTTCCGGTTGCAGCTCCTTTTTATTATCCAATGAAAATGTAATTTGTACGGTTTGCAGACACGATATTCCACTGACAAATCATCATTTAAATTCCAAGAATGATGCTTTCAAAAAATTTTACGGACGAATTCCTGTAATCCATACTTCGGCATTATTTTATTTTCATAAAAAAGGAATTGTACAAGAACTTATCCATAATTTAAAATACAAAGGACACGAGGAAATTGGGGCAATTCTTGGCGAATGGTACGCCGAAGATCTAAAGAACATTGACTCACTACAATCTGTTGATGAAATTATTCCTGTTCCATTACACCGAAAAAAGTTAAAAGAAAGAGGATACAATCAGGTAACTGCTTTTGGAAAAGCACTTTCTTCTGGTTTAAATATCGATTATAATGATTCGCTGCTGATCCGCAATGTGTACTCAAAAACGCAATCCAAGAAAAACTTATTAGGAAGAACAGAAGGAATCGAAACCATTTTTGATGTTTCTTTTACTGGAAAAGACCACAACAAACATTTCCTTTTAATTGATGATGTAATCACAACAGGCGCAACACTGGAAGCTTGTTCCAGAGCTTTGCTGAAAATTCCCGGCGCAAAAATCAGTATTGTTTGTATGGCCATGGCGCAATCTTAATTTAGAAATTTTAGTTCTAAAACGTACAGTAAAAACAGAATGGCAATTTAAAACACAGCCGTTTTTTAGCCCTGATTACTTCACCAAACTTTTATTCTCATGTGAGTTCAATGAACTTCGTTTAAAGTGGAAATCCTTTTTACGCGCCTTTGCAACAGATAAAAAGATTACTTCATTATACTTTTATTTTAATTGGTGTTCAGTGAATTTCATTTGCGGCGGAAAGCAGGACACGAGCGGAGCGAATTGACGAGGTAAATAGCTCCTCAAAATAAGTCTGTTACAATCCCAAAGAGCACACTATCAATTAATTTAATGAAATTATAACGAAATAGAATTTCCGTTTCCAAAGTTTAATGTTTAAATTTGAATAAATATATTTATAAATCACTTAAATAATCATATTATGGCTTTTGAATTACCACAATTACCTTATGCGTATGACGCATTAGAACCTTACATTGATGCGCGCACGATGGAAATTCATCACACGAAACATCACAACGCTTACATCACCAACGTTAATGCTGCCATTGCAGGGACGGATATGGAAGGTAAGACGATTGAAAATATCTTAATTAATCTTGATATGAAAAACATGCCAGTTCGTAACAATGGCGGCGGTTTTTACAATCATAATTTGTTCTGGACTGTGATGACACCAAACGGTGGCGGACTTCCAACTGGAGATTTATTAGCTGCGATTGAAGCGACTTTTGGATCTTTTGAAGAATTTAAAGCATCGTTCAGCAAAGCTGGAACAACTCAATTTGGTTCTGGATGGGCATGGCTTTGCGTGCATAAAGGTGGAAAAGTAGAAGTTTGTGGAACTCCAAACCAAGACAATCCATTAATGCCTGGTGTAGGTTGTGGAGGAACTCCAATTTTAGGAATGGATGTTTGGGAACACGCATACTATTTGCATTATCAAAACAGAAGACCCGATTATATTGAAGCTTTTTTCAATGTAATCAACTGGACGGAAGTAGCAAGAAGATTCGCTTTAGATAAATAAAAAGAGATTCCAGATGAAAGAATAAAGACTTCAAAAATTACTGTTGTCTTTTTTCTTGTTTCTTAAAACAAAAATCACCGATTTCAAGATTTGAAATCGGTGATTTTTTTTCATATCATTTCCTGACTTTACTCCAATAAAAAAGGTGGAATCTCTTCCACCCTTTTTGCCCCAAATCTACCATAAACTTAACCTACTAATATTATGGTGATTCAAATTTATACTAGTTCTTCGTTGCCACCAAATAAATTAGATGAACAACTTAGAAAACCGATTAAAACCTTATGGACCCCCAAAATTAATACGCTCTGGCGTCTTTTCCTTCATAAAAATTCATGAATGCTCGGTTTACCACTCGGTTTCCTCCAGGTGTTGGATAGTCTCCTGTAAAATACCAATCTCCTAAATTTTTTGGACAAGCAATATGTAAATCTTCTACGGTTTGAAAAATAATTTTCACTTCGGCTTTTATCTCCGGAGAACTTAACATTTGTGCGATTTTATCTGAAATCTCTTGAGGTTGAAAAGGTTCGTAAATTGCCGTTACGTAATTTATAATTTCAATGTCCTTGAAGTTTTCCTGCGCTTTACATTTCACATATACTTCATCCACGATATGATACAAATTTCTTTCCTTAAGCAGTTCTAAAGCAGCTTTAAACGCTACCAAACCTTCCAGTTTAGCCATATCAATTCCGTAGCAATCCGGATAGCGAATTTGTGGCGCCGATGACACTATAACAATTCGCTTTGGATTCAAACGATCCATCATTTTGATGATACTCATTTTCAAGGTGGTTCCCCGAACAATACTATCATCAATAATAACCAGATTATCTGTTGGTTTTATAACGCCATACGTCACATCATATACGTGCGCTACTAAATCGTCACGGCTGCTATCTTCTGTAATAAAGGTCCTTAGTTTAGCATCTTTAATCGCTACTTTTTCAGTACGTATTTTTACCGCAAGTAATTCTTGCAACGATTCCTTCGTTAATGTATTTCGGTTTTGAAGAATGTAATTATTCTTTCTTTGATTCAAGAAATCCTGCGCTGCCTCCACTAATCCGTAGAATGAAGTTTCAGCTGTATTTGGAATATATGAGAAAACCGTATTGTCTGTATCTTGATCAATCGAGTTTAAAACAGCCGGAAGAATTAATCTTCCCAGTGTTTTTCTTTCCTGATATATTTCAGCATCACTTCCTCTGGAAAAATAGATTCGTTCAAAAGAACAGGCTTTTTTAACCGTTGGCGGAAGAATTTCCTGCATAGAAACTGTCCCGTTTTTCTTGATGATCAATGCGTTTCCTGATTCAATTTCCTGCACTTTTTCGAAAGGCACATTAAAAACAGTCTGGATTACCGGTCTTTCTGAAGCCACAACTACTATTTCATCATCCTGATAAAAATAAGCGGGACGAATTCCTGCCGGATCTCTAAATACGAACGAATCTCCATGTCCCAGAAGTCCAGCCATCGCATAACCGCCATCTAAGTTTTTAGAAGCTCGGGTTAAAATCTTGGCAACATCCAGCTTTTCAGCAATTACTGGTGAAGCTTCTCTTTTTGTTAAGCCATTATTTTTACATTCTTGATACAAATCAGTTACCTCGTCATCCAGAAAGTGACCAATTTTTTCCATTACAGTAACTGTATCAGCCATTTCTTTTGGATGCTGACCCAATTCCACTAAACTTTGAAAAAGCTCTTTAACATTCGTCATATTAAAGTTTCCAGCCAAAATCAAGTTTCTGTGCATCCAGTTATTCTGACGTAAAAAAGGATGAACACTTTCAATGCTGTTTTTTCCAAAAGTTCCATAACGAACATGTCCCAAAAACAATTCTCCTAAATAAGGGATTTTCTGTTTTTGAAGCGCAACATCATCCGCGTATTCCGGATGAGAAGCCATTTCCTCATTAATTCTGTCATTAATCTGTGCAAAAACATCCTGAATCGGTTGTGCATGATTAGAACGAACACGACTAATGTAACGCTCTCCTGGTTCCACGTCTAATTTTATACTTGCAAAACCAGCACCATCTTGTCCGCGATTGTGCTGCTTTTCCATCAAAAGATACATCTTTTGAATTCCGTAAAAAGCCGTTCCGTATTTTTCTTTGTAAAATTCAAGCGGTTTGAGTAGTCTAATTAAGGCTATACCACACTCGTGTTTTAAAGCATCGCTCATTGTAAGTTTGTTTGTGTTGTTGTGTTATTCTAAAAATAAATTGAACTGATTTAAAAAAAAGATAAATCAGATGTAATTCCCTGCTAATTTTATTTAACAAAAAAACCCCGTTTCCGAGGTTTCATAATATTATAATTCTATATCAAATTGTGTCAGTGATTTGAATTGTTGCAGTCTGGAAACTACTTCGGTTTTATCTAAATCAACCATTCTTTCGGTTCCAAATTTCTCCACACAAAAGGAAGCCAAATTTGACCCCTGAATAATTGCGTTTTTCATGTTTTCGAATGAAATATTTTCACTCTGCGTTAAATATCCTGCAAACCCTCCCGCAAAAGTATCTCCTGCTCCAGTTGGATCAAAAACCTCTTCAAGCGGTAAAGCCGGCGCGAAAAAAACTTCTTTATTATGAAAGATAAGTGCTCCGTGTTCTCCTTTTTTAATTACTACATATTTAGGTCCCATCATATGGATTTTTGCAGCCGCTTTCACTAAAGAATATTCTCCGGAAAGTTGTCTTGCTTCCTCATCATTGATGGTGATTACATCTACACGTTTTATTACATCCAATAATTCAGGCAAAGCACAATCCATCCAAAAATTCATAGTATCCAATACTGTCAATTTAGGTTGTGTTTCCATTTGGTCCAAAACACTGCTTTGTACCAATGGATGTAAATTTCCTAACATTACTATATCAGCGTTTTTATAATCTTGCGGTACTTTTGGTTGAAAATCAGCCAAAACGTTTAGTTGTGTATCCAGCGTATCTCTTGAATTCAAGTCATTATGATAACGACCACTCCAAAAGAAAGTTTTCCCTCCTTTTACAATTTCAAGACCAGATATGTCAATATTTCTAGAAGTCAATAAATCTAAATATTCTTGCGGAAAATCATCTCCAACTACAGAAACTATAGCGGATTGTACATTAAAAAAGGAAGCCGATAAACCAATATAAGTTGCCGCACCACCTAAAATTTTGTCCGTTTTTCCAAATGGAGTTTCAATTGCGTCGAAAGCTACTGTTCCAACAATCAATAATTTATTCATTATATACGTTTCGAATTAAGGCGCAAAGATAGTCTATAAGTTATAAAGTTGCAAAGAGTGTCAATTGTAAAGTTTTGCCAATTTACATTCTTATATCACAACAGCTTTGCCTCCTCTTTTTCATAAAAAGCATCTACAGAAAGTTGTTTTTGCAATGAAGCCATAACAGCTAATTCATCGCACCTTTCGTTTTGGACATGGTTGTTATGTCCTTTGATCCATTTAAAATCCACTTTGTGTTTTCTATAAACAATTAAAAAACGTTTCCACAAGTCAGTATTTTTCCGGTCTGCAAAGCCTTTTTTTTCCCAGCCTAAAACCCATTTTTTTTGTACTGAATCAACCACATATTTGGAATCAGAAACTACCAATACTCTTGTATTTGGGTTTTTTAATTTTTCGAGACCTACAATAACGCCCAGCAACTCCATCCTATTATTAGTAGTGCGACGAAAGCCTTCATAGAATTCTTTTTTATACGGTTTTCCTACCCATTCCATCACGACACCATAACCGCCGTTTCCGGGATTTCCTTTGGCAGCGCCGTCCGTGTATATGTGTACCTCGTGTTCCATTTATCAATTAGGATTTTAGATTTAGGATTTCCTCAATTACCGTTGGGAAATGTTTTTGTTCCAAATCATGAATTTTATGAGCCACTTCCTCCGGAGTTTCATCACCTGCTAAAACAACATTTTGTTGAAAAATAATATTTCCTTCATCATAATTTTCATTAACAAAATGAATGGTAATTCCGGTTTCATTTTCTTTATTGGCAACTATTGCCTTATGAATATGCATCCCATACATTCCTGTACCGCCATATTTTGGCAACAAAGCAGGATGAATATTTATGATCTTATCCCGATAGGCAGCTATGATATTTGCGGGGAATTTCAATAGAAATCCTGCTAAAACAATCAAATCCGGTTGGATTTCATTTACCATATGTAGTACTTCGCCTTCAAAAAGCTGTTCTTTTGAGAAAACATTTGTTTGTATTTCATAGGTTTTTGCTCTTTCAAGCACTCCTGCATTTCGATTATTTGTGAAGACTGCCACAACATTTCCCGTTTTTGTTTTTTCAAAATACTTTATGATATTTTCAGCATTAGTACCCGATCCAGAAGCAAAAACCACAATTTTTTTCATAACCTTACCTGTTTTAATTGCACAAAAAAAGGCATAAAAATCGAAAATAAATAACATTGCGACAGCTTTGTTAAAATAAATTTCATAAATTAGATGTCACATTTATTAACTAAATAGTTGTTTTAAAATAAAGTTTTTTATTTTTGCCAACAAATTAAATTCTAAAATTAAAGATTATGTCAGACATTGCATCAAGAGTAAAAGCGATTATCGTAGACAAATTAGGTGTTGACGAAAACGAAGTTGTAACAGAAGCAAGCTTCACTAATGATTTAGGAGCTGACTCATTAGACACTGTTGAGCTTATTATGGAATTCGAAAAAGAATTTGACATTCAAATTCCAGACGATCAAGCAGAGAACATCGCTACTGTAGGTCAAGCAATCTCTTATATCGAGGAAGCTAAAAAATAATAAAAGACACACCCGTTTGCATTCTTGTAAACGGGTGTTATTATTATTTTTAAAATTAAATTCGAGATTGAATTTCAATCACAAATATATTTACTGTAACACCCATGGCTCTTTTGTAATAGTAATACAGTAAAGAAAGCATGGGTTTTATTTGTTTAAAGATAACAAAAATAAAGAATTTATGGTATTAAGACGAGTTGTTGTAACAGGTTTAGGCGCTCTTACACCTATTGGAAATAACATTGAAGACTATTGGAACGGGCTTATTAACGGCGTTAGTGGCGCTGCTCCAATTACCTATTTTGATGCTTCAAAATTTAAGACGCAATTTGCCTGCGAATTGAAAAATTTTAATGCTGAAGATTTTTTAGACAGAAAAGAAGCCCGAAAAATGGACCGCTACGCACAATATGCCATGGTTTCATCAGATGAAGCGGTACTTGATGCAGGTTTTAATTTCGAAAAATTAGACAAAGACAGAGTTGGTGTTATATGGGGTTCCGGAATTGGCGGCTTGGAAACGTTTCAAATTGAAATGTTGAATTTTGCAGCCGGAGATGGCACACCAAAATTTAATCCTTTCTTTATTCCAAAAATGATTTCGGATATTGCCGGTGGTCATATTTCTATAAAATACGGTTTCAGAGGTCCAAATTTCACTACTGTTTCAGCTTGCGCTTCTTCTACAAATGCTATAATCGACGCTTTTAACTATATTAGATTAGGACATGCTGATGCTATGATAACCGGTGGCTCTGAAGCTGCGGTGACAATAGCCGGAATGGGAGGTTTTAATGCTATGCATGCTTTATCAACCAGAAACGACGATCCTAAAACTGCTTCAAGACCAATGGATAAAGATCGAGATGGTTTTATTTTAGGTGAAGGAGCTGGTGCGTTGGTGTTAGAAGAATATGAACATGCCGTTGCCCGTGGAGCAAAAATTTATTGCGAAATCGGCGGTGGCGGAATGTCAGCTGATGCGTATCACATTACTGCACCGCATCCTGAAGGATTAGGCGCTAAAAATGTAATGCTAAACTGCTTGAGAGATGCTGGTTTGCAAGCAACTGATGTTGATGGTGTGAATATGCACGGAACTTCAACACCACTTGGCGATATGGCAGAATCTAAAGCAATATTGCATGTTTTTGGTGAACATGCGTACACGATGAATTTAAATTCGACTAAATCCATGACAGGTCATTTACTTGGAGCAGCCGGAGCAGTTGAAACAATTTCTTCGATTCTTTCATTAAAATATGGAATAGTACCACCTACAATCAACCATTTTACGGATGATGAAAACATAGATTCTAAACTGAACTTTACATTTAACACAGCTCAGAAAAGAGACATGAAAGTTGTAATGAGTAATACTTTCGGTTTTGGAGGCCACAATGCTTGTGTATTAGTTAAAAAATTAGAAATCTAATTATATATGCGTATAATCAGAAAAATATTTTCAAAATCCCGTTCTCCAGAAGACGGGATTTTTTTTGATTCTATTCAGAAAATTTTAGGATTTGCCCCGTTAAATCTTGATTTTTATAAAAAAGCGTTTACTCATCGCTCCTCTAATCGTTTAGATGTTTTAGGAAATCCAATCAATTATGAACGATTAGAATTTTTGGGAGATGCCATGTTAAGTTCCGTTATTGCTGCTCATTTATTCAGCAAAGCACCCGCAGGCGACGAGGGTTATTTGACCAAAATGCGTTCTAAAATTGTAAGCAGAGAACACTTGAACGAATTAGGTAAAGACCTGAATTTAGTCCAATATATAGAAAGCAAAGTGCCACTTCAGCATTTTGGAGAAAACATCCATGGTAATATTTTTGAATCGTTGGTTGGAGCCATATACCTAGACCGAGGATATGTGTATTGCGAAAAATTCATTCAAAAGAGAGTTGTAGTTCCCTATGTTGACATTGCAAGACTCGAGGGAAAAGTAATCAGCTATAAAAGTCTGGTTATCGAATGGTGTCAAAAAGAAAAAAAAATATTTCATTATGATATTTTTGAGGACAATGCAATTGACGGACAACGTCTGTTTGGTGTAAAACTCAGCATTGACGATAAGGTAATTGCAAAAGCAAGAGCAACCTCTAAAAAGAAAGCAGAAGAAAAAGCATCTCAACGCGCTTATTTTGCATTTCAAGAAAAAATGGATAGAAAATAATCTTAACATTCATAAAACTACATCGTTTTCGTTCATAAATTAACAAAAACATCCCGTTTTGAGGCTTTCATACTTCATTAGAAATACTATATTTACATCTTATTTCCTCATGAAATGGCTATTCACAAACTTGATCTTGGCGAATTTGACAAAATAGATTACTATCTTATTGCGATTCATACTTCCTTAGAAGACTATCGGTTGGCATTTTTTATTAATCAAAAATTGCCTGTAAACCTAAGTAAAAGTGAGAATGAAATTCAAATCAATATAAAAGAAGGAGAGACTAATTTTTCCAGATTTTATTACATTGATAAAGAAAGTACCATTACCTGGAATTTGATTCAAAATAAAAACGAGGTTATCCAATATAAAAAAGGAAACACTCCAAATCTATTTTCAGATGTAACAATGGAAGTGGCTACGAAAGTCTTTTTACTTCCTGAATTCAAAAAAGTAGATTATTTTTTGAAAATTGAAAATAATGACGATACCATGAACGTATCCAATATACAACTCCTATTAAATACCATAGACAGCATATCAACTGTTTATATTGTAGATACAAATAAAATCAAATCTAAAAACAATTTAATTTTTTAATATCAATGCTTACAAACAAAAAAACTAAAATTGTAGCCACACTTGGGCCTGCATGTAGTACAAGAGAAATCATAAAAGACATGATTGACGCAGGCGTAAATGTGTTCCGAGTAAATTTTTCACATGCTGATTATGAAGATGTAAAAGAAAAAATAAATCTGATACGGGGATTAAATGAAGAGTTTGGGTACACCACAGCGATTCTAGGAGATTTACAAGGCCCAAAACTTCGTGTAGGAGTTATGGAAGAAGGTGTAGTAGTGCGTGACGGTGATCTAATTACATTTACCACCGCCGAAGATATACTTGGAACTGCAAAGAAAGTGTTCATGAAATACCAAAACTTTCCAAATGATGTAAATCCAGGGGAAAGAATTTTGCTTGATGATGGGAAGCTTATTTTTGAAATTGTGGAGACTGATAAGAAATCAGAAGTCATTGCACGAGTAATTCAAGGCGGTGAATTGAAATCTAAAAAAGGAGTTAATTTACCGAATACAAAAATATCGCTTCCCGCAATGACCGAGAAAGATATTGCTGATGCTATTTTTGCAATTGGACAAAATGTAGACTGGATTGCATTATCATTTGTAAAAACACCACAAGACTTACAAGACTTGCAGGATTTAATCGCAAAACATTCAGATTATAAAATTCCAATTATTGCAAAAATAGAAATGCCGGAAGCGTTAGAAAATATCGACAAGATTGTTGCCTATTGCGATGGATTGATGGTTGCCCGAGGAGATTTAGGAGTAGAACTTCCGGCACATGAAGTTCCGCTTGTTCAAAAAGAATTGATTCGTAAAGCTAAAACAGCTCGTATTCCAGTTATCGTTGCTACACAGATGATGGAAACTATGATTACCAGCCTTACACCAACGCGTGCCGAGGTGAATGATGTTGCAAACTCAGTTATGGATGGTGCAGATGCAGTAATGCTTTCTGGAGAAACAGCAACTGGTAATTATCCGGTTCAGGTAATTCAAAAAATGACTCAAATCATTGAAGCAGTAGAAGATTCTCCGCTGATTCAGGTTCCACAAAATACACCACAGATAAAAACAAAACGTTTTATCACTAAAACAATTTGTCATCACGCAGCAAGCATGGCAAATGTAATCAAAGCAAAAGCAATTTGTACATTGACAAATAGTGGTTATACGGCTTTTCAAATATCAGCTTGGAGACCAAATGCACATATTTTAGTATTTACATCCAATAAAAGAATTCTTACTCAACTTAATTTATTATGGGGCGTAAAATCTTTTATGTACACCAAAGATGTAAGTACCGATGATACCGTAACTGACATCAACGAAATTGTAAAACAAAAAGGTTTTGTACAAAAAGGAGATTTCCTTATCAATTTAGCAGCAATGCCTATCAAAGATAAAGGAATGGTCAATACCTTGAGAGTTTCTGAAATAGAATAGTTTAAAACTGTTTAAATACCTTCCGTGTTGTCTCGTTTTAAAACGAAATAAGACGGATTTTTTTTATGCAATATTCCACGTACAATGATTTTAGTTTACAAAAATTTAAGAGTAATTACACCTTCTTATGCAAAATAAAATTTATATTTGAACAACAAATAACCCTAAAAATTATGAGTTTAAATTCTAAAAATCCATTTTTAAACAATAAAACTTTTTCGTCAACTGCAGTTTCAAAAAGAGATGAGACACATCATGCAACGATCATAGATTATAATGAGGAAATGACTTTGTCTGGCACTATTAATAAAAGTTTAATCTTATTTTTACTTCTTACCGCATCTGCAACCGTAATCTGGTGGCTGACTTTTAACGGAATGAACCCATTGGTTGCCGCTATTGGTGGAGCTGTCGTTGGATTAATTTTAGTACTTATCGCTGCTTTCAAACCACAATATTCCCCTTATCTAGCTCCAGGATATGCGCTGTTTGAGGGATTATTTATCGGTGGAATTTCGGCAATATTTGAAGTCAGATATCCTGGAATTGTAGTTCAGGCGGTTGGAGCAACTTTTGTAACTTTTATGGTTTGTCTGGGTTTGTATAAATATAAAATTGTAAAAGTAACGGAGCAATTTAAATCAGTTGTCGTGGCAGCTACGTTAGCTATTGCCACTTACTATCTTATATCTTGGGTTTTCTCCATGTTTACCAGTTTTGTTCCCGTTCATTATGGAAACTCCCTGATGAGCATTGGCATCAGCGTTTTTGTGATTATCATCGCAGCTCTAAATTTATTCTTAGATTTTGACCGCATTGAAAAAGGAGTTGAACAAAAAATGCCAAAATACATGGAATGGTATGGCGCCATGGGATTAATGATTACATTAGTTTGGTTGTATATTGAGTTTTTAAGATTACTATCTAAATTGAACAGTAAAAACTAACCTATATATTTATATAAAAAGAGAAAACCTTTCCAGACTGGAAAGGTTTTCTCTTTTATGCAGCTTTCTCAAAAGCGATATAATGACTCAATTCGCCTTTGATGTTGAAAACAGGATATCCTTTTATCAGACAAGCATAAACTTCTCCGTTCTTTTTATAATTCATTACAACTTTCTCAAAAGGTTGCTGATCTAATATTGCTAATCGGATTTCATTTGAAGTAATGTGATTGGTTGCTTCACCCTGAAACATCTTTGGGCTTTTACCCAATACTTCCTGTTCTAAATAGCCATTCATTTTAACGATGTTGTGTGAAGCAAAAACAATGCTTAATCTTGCATCAGTGACAACTACAACTTCATCTCTGAGACTGCTTTTTAAATCCCAGTTATTCTGAACCCATTTATTTTTGGAAGCAATTGAATTTAATTTATTTAAATCCAAAAAAAAGCTCTTTACTTCAGTCAAAAATTCATTGTGAAAATCCCAACAGAAAATTGGAGCTGTCTTTACGTTTAAACCATTGTGATACACCGCAATAGCATCTTCATATTCTTTAAAATTACTCATGATTTATCGATTTAAAGAGACAAATGTAAATTTATTTGTAACGATAAAACAGCAATTATCTAACTTTAACCATTGTTGAACATGCTTTAAACACCTAAAAATCAAATTTTAACTGCACTACAACAAACTTTTTCTCCTCTGTATTTAAATTAGTTAATGAAATGCCAAGCAATCGAACAGAATCTTTCATACGTTCCTGAAATAACAAATCCTTAACGATTTCGAGAATTAATGCTTTATCAGCAATAAAATACGGCAAGGTTTTACTGCGGGTTTGCTGAGTAAAGTCGCTATACTTGATTTTTAAAGTGACTGTTTTGCCAGCGACATCGTATTTTTTTAGCCTTTTTTCCAACGCTGCAGCAATACTTTCCAATTTCTCCATCATGAAAATTTCAGAAGAAAGATTAACATCAAAAGTATGTTCCGCAGCAACTGATTTTGCAGTGCGATTGGATTTTACTTCACTATTGTGAATCCCCCGAACCACATGATAATAATAAGCACCTGATTTTCCGAAATGTTTTTCCAAAAATTCCAAAGATTTATTCTTTAACTCTACTCCGGTAAAAATTCCAAGTTGGTACATTTTTTCAGTGGTAACTTTCCCTACACCATGAAATTTCCGAATGGGCAACGCTTCTAAAAATGAAATTACATCATCCGGATTAACCGTTTTTTGTCCATTTGGTTTATTGTAGTCACTAGCAATTTTGGCTACAAACTTATTGATGGATATTCCAGCCGAAGCAGTCAAACCCACTTCCTTAAAAATACGTTGTCTTATTTCCGCTGCCAATAATGTAGCGCTTGGATTTCCTTTTTTGTTAACAGTAACATCTAAATACGCTTCGTCAAGTGATAATGGCTCAACTAAATCTGTATAATCGTGAAAGATTTTTTGAATTTTATTCGAAATTTCCTTGTAACGGTCAAATCGGGGTTTAACGAAAATGAGTTCCGGACAATTTTTCTTAGCCAAAACTCCGCTAATTGCACTTCGGACTCCAAATTTTCTAGCCTCATAACTTGCCGCTGCTACAACTCCTCGGCTGTCAGAACCCCCAACGGCAATAGGCTTACCTCTCAGAAACGGATTATCCATCTGCTCCACCGAGGCATAAAAAGCGTCCATATCGACGTGTATAATTTTTCTATTTAGAATTAACTCCTGCATCTTAATTGCATTGCACAACCGTTATTATTATCAAATTACTGACACACTAAGAATTTTTCCGGTCCTCGACGTGCAAATAATTTTCGACTACAACTGATTTAGCTTTCTTTTCTGTCGGAAAAAAGAAACTGACAGGATTTGATTTGAAATGATTCCAGATGGAGACGGTAACAAATCGTAATTCATATAAAGAGATTGCTCTGGAACGAAAGGCTAGTCCCAGTGAAAGACTGAAACTTACGATAAAGTTAATCGCTCCAATAACACCAATTCCAAAAATACCCCAAAACAACATAGAGTTGCTTACTTGATAATTTGCTCCATAGAGACCTAAGGCAAGATTACCACTTACAAAAGTGATGTGTCTAATATCAAGATTCAATCCTAAAAACAATCCTACCGAAGCCGTACTTCCCATAAAAATACCAAACCAAAAATTAGAAATAATTCCAGCTCCTCTTTTTTCATACAGTTCGGCTAATTTCAAAGTTTTAGCTTTTCCTAAATTTCTTTTCAAGAAAGGATGCTCTGTAATCCTGAAATAAACTTGATTGTGTTTGTCTCTGTTAGCAACACTCCCTGAAATAATCCCAGATAAAAACAGAAAGAATCCTGCTATCGCCGCATGAAAAACAGCTGGGGAATGAATTGGACTAATGTCGATCAGTAAACTTTCCCATTTAGTAGCCGCAATATTGTAGTGTGCTGTATAATCTATAAGCCAAATTCCGAGTAATGAAACAGGAAAAGCCATGATAACATTCCCTACAAATGCGATAAACTGAGAACGAAATACGCGTGCAAAAAGAATAGCGAAAGCGGTATACTTTTCAGAATCTTTTCCTTTTTTTATCACGCCTTCCTCCAATGCTTTTATTAAAGCCGAAGCTGTCATCGCTGGTTGTTTAGTCGCCAAAGTAAAACCGAGAAGATAAATGGCAATAAAACCAAATGCATAATTCATACTATACAAAAACGCATGCCCAAAAAAGCTCGTATCAGCTTTAGAGAGCAGCACTTTGATAACACATAAAATCCCTACAATGAAACCTCCACCCAATGCTGTTTTGAACATTTTATAATATTCTTTTCGGCTTTCTGTAATATAATGTTCTCCTGTTTTTGCCGTGTGTTGTGTGATTTCATACGAAATCAATTGTGTGCTTTCTCCAATAAATTTTCGAACATTATTTTTATAACAATTGAATTTTATCAATCGCAACGCCAATATAATTCCATTGTATTTTTTGTCTTTTTCTTTACCGACAATCAATAACGAAATCAAAAATTTCAAGCGTTCTAATTGCTGTCTAATTTTTAATAAATTTTGGTTCACTCGAAGTGAAATTCCATATTTTGAACTGTTATGAAATGCTCTATCTACAAATTCTACGCATTGTTTATGCAAAACCAGCAGCTGTGCATACGATAAATCATCCGGCGCGATATAATGACTATCTGAACTTCTAATCCGCTCTTCAATTAGGAATAATTCCTTTTCAAAAGCTGAAAAAGGACTTTCAAGATCATCATATTCCGGTACCATTTTAATTACATCAGTTTCCATCGCACGACCACTGATCCGCTGTGTAATTAAATGCATGGAAACTAATAATTCCGATAAAACTGAGTTTGGTTCTGTACTGTCGTAAATGGATTTAAACCTCAGAAGATTATATAATTCTTCCAACTGACTTAATGGAATTTTGTTGATCCAAATCCCGTCATTCGCTAAATAAAAAACCTGATTAAGAATATATTCTAAAGTATCTTTTTGGGGTTGATACGGCAATAATTTCGCGAAAATCCTTTTTTTTACTTCAAAAATAAAATCTACATCCTGAAGAATTGCCGCATCAGCAAGAATTTTATTGAACTTTTTATCTTTTAAAATTTCTTTAAGATAAGTAAAAAACTGTTCTCGACACGAATAATTTTCTTTCAAAAATAAAATGATTTCTTGTAAATCTACCCTTTGCACATTTTTGATTTTTACAGGTCGAATCAACCGAATCAACTCTATTAAAGGCTCCAAACTATCATTTGTTTCACGCCAAGACTGCGCTTCGCTAAAAAACTCCGTTAAAAGCCCAGCAATAGTTGGCTTTGGTTTTGCTTTGAAAAATGCCTTCATCGTATTAGTTCAATTTTTGTAAAAATACAAATCAGAAAACAAACTACTGTTACTTATTCATAAAATTACGGCTTATAAGACAGACTCAGGAATCAAAATTTATTAAAGTAAATATTTTGATACCTTTGAATTACGATGCCATACAACTATACGTTAAATTTTAAATTAAAAAGCACTCTTTTGAAAGTTAAAAACAGAGCAATCCAAGAAGTCCTTTTTTTAAATACTAAAAATTGAACTAAAAAGTCAGAAGCAAGAGAAGAGATAAAACAAAAAAATTAGCAGACGCTATTTATAAAAAATACTAAAATGATTGAAATAGAAAGAAAATTTAAAGTAAAAGATGATTCATTCAAAACGGAAGCTTTTGCAAAAAACCACATCGCACAAGGCTATTTAAATTCAAATCCAGCGCGTTCGGTTCGCGTTCGCATAAAAGGCGACAAAGGATTTCTGACGATCAAAGGAGCGTCAAATGATACAGGATTATCCCGATTTGAGTGGGAAAAAGAAATTCCGGTACCAGAAGCTCAAATGCTATTGCTTTTATGTGAAAAAGGTGTGATTGAGAAAACCCGTTTTGAAATAAAAAAGGGCCATCATGTTTTTGAAGTAGATGAATTTTATGGAGACAATGAAGGATTGATCGTGGCAGAAATTGAGCTTAACTCTGAAACGTTGACCTTTGAAAAACCAGATTGGTTGGGTACTGAACTAACCGGCGACATTCGGTATTACAATGCTTACTTAAGCAATAATCCTTTCAAAAGCTGGTAATTATTTAGTCATTACTTCTATCGTGACTAACATTCCTCCGCTACCTTTATTGGAAGTAATATCCATATACGCTCGTTTTGAAAGGTCAATTTCTCTGGACTTTACAAAAGGGCCTCTATCAGTAATCTCGACGATTACCCATTTGCCATTTTTTTCATTGGTAATTCTTACTTTTGTTCCAAAAGGGAGTTTTTTGTGTGCCGCCGTATATTTATTATTATCAAATTTTCTTCCACTTGTAGTTTTTCTTCCGTTAAACTTATCGGCATAATATGATGCATGTGCCTCTCTTTTAAAAGGTTTAAAAACGCTTAATGCATTATTTAAAGAATCAATTTTCTTGTCTTGACTTTCTAATACTAGTTTACTCTTTTTGATTGAGTCTTTTTGGATTAACGTTTTCTGTCTGATTGTACTTTGACTACTTAGTATGCTTATAAATGTCAGTAAAAAAAATAAAGTAATTGATTTTTTCATAAATATTTTCTGTTAATTTAGTCTAGTAAAACAAAAACCATACCTAGATAAAAAAAGCCCTATTTCTAGAGCTTTATTCGGTTTTTATAACCACATATTCCATGGTATTCTACTCAAAATAAGTAATAAACCTAGACCGTAAAAAATAGAAAAAGTTTTAAATTTAGATTCGCTTGTCATTAACTTTTTATGCTTGGACCAACCAATTGTAATAAGAACAATCGCAATGATATTGATCAATGGATGTTCTAAAGACGTTAGGCGTAATGCTTTGTCAGCCATTTGTCCAAATGAAGCTAAACCTAATGGTGACACAAAGTATAAAATGATACCAACTAATAATTGAATGTGAATCGCTATTAAAGCAAACAATGCAATTTTTCGATCTTTTGAAGTGAAATCTTTTTTAGAAGACATCCCGATAAAGGAGTTAACCACAGCAACCACTAATACTAAAAGTGCTAAATAAGCCCAACCTGAATGAAATTTTTGAATTAAATCGTACATAAATACTGTTTTTGTTTTAACAAATATAAGAAAAAAAGGCATAAAAAAACCACGTTTCACTAACCGTTAAAGTGGATTAAAAATTAATCTTTAAAAAAAAACTGCCCAAAATAAATTTTGGGCAGTTTAAAAAATTTTGAGTACAATATTATAAAAATGGTTGTAATACTTTATCTATTACTTGAATTACACCATTAGTACCTTGAATATTTATTGTTTTAATTGTACCATTACTTGTTCCTACAATATCTTTTATTTTTACTGTACCCAATAAAATTGTAAATTTATTTGGAGTAAACAAAGTTGTAACCGAAACATCCGCTGTTGCAGTAGAAGAAGTAAATGAAGTAGCTAAACTTGCCGTTTTATTACCATTTTCTAAATGATATCTTAAAATATTTGTTACTTGAGCATTTGATTTACCAACTAAATAACCTCCAGTTGCTGTAGCCGCAGTAAACGCATCATTATTTGGTGCATAAACCGTTACCGGCGCAACTGCAGTAGCGGCATTTAAAACAGTTAATACTGACGCTTGCGGGGTACTTGTAACCACCCCTAGCAAAGAAGATAAACTTGGATTTGAAACAATTTGATTAACAATTGTTGGCAATTTCAATACTCCATCAATAGCATAAACAATTCCGTTGCTTGCTTCAGTACCCGCAGTGGTAATTTTAGCACCTCCATTTGAAGCACCAGCGTTTAAAACAACATCATTACCTACCTTACTTATAAATAAATTCAAGTTAGCTCCTGAAGTTGCGGTAGCTGTTGATTTATAAAATGCAAAGGTCTTAAAAGTACCACCTGCTACTAAGTCTGCAGATCTAGTTCCAATTCCAATTACATGGTTTTGTAAAACTAGCTTTAAGTTAGCAATTGCTGTATTATCAGCTGGAGCAACCATAGCATTGATACTAGCACTTGTAATACCCGCAGCAGTAAAAACAGCATTGGTTGGAGCAAAAACAGTGTATGATCCCGGACTACTCAAAGTTACGTCTAAACCTGTTTTTTTCAATGCGTCAACTAAAATACTAAAATTTGCTGGATCTGCTTTTGCTATCGCTACTATAGAACTCAGAGGAGTTACCTCTTTAGGTTCATCATTAGTGCAAGAAAATGTCACAAGAGCGACAATTAGAATTGTTACAAAAGACAGAATTTGATTTTTTATTTTCATGATTTTTTATTTTTTATTTTATAAACTTTTTTTACGCTGTTTTTTAATTTTTTTTATTTTTTTTAATTTCCGAAAGTATATCTCAGGGTAAATTGAGCTTGCCAAACATCAGAAATAGATGCGTTTTTTTGGAAAGTATCCTTTGTTAAAAATCTTCTACCTTGGTTATCTGTTTGCAAAGCTAATGTATATCCTGGGATATAATTGTTTGTAGCACTTGCTGCTTGAGAAACCGCTAATATCGCTCCATTTGAAACCGTAGATCTTTGCGAAACTCCCCAGTTACGACTTACTAAGTTAGTAAAGTTTAAAATATCAGCTCTAAATTGAAAACTATTCTTTTTACCTGCAATTTTAATAAAAAAGTCTTGCGTTACTGACAAGTCGACTCTGTGTAGCATAGGCAATACGTTCTCGTTTCTGTCAACGTATTGACCTCTTTTAGTAGACAAATATGGGTCTTGATCAATAAATTTATCAAAAGCCTCTTCTTGCTGAGCAACAGTATACAACACTATTGATGATCCACCTAGATTTTGAGATATCGGAACAAAACGAAGATCACTTGCTTTATTAGGTACAAATAATAAATCATTTCCATTTATACGATCTCCATTTACATCACCACCATATAAATAAGTAAATGAACTAGATTGCTCACCAATGTACCCTAAGTTAATAGAAGTTGCAGCTCCAGCTTTACCCCCATATTCAATTTTATAACCAAAAATACCTACCATTCTGTGTGGAGTATTGTTATTCGACAATCCTAAAACCTGATCATTGTTTCCGTTAATTGAACGCACTCCATTCCAGCTTCCTGATGCTGTAGACCCTGGAGAAAGCAAATCATTGGCTTGAGAATGCGTGTAAGCAAACGAACCCCATAAACCTTTTCGGTAAGGATACTCTAATTTCACTGTAGAAGAATAAAAATATCCTTTATCGGTATTTGTTAATACAATTGCGTTTGTAACATTATTATTAATACGAATACCGTTATCATTTCCTGCAAACAAAGGTCTTTGATCAGGACCATTAAGTGTTCCTACTGGATTTTCAAAATTTGCATTATTATAAGCTGTTTCATTAATATTTTTACTAAAGATTCCCTCAACAGTTCCTATAAAACCAAAAGGTAATTTTTGATCCAAGGCAATTGTAGTTTTCCAAACTTGAGGAAATTTATATTTTTTATCGGTAAAAGCCAAATCAAGTGTTGAAGGTAAAGTTGGAGTTGAAGGCGTAAAATATTGACTAGGATTTGCAGTAAAACCATAACCTCCTGGGCCAACATTATCATCACTTGCATCAACAACACCAGTAAGAACTCCGTTGTTACCGATTGCATTTGATAAAAACACAAGTGGCGGCCTTCCTGAAAATATTCCAGAACCTCCTCTAACTATTGTTTTAGCATCTCCTGTGACATCTAAATTGAAACCAACTCTTGGCTCAAATAAATATTGAGAATTTGGCATGTCTCCAGTATTAAATTTCTGCCCATTTGCAAAACTTAAATTAGTAACAACAGGGTTTTCAAGTGCTGTATCTACAAACGAAACTCTAGATCCTCTTAAACCAATAGTAACTTTCAACTGATCGTTAACTTTAAAATCATCTTGAAAATAAAGGTCAATTTTATCAGATTTCAAAATCTGTAATGGTTCATTACCTCCAGGTAAAGCGGAATATCTAAATTGAGTTCTAACTGGTAAATTAGTAACCGACGGCGCTCCATTCAACGCAACTGTTTCATTTGCAGCACTGTAAAACTCATCCAATGAATTAAAGATAAAAACTCCGTTGGAACCCGAGAAAAATAAATTACTCGAATTAAAATGTTCATAATTAGCTCCAAATAACAACGTATGTTTACCTATTGTTTTGGTTAGATTATTTGTAAAATGTAATGTTGAATAACTAAGTTTGTTTCCTTGAGTAAAAGGATCTAGACCAACTGAAATAAAATTTAAATTACCTACCGAGTATCCGGCAGCAGGAAGCGCATTTGGCTGTCCGTTTTTAATATCAATTGTAGGAAACAAACCACCACCTTGCAAACCTCTATCTTCAATTTGTTTATCATAACCTCCTATGAAATTATTACTCCAAGATTCAGACAATTTACTATCTAATTGTACAACGATAGACCTAGTGTTATCAAGAATAGTGTAGCCACTATTTTTGAATGACATTGAATTTACATTTGTTCTTCTGTTACCAAATCCTAACGAATTTGAATTAGATGTTAATTCATCAGAAGATGAATCATGATGAACGTAACGAACAGAAAATTTATTATTATCATTTATGTTCCAATCAATTTTAGCAAGAAACTTTTTAGAAACTCTTTCTGAATTATAATTTTCCCACGGTCCAGTTGTATAATTGAATTTGTCTTTCATAAAAGTAGAAAGATCTTGCATTTGTTGAAATGTAGGAGCAGATATTTGTGCTCCTGATTGCGGAGAACCTGTGGAAGTCCAAGTTGTGGCTGGACTCGTATTATCAACCGTTTCAAAGTTTCCAAAGAAAAACAATTTATCTTTGATGATTGGCGCACCAATTCTCGCACCCAATATTTTCTCTTCAAACGTAGCTGGTACAATTCTGATTTGTCCGGCTTTAGTTCCAACAAATTCTTTTTTATTACTTCTAGTTGAAGCATAAACAGAACCTTCAATTTCATTACTACCGCTTCTAGTAACACCATTAATTCCGGTACCTGTAAAACCAGATTGACGAACGTCAAATGGCGCTATACTTACCTGTAATTGTTCAATTGCATCTAATGAAATTGCAGTAGATCCAGTTCTTCCTCCCGCTTGAGCATCGCTTCCAAGTCCAAAACCATTATTAAAAACCGATCCGTCAATTGTAAAATTATTTAATCTTGAATCCTGTCCTCCAAAGGAACCTCCACCACCAGCATTCGCGTTGTACTTCGTAATTGAATTTATTGATCTAGACCCTGTAACAGGGATAGCCGTAAGTTCTCTGTTGGAAAATTGTTGCGATGCACCGGTTTTTCCTTTATTGAAAGCCCCGTTTGATTTCGTTGAAATTACAACTACTTCTTTTAATGCATTTGATTCTTCTGCAACAACAATGTTAACAGTTAAATTACTTCCTAAAGGAGCATTAATTTCCGTAATTTCCGTTGTTTTGTAACCAACGTACGTTACTTTAACTGTATATGGCCCTCCTGGTCTAAGTCCTTGGACTGCATACCCTCCATTACTATCTGTAGTAGAAAAGTATTTAGTTCCAGTTGGCTTGTGAACAACCTCAACTGAAGCTCCCGGAAGAGTTTCTCCAGTGTTAGATTTAACAGTACCAGACATAGCAGAATTAGTAACTTGCGAATGACCTACAACTGATAAAAAAATAATCAAAATAAAAATAATTCTTTTCATTTTTGCTTTTTTGTTTAGTTTATTAATTTCCAGCAAAAATATGACATTTTTATATTAAAAAGTTAACACAACGTTAAGAATAGCATCTTTTTCAACGGGAATTTTTTCTTAAAATGATTTATACATGTTTTTTGTTAAAAACATATAATATCAATCATCTTATTGATTTTTTATTAATTTTTTGATAAAAAAAATTAATATGATAATTTAAAGCAAATGATATATATTTTAAAAAAAACTACTATAATAGAGCTACTTATCCATAAAAAAGCCCTGATTTAATTAAAATCAGGGCTTTTGAATCTTATAAAATCCTAAAAAATAGAGCCAAAAAGCAAAATTGCGTGAAAATTTATAAAACCATAAAAACAATTTGCATTTGCAAAACTACTTATTAACAAGAAAATAATTCAATAAAAAGGCTGTAGAACTATCATGACCTTTAACTGTTTTCGTATTAATTTCATCTAAAATAGAATTTGCCAATTGTTTTCCTAACTCAACTCCCCATTGATCAAAACTAAAAATATTCCAAATAATTCCTTGTACAAAAATCTTGTGCTCATACAAAGCAATCAAAGAACCTAAAGTTTTTGGAGATAATTTCTGAATTAAAATAGTGTTGGTAGGCTTATTTCCAGTAAAAACTTTAAACGGCAAAAGAAATTTAGCCTTGTCATCTGAAATTCCTTGTTTATCAAATTCTGCCTGAACTTGTGCTTCGGTTTTTCCGTGCATTAACGCTTCCGTTTGTGCAAAAAAGTTAGACATAAGTTTATTATGATGATTATCGTCTCCATACAAAGGAGTTACAAAACCGATAAAATCTGCAGGAATTAATTTTGTCCCTTGATGAATTAATTGAAAAAAAGCATGTTGTGCATTCGTTCCTGGTTCGCCCCAAATAATAGTTCCGGTTTGGTAGTTGACAGTTTTCCCATCACGCCCCACGCTTTTACCATTACTTTCCATCGTTCCTTGTTGCAAATAAGGGGCTAATTTCTGTAAGTACTGTGTGTATGGAATTAAAACTTCACTTTCGGCACCAAAAAAATTATTGTACCAAATGCTTAATAATGCTAAAGTAACTGGCATATTTTGATCAAAATTAGCAGTTCTGAAATGCTCGTCCATTTCATTAGCTCCTTGTAGCAATTCATCAAAATTATCGTATCCTACGGCTAAACTTATCGTAAGTCCAACGGCACTCCATAAAGAAAACCTTCCTCCAACCCAATCCCACATAGGAAATACATTGTCTGGGTTTATCCCAAACTCAGTTACTTTTTGCATATTGGTAGAAACCGCAACAAAATGTTTAGCAATATCTTCCTCAGTTGTCCCGAAATCTCGGGATAAAAACCACTTTCTGATGGTCTCAGAATTAGTCAATGTTTCCTGTGTAGTAAATGTTTTAGAAACAATCACGAAAAGGGTAGTTTCCGGATTTAGTTTTTTTATAATCTCATTAACATGATCACCATCAACATTTGAAACAAAATGAACATTAAGATGATTTTTGTAAAATTGCAATGCTTCAACTGCCATAGCAGGCCCTAAATCTGAACCTCCAATACCTATGTTAACGACATCCGTGAAAGGTTTTCCTGTGTAACCCGTTCTTACACCCGAAGTAACTTCATTTGTAAATTCTTTTATTTTATTTTTTACTTCATATATTTCCGGAATTACATTGTTTCCATCAACATTTATAACTGCTGATTCTTGCGCTCGCAATGCGGTATGAAGCACTGCTCTATTTTCGGTTTGATTGATTATCGCACCATCAAAATATTCTGCAATAGCGCTTTTAAGTCCAACTTCGTCTGCCAATTCTAATAACAACTGAAGTGTTTCTTGATTAATAATATTCTTTGAATAATCAATTAAAAAATCATTCCATTTCAAATTGAATTTTTCAGTTCTAGTTGCGTCCAAATGAAATAATTCTTGCATTGAAGCTTTTTGCATTTCGTTGTAATGCATTTCAAGTTTCTTCCAAGCATTTGTTTCTGTTGGGTTTATCGTATTTAAAGCCATTAATTAGGTGTTTTGTAGTATTATTTAAATTTGGCAAAAATACTGAAATTAGTTTTAACGGTAAATTAGTTTTCAACTATATCACAATTTAGCGCGAAAAACACTAAATAGTGACCATCTATAATTACCAGAAGCATTTCAGTTTTTAAGCTAAATATATTTTTAAAGAGGTATGTATTGTTAAATTATAAATTAGCAACACTGTCTAATTGAAATTTTAAAGGTGTTATTTGTTCCAGAAAACGACTTTTGTTAATCCCGCCCATGGGTTCGCCAGTAGGCAGTTTAAGCCTTAGCGCATCAACTTGCTTACCATTTTTCCAAAATCGATAACACACATGTGGACCTGTTGCCAAACCAGTACTTCCTACCAAACCAATGACCTGTCCTTGATTAACACGCTGTCCGCGTCTGACTAATATTTTTGACATGTGCAGGTATTGTGTAGAATAGGTTCCGTTGTGTTTTACTTTTACAAAATTCCCGTTTCCGGCCGTAAAACCACTTTGCTCTACAACACCTCCTGCCGTAACTGTGATAGGAGTTCCGCGTGGTGCCGCATAATCCGTTCCTTTGTGTGCCTTCCAGCGGTGTTGTACCGGATGAAAACGACTTGTGGAAAATCGAGAGGATATTCTGCTGAATTTTATTGGAGATTTAAGAAAGAAATTTTTCAGTGTTTTCCCTTGTTCATCGTAATAATCTATTTTATTCGAATTCTGAGCAAAAGGAAATGCATAAATAATTTTTCCTTTGTATTCAAAAAACGAAGCTTCCAGTTCTTCCACTCCATCATAAACAGTATCATTAATAAACCGTTCAGTAAAAGTTATCGCAAAACGATCGCCTTTTTTTAGCTTCATAAAATCAATGGAATAAGCGTATATTTTGGTTATTTTACTAGCTAACGCCCCTTCGATCTTGGCATTGCCTAAAGTTTCTGACAATGATTCTTTCAAAACGCCACCAATAGTGCGTCGCTTTATGGTAATTGGTTTTGTTTTTTTGTAAACAGCGACCGCTGTATCGCGAAAGTCAACTACATAATAACTTAAATTATCAGGTTGGTAGATAAAAACCTGTAATTCATGCTTTTTGTTTTTTGACCGAAGGACTGTAAAGGGTTTATTTATCCTAATGCTTCGCACATCAAAGCTATCCCTGACTTTAGCGATAATATCATATACTTCTCGCTCTCCAATATTTTGCTCTTCTAACAAGGTCCCAAAAGTATCTCCTTTTTTTATAGTGTCGTGAACGACATTAAAATCAGCATATACGAACCCAAACTCACTTTTTTTAGGAATAAGTTTTACTACTTTTTCCTCCTTTATTTCCTCCGTTTTATTACATGATACTAAAGAAAATATTGCTATTATAACTATAAATATTTGTTTCAAACCTTGTTTTTTAATTCAACCTACATTTCTACTCCCCAATTTTCTAATTCATGGCTACTCCATAATTCCGGGAAGAAAATTCTTCTCTGGTATTTTGGATGCATGTATTTTTTCCAGTCACTTCCACCAGTAGCTTCTCCATCTCCTTTTCCACTTTGATCAATGTATTTTATTGCTGTATTTAAATGTTGCATTACCCAAGTAATATTCACCGTGTGATCATAATGACGCATCGCTTGAACTAATTCGGGATTTTTTTGATCCAATTCCGGCAATTGTTTAAATTTTTGCCAAATGTTTATGGTATTGTATTCCTCCATGTGAGCCAGGAATTCCTTCTTATATTTTTTTTCAAATTCCTGCAGTAAAAATGATTTTTTTCCAGTGTGATAATCTTTACCGGCGGCTTGCCAATACAAATGCTCCAGTGCAAACTCATAAGAGGTATTTCTGTCAATTGTATCTTTATAACGGTGGTCAATAAGATTTATTAGGTCAGTCGAAGAAAATTCTATTAGGCGATATTGCGCACTCTGAAAACCACTCGCAGGTGTGAGTGTATTTCTAAATTTCATGTACTGTTCCACTTCCATTCCGTCTCCCATAATGCTGAAAGAGGTGGTTAACATATCAAAATAACGACTGATTCGCATTAATCTTTCGGTAAAAAAAACCGTATTAATAGCCTCACAATAAGAAATTTGCCTCATTTCCCACAGTGTCATTTTGAATATCAATTCATTAACCTGATGGTACATGATAAAAACCATTTCGTCAGGTAGCGTGGTTCTTTGAATTTGAAGATTCAATAAAGCATCCGTTTGGATATAATCCCAATATGTAATTGGTTTTGACCACAATAACCCTTCGAGTTGCGTCTCCGTTTTTTGATTTATTGCTTCATATTTATGCTCAATTTCTTTTAAAATAGCTTCTGAATTGCCGTTATTGCTCATTATTGTTTTGTTTTAAAAGGTTTTTTCAAACCTCTATAAGCATCTATATCTGCTTTAATTGAACCAACTGCCAAACTAGCTTTTATTCTCAATGGCACTTTATTGTCATCATCCGAGATCCAAACCGTAAGACTTTCTTGCTCTTTAAAAACACGTCCTGATTGTACCAAGGGTCGGAAAATCATTGCCGGAACAACGCCAAATTTAGTGGTAATATCTTCCCTTCCAATAAACTTTAGCTTGAATTTAGTACTTTCATCATCAAAAAACATGTCAATTGCCACTGATTCCCCAATTTTTAACTTATCAATATTAGGATGATTCCTTAGGTAATAAAATGTTGAAAGAATATCTTGTGTATTTTTTGGAACGTAAAGCGTTTTTTCGGTTTTGTGTTTGTAATCTTTTACGACAACTTTATTGACGGACTGATTGAAAAAACCTTCTTGATTTTTAGTGTAGCCTCCTTCATCAATTTTTCGAACAAAGCGGTATGGATTTCTCGTTTCCTTATCAATGTAGCTTTCGTATAAATCATCTACTTTAAAGAAAAACCGAGACATTCCTGTGGTATAACCTTTCCCAACGACATGAAAAGTTTTTTTATTATTTATCGTTGCATCTTTTACTTCTAATGTTGCATATCCAGCATTCACTATTCCATAATGTATTCTGAATTTAAAAAATTCCCCCACGTCGTAAGCATCTTCCTGAGGAGAATCAAAGCTTACTGTTATAATCAATACAAAGAATAAGATTAGTTTTTTCATTACTTAATTTGTCAATTTATTGACTGCACGATCAAATTTTGTTCCAAATATATCAAAACAAAAAAACTCAGTCAAAAAATGACTGAGTTTTTATGCTATTAACTAACCAAAAAACTATAAACTATGAAATTTATATGAAATTAGGAAGGAAACCACCCCTTCCCTTTTTGCGAGTGCAAAGGTAGCTAACAAATTCAGTTATATTTGTTAAAAATAAAGTTTAACACAACATTTACAAAAAAACATGCTACTCATCGGTTTTTTTTTCACTATATATAAAAATAATCGGTTTTTATAACGTTCCTCGCAATTGTTGTTCTCGCTCAATTGATTCAAATAGCGCTTTAAAGTTCCCTGCACCAAAACCTTTGGCACCCATTCTTTGAATGATCTCAAAAAACAAGGTTGGTCTGTCTTGCACCGGTTTTGTGAAAATTTGCAATAAATATCCTTCTTCATCGGCATCGACCATAATAGCTAGTTTCTCGATTTCATTCAAATCTTCTTTCATCATTTTCATGTGATCACCCAATCGCTCCGGAACGGCCTCGTAATAGGCATGCGGTGGAGCGGATAAAAATTCGATTCCTCTCGCTTTCAATTGAGATACCGTTTTGATAATATCATCCGTTGCAATAGCGATATGTTGAATTCCAGGTCCACCGTAAAAATCTAAATATTCTTCGATTTGCGATTTTTTCTTTCCTTCAGCAGGTTCGTTGATTGGAAATTTGATTCTTCCGTTTCCGTTTGACATTACCTTACTCATCAACGCGGAATATTCAGTATTGATTTGTTTGTCATCAAAAGAAAGAAAATTCACAAATCCCATTACGTCTTCATAGAACTTTACCCATGTATTCATTTCGTTCCAACCCACATTTCCTACCATGTGGTCTATATATTTTAATCCGGTTGGCTCTGGATTGTAATCGGATTTCCATTCCTTATATCCAGGTAGGAAAACACCATTATAATTTTTTCGTTCTACAAAAATATGAACCGTTTCCCCGTACGTGTAAATTCCGGAACGTACTACTTCTCCAAATTCGTCTTTCTCGACTGTTGGTTCCATAAAAGCGCGCGCACCACGTTTCATTGTTTCCTCATATGCGCTTGTGGCATCTTCGACCCAAAGCGCAGCCACTTTTACTCCGTCACCATGTTTTCTCAAATGTTCGTGTATTGGAGAATCTTGTGTTAATGGCGTGGTTAATACAATGCGGATCTTATCTTGTTTCAGCACATACGATGTTCTGTCTCGTACTCCGGTTTCTAATCCTGCATACGCCAATGACTGGTAACCAAAAGCGGTTTTATAATAATGTGCAGATTGTTTTGCGTTTCCTACGTAGAATTCTACATAATCGGTTCCTAATAATGGAAGGAAATCTTGCGCTCCTTCGAATATTTTTTCTAGTCCGTACTCTACTGATTTAAGTTCTTTGCTCATTGTGATTTATTTTTTGATTCGGTATTGCTAGTTTTGGAACGCGGATGACGCGGATAAAACAGATGTACACGGATTTATTAATTTAAAATTATGTTGTTGTTTACTCTAAAGCCCTAGCCCTGATGGTCGAATTGCTCTCGCAATTACCTTTTTCTGGCTTCTTTAGCCAGGAAAAGATATAGCGTACAGCAGGAAATAGCTCCTAATTACTCTACCCAAGATTTATAATATTGGCCGTCGTCCAATCCCATCGCTTCTTCGGTGACCATTAAAGGGCGGAAGGTATCCACCATAACCGCTAATTCGTGGGTTTCTGTATGACCAATGCTGCGCTCCATAGCACCTGGCGCCGGTCCGTGAGGAATTCCTTTTGGATGTAATGTGATATGACCTTGTTCTATATTGTTGCGACTCATGAAATCCCCATCTACGTAATATAAAACCTCATCACTATCAATATTACTGTGATTGTAAGGCGCCGGAATGGCTTTTGGATGGTAATCGTACAATCGTGGAACGAACGAACAAACGACAAAAGTTGAAGTTTCGAAAGTTTGATGAACTGGTGGTGGCTGGTGTACCCGACCTGTAATGGGTTCAAAATTGTGAATACTGAATCCGTATGGAAAATTATAACCGTCCCAACCTACGACATCAAAGGGATGCGTGGCATAAACGACTTCATGCATCATTCCTTCTTTCTTGATTTTGATTAGAAAATCACCTTTTTCATCGTGCGTTTCTAACTCGTTTGGCAAAATGAAGTCGCGTTCGCAAAATGGCGAATGTTCTAGATGTTGACCTGATTCGTTTTTATAGCGTTTTGGCGTGTAAAAAGGCGCATATGATTCGACGTAAAACAACCTGTTTTCCGAAGTTTCAAAATCAATTTGATAAATCATTCCACGAGGAATAATCAAGTAATCTCCATATTCGAAAGGAATATTTCCCATCATGGTGCGCAATTTTCCTTTGCCTTTATGAATGAAAATCATTTCATCGGCATCGGCATTTTTATAGAAATAACTGCGTAATGATTGTCTGGGTGCGGCTAATCCAATGATACAATCTTTATTGACCAACATGGCTTTGCGGCTGTCCAGAAAATCGTCCTCGGGCTTTAACTCAAAACCTTTTAAAAGTAATGATTTGATGTTTTTTCCAATGGCAATTTTTGGTTCCACCGAATAAGAATTGAGAATTTCCTTGACTTGCGTAGGCCTGTGAACATGATACAATAAGGACGAATTACCGTGAAATCCTTCTGTGCCAAAGAGTTGTTCGTAATACAAACCACCATTTGGTTTTTCGAATTGTGTATGTCTTTTTTGAGGAAAAATCCCTAATTTGTGGTATAAAGGCATGATTTTTTTGTTTAAAAGTGTAACAAATTAAAGTTGAGAGTACTTTATAATGTGCTATGATAAATCAAAAAAAGAGCAGTTACTCAGGATTTCTCTTAATAAGAAATTGAAGATACTCTAATAAACCTAGCCATTTTGTTTTCATTATAACAAATATCGGAATTATTATTGAAATAAATTATAATTAAAACAAAAACCCAATACTGAACCAGGTAAATCCCTTGGGCTGTTCCGGGGACCAAGAATATTTTATTTCTATGGGTCCAATGACTGTTTCCAAACCATATCCGACGGCATAACCAGAATATTTTGGAATTGAAATCCAATCCACCGTTTCAAAAATCCGATCACCAATATTAGCAAAATTTGCCGAAAAATTGATGTGGTTCTTTTTGTAGAACTCATAATCTACCGTTCCCGTTGATTTTATGTAACTATTGGCAGCCAAGCTCAAATAATCGTAACCATATAAATATTTGAAATTATTAAGCGGATTATAACCATAACCCCCCAAAATAAAATTAAAAAAAGCAACGCTTTGCTGACCAAAAGAAAATCCAGCATCCGTTTGTAATTTTATTGTCGCGTTTTTAAATAAAGTTGCTGCCACCCCAAAATCACCCTTGGCGATTGAGTATGGTTTAAAATCGCCCGTATAATTCGAAGAAAGCAAATACGATTGAATATCACCTGTGAAATACCATCCTTTTTTGGGGAAATATTTATTATCAAAAGAATCGTATTTCATGTACCCAAAAAGACTTAAATAATTACTGTTGTCAATTATTGGATCTACATTGGCGAGTGTTTCAGATTTTATTTTTAAAAATTTCAATTCTACTCCGCCACCAATTAAAAATTTTTGAACAAATAACGATTGAAAATAAGCTTGATTTGTAAAATCAGTAAAATCAATATTAATGGAATTTATATCCGGATTATTAAATGTTGCACTACTGATTTCTTTAGCCACATTTCTATTGAATTGGTTGTAATGGGATTTGAAACCAAAACTTAAATTAAATCCATTTTCAATGTAATAATCTAAATTATACCTGAAATTATCTCCTAAAATAATATCCAATGACGCAATATCATTTTTAAAAAGTGTTTTTTTACGAGTCAAATTTACTAACACCCCACTTTTGAATAAATTATCATAATGCAACCCGAATTTCAAATAAGTTTTTGTCGGATTTTCTCTCAAACTAATATTTAGGTCAACATCTTCCTTGTTTGCTTCCAAGGAATACGATATGGCACTGAAATTTTTTGTGGCATTAATATTATTAATTCCCTTTAATAAATCATTGTAACACGTTTTTGTCCCCGGCTTAAATCGTAATTTCCCAATGACATACTCTTTCGTGTAATTATCTAATTCATTGCTGTTTATTGCTCTAATTTGTATGCTGTCGGAACGTAATTCTAACTTTGGTTTCCGGTACGGGTTAGACTCATCGACAATGTTTTTTATTTGTTCGTAAACCGCAAAGGTAGCTTCTTCGCCTTTTCTTATAATTTCGTTTCCTTTGTCAAATGAAATCACTCCATATTGTGTAACATCCGGTTTAATGTAGATATCCGTGTTGGTTACATTTTTCCTCATTCGCTCGATAGACTGAAGATTCGTGATTTGCACCAAAATTTTAGTGGCATCTCTGAGTTGTGTTCGGTCGTATAAATCATTTTGAACATCGACCCCAATAATGATATCAGCACCTAATTTTCGTACCTCTTCAATGGGATAATTATTAACAACTCCACCATCTACCAGAATTTTTCCATCAATTTCAACAGGGGAAAATAAAGAGGGAAACGCGGAGCTTGCAATCATGGCCTGCGCCAAATTTCCTTTGTTTAACAGGACTTCTTCACCGGTTTCAATATTAGTACCAATACATAAAAAAGGAATCGGAAGTTGATTGAAATCCCTTATGTGTCTTACGTTTCTCGTAATTGTGCTCAATAAATTATAATTATACATTCCTTTAGACAAGGCTTCCGGAATTCCAATTTTCATTTTATTAAACGGCAGAACTAACGCATACAATTCATCATTTCTTCTTTCGTAAAAATTTTTAGAAGATCTGGGAATAAAATCGTTGATTAGTTCATTGAAATTTGTCGCCTGAAAAATAGAATCAATCTGATTAGCATTGTATCCCGAAGCATAAAGTCCCCCAATAACAGCTCCCATACTGGTTCCGCCAATGTAATCAATCTTGACTCCGGCTTCTTCCAATACTTTCAAAACTCCAATATGAGCAAATCCTTTTGCACCACCACCACTCAAAACCAAACCTATTTTAGGTCGTTTTTGCTCTTGCGAAAACACAGCCAAACTGGCAAAAACAATGAATAATAGTGCGATTTTCTTCATAAGCAGCCATTTGTTCCGTGATAGAATGGGCGAATATTAATTTTCCTTTGTTGCCTTGTAAAATTCGGTAATTTTTTTGGCTTTCGATATACCTATAACGTCCGAAATTTCTTTTTCTGTCGCTAATTTCAATCTTTTAACACTTTTAAAATGCTGAATCAAAGTCAACATGGTTTTTTCTCCAATGCCGGGAATGGATTCTATTGAAGAATTCAGCGCTGCTTTACTCCTTTTGTCCCGGTGGTGCGTAATCCCAAAACGGTGCGCTTCGTTTCGCAATTGCTGGATTATTTTGAGTGTTTCTGATTTTTTATCTAAATATAACGGAATAGAATCTCCCGGGTAAAACAACTCTTCCAGTCTTTTGGCAATACCAATAATGGCTATTTTTCCGCGTAATCCCAGCTCATCGATACTTTTCAATGCCGAAGACAATTGTCCTTTTCCACCGTCAATAATTATTAAATTCGGTAACGGTTGGTTTTCATCCAGCAATCGTTTGTATCTTCTGTACACTACTTCGGTCATAGAGGCAAAATCATCAGGTCCTTCAACCGTTTTTATATTAAAATGACGGTAATCCTTCTTACTTGGTTTTCCATCTTTAAAAACCACACAAGCCGACACGGGATTCGTTCCCTGAATATTTGAGTTATCAAAACATTCAATGTGTCTTGGCTCTACCGGCAATCGCAAATCTTTTTGCATTTGCGCCATAATCCTTTTAGTATGGCGATCCGGATCTACAATTTGCAGTTGCTTGAGTTGTTCAATGCGGTAAAACTTAGCATTTCGAATGGATAAATCCAGAATTTGCTTTTTGTCTCCCAATTGTGGAACGGTGATCTTTATATTTTCACCTAAATCAACGTGAAACGGAACGATGACTTCTCTGGATAATAAATGAAAACGCTCCCGTAGCTCGACAATCGCCAATTCTAATAATTCTTCATCGGGTTCATCCAATTTCTTTTTAATTTCCATCGTATGCGAACGAATAATTGAACCATGTGAAATTTGAAGGAAATTCACATAAGCCGCGCTTTCATCCGAAACTATTGAAAACACATCGATATTAGTGATTTTTGGATTTATAATCGTGGACCGAGATTGGTAATTCTCCAGAACTTCGATTTTCTCTTTTATTTTTTGAGCTTCTTCAAAATGCATATCCGCAGCTAGATTCGTCATGACCCGCTTGAAATCCTTCATGCTTTCTTTGAAATTTCCTTTCAGGATTTCGCGAATAGCATCCACCTGCTTTTGATAATTTTCTAAAGTTTCTAATCCTTCGCAAGGCCCCATACAATTACCAATATGATATTCGAGGCACACCTTGAATTTCCCGCTTTCGATATTGCTTTTACTCAAATCATAATTGCAAGTTCTAAGCGGATACAACTCTTTAATCAATTCTAAAATAGTACTTACGGTTTTGAAACTGGTATACGGACCAAAATATTCCGACCCATCTTTTACCATTCTTCGAGTTGCAAAAATGCGCGAAAAAGGTTCTTTCTTGATGCACAACCACGGATAACTTTTATCATCCCGCAGTAACACATTGTAACGCGGCTGCAAGGTTTTTATCAGATTATTTTCCAATAAAAGGGCATCGGTTTCCGTAGGAACTACAATGTGTTTTATCGTGACAATTTTCTTTACTAGCACATTAGTTTTAGCCGTATCATGAATTTTATTGAAATAGGACGCAACTCTTTTTTTTAAATTTTTGGCCTTGCCCACATATAGAATCTTTCCTTCTTTATCGTAATATTGATATACGCCAGGATTATCAGGTAAGGTTTGAATTTGTAAGGCTAAAGTTGTTGGATTCATGTAACAAAGTTAATCTCAAAAATCCCGAAATACAAATCAATACTCTTGAAATCGTTCTGGCAAAATTTTTATCAGAATTTTAGTTTCTAATTCGTTATAATCCTTATTTTTATCGTTTGAAGAACTTATGATGAAAATCAATACCACACCTATCGTTCTTTTTGGCGAAAGCATTATTCCGGGCGAAAACAAAACCATCAATGTCGAAATTGCCAGACTGCACACCACTACAAAATTGAACATCCCTATAATAGTATGTCGCTCCAAGTTTGAAGGTCCCGTAGTGCTTTTCTCGGCAGGAATTCATGGCGACGAAATCAATGGCGTCGAAATCGTAAGACAGCTCATTCACAAAAAAATCAACAAGCCAAAAAAAGGTACAATCATTTGTATTCCAGTCATAAACGTATATGGATTTGTTAATAAATCCAGAGAATTTCCAGACGGTCGAGATTTAAACCGCGTGTTTCCGGGAAGCAAAACGGGTTCATTAGCCAGCCGATTTGCATTTCATATTTTAGCCGAAATCATGCCTCTGGTTGAATATGCCGTCGATTTCCATGCCGGTGGAGCCAGCCGTTTCAACGCACCACAAATTAGAATAACGCATAACAATCAGGAATTAAAAATTCTGGCCGATGTCTTTAATGCGCCGTTCACCCTATATTCCAGAAACATAATGGGGTCTTTTAGGAGTTCTAGCGAACGAATGGATGTCAAAATGTTGCTTTTTGAAGGCGGAAAGTCATTAGATATCAATAATGCTATCGCCGAAGAAGGCATAAACGGAGCGAAACGTCTGCTTTCGCACCTTGATATGCTAGACCCAAAACATACTGTAGTCCATCAGAAATTCAACACCATCTATATTGAAAAATCAGGCTGGATACGAGCCAAATGCTCCGGATTATTACATGATTATGACACTGTAGGGAAATTTGTTAAAAAAGGAACTATTCTTGCAACCATAACTGATCCGTTCGGGAAGTTTGAGCGAAAAGTAAAAGCGACAAACGACGGTTACATTATAAATGCCAATCATTCCCCAATTGTGTATGAAGGCGATGCCATTTATCATTTGTCAAATGCTTTTGGAGAAGAAGGCGAATAAAATTACTATAATGGACAAAACTGCGTTGCGAAAAAAATACAAAGCCTTACGGAATTCCCTTTCAGAGAATGAAATCGAGGAAAAGAGTTTGGCTTTAGCCAATAAAATACTGACACTTCCTCTTTGGGAGCAAACCTACTTTCATATTTTTCTACCTATTACAGAACAAAAAGAGATAAATACCGAATTTATTCTTCACGTATTATGTGGAAAAGACAAGGAAATTATTATCTCCAAAGCTGATTTTGCCACCCTAAAGATGACGCATTTCCTATTGACTGACAATACTAAAATCAAGAAAAACGACTACAACATTCCAGAACCTGTTGATGGCATTGAAATTCCTTCGACTAAAATCGATGTGGTTTTTGTTCCGCTTTTGGCTTTCGACGAAAAAGGAAATCGTGTGGGTTATGGAAAGGGATTTTATGATGCCTTTTTATCAGAATGTAAACCGGATGCAATCAAAATTGGACTTTCTTTCTTCGAACCCGAAGAACAAATTACCGATGTTTTTGAAGGTGACATACGACTGGATTATTGTGTGACGCCAAATTCAATTCACTCGTTTTAATTTTAATCCGTACTTTCGCATCATATATAATTCAATTAAGTTATGAGAACATTCAAAAATTCAAGATTTGCCGTAAGCGTTATGGTTATTTTATTCGCCGTTTCATTTTCAAACTGCAGCATTCAAACCGGAACCAGCAGATCAACCTATAAAGCTAAAAGACTTCCTCCAGGTCAAGCTAAAAAAATATACGGCGGAAAAAGCGCCAAACGTTATGCACCCGGACACAACAAAAACTAATAAAGTAAAAAGACCTGTTCAAATCATGAACAGGTCTTTTTGTATGTGGTAAAAAACGTTGAATCTAATCGTGATGAAATGCTTTTTTATTGAAAAAAATCAAGATTCCAACTCCAGTAGAAATCGCCATATCTGCAATGTTGAAAATTGCATTGAAAAAAGTAAATTCTTTTCCGCCCCAAATTGGTAACCAACTTGGTAAATTTCCATGCCAAAAAGGAAAGTAAAACATATCTACTACTTTTCCGTGAAACCAAGTTCCATAAGGTTCATCTGAGAACAAAGTGGCTAATTGTTGTTGACTGTCGTCAAAAATAACGCCGTAAAAAACAGAATCAATGATGTTCCCGAAGGCACCTGCTAAAATCAACGAAATGGCTACAATTAAATAATTAGAACTGTGTTTTCTTTCTACAGAATCCCATAGCCAATAACCAATTCCAGCAACAGCAACCAACCTAAAAAGTGTCAGGAATAATTTTCCGTACGTACCCGGAATTTCAGTACCCCAAGCCATTCCTTCATTTTCGATAAAAAGAATTTTGAACCATTTGAATACTTCAACTTCTTCACCTAGAATAAAATTAGTTTTAATATATATTTTGGAAACTTGATCGACAAGTAATAAAATAAAAATAAGGAGATACGCTTTTCGTAATGACATTTTATAAATTTTAATGGCGCAAAAATAACAATTTAATCAAAAAAAACGCTCCCAATGGAGCGTTAAATCTTGTTTAACAACAGGTTTATCGTTGCAAGTTCTTTGCTTCGATACTCATTGTTGCGTGAGGAACGATTTTTAATCTTTCTTTCCCTATTAATTTGCCTGTAACTTTACACAGTCCGTATGTTTTATTTTCTACACGGAAGAGTGCGTTTTTCAAATCACGAATAAACTTTTCCTGACGAATAGCCAGTTGAGAATTTGCTTCTTTAGACATGCTTTCACTTCCTTCTTCGAATGCTTTGAATGTTGGAGACGTATCGTCAGTACCGTTATTCAAATCATTCATGTAAGCGCTTTTTATTAAATCTAAATCTGATTGTGCTTTTTGAATTTTGTTCAAGATTATCTGTTTGAACTCAGCCAAATCCGCGTCTGAGTATCTTGTTGCTTCTTCTACCATCTTTATATTATTTTGAAATTAATAGCATTGTTTTTATATTGTCAAATTCGATTTCTGTACCGTTTTCTATTTCATCCACAAAAACCAAATCGCTTGTTAATGTTTCTGATTTTATATACGCTTCATTTTTTAAAATCGCCTCTTCTAAAATTCCATTTCGTTTCAATTGAACTTTGATTTTATCAGTAACTTCAAATCCCGAATCTTTACGGATATTCTGGATTCTGTTTACTAATTCTCTGGCAATTCCTTCTTGTTTTAATGCTGGTGAAATTGTAATATCCAGCGCAACCGTTATTCCGTTTGAATTGGCCACCAACCAACCCTCAATATCTTGTGATGTTATTTCTACCTCTTCTAAAGTTAAAATTACGTTTTTTCCTGCAATAGTAATACTCAAACTTCCTTCCTTGTCTAATTGAGAAATTTGATCTTTTGAAAATCCTTGTATTTCCTTAGAAATCAAGCCCATATCTTTTCCAAAACGAGGTCCGAGCGTCTTAAAATTAGGCTTAATTTGTTTCACCAAAACACCAGATGCATCATCTAAAAGTACGATTTCTTTCACGTTTACCTCTGCTTTTATGAGGTCAGAAACGGCCTCTATTTCAGCTCTTTGATTGTCGTCAAGTACTGGAATCATTACCTTTCGCAACGGCTGGCGTACCTTTATCATTTCCTTTTTTCGGAGTGATAACACCAATGATGAAATAGTCTGCGCCTTCTGCATTTTGCTCTCTAACATTTTATTAACATAGTTTTCAACCGAAATTGGAAACTCCGCCAAATGTACACTGTCGTACTTTTCTGACTGTGTTGCTAAGGTTAAATCTCTGTAAAGTTTGTCCATAAAGAATGGAGCGATTGGCGCGCCCAATTTACTTATGGTTAACAAACACGTATATAAAGTTTGATATGCAGCGATTTTGTCTTGCGCATATTCCCCTTTCCAGAAGCGTCTTCTACACAAACGAACGTACCAGTTACTCAAGTTTTCCTGTACAAATTCTGAGATTGCACGAGCTGCTTTCGTTGGTTCATAATCCGCATAAAAACCGTCCACTTCTTTGATCAAAGTATTCAATTCTGATATGATCCATTGGTCAATTTCCGGTCTTTCGTTTACCGGAATTTCTGCTTCTTCAAATTTGAAACCATCAATATTGGCATACAAACTAAAGAATGAATAGGTGTTGTATAAAGTTCCAAAAAATTTACGGCGAACCTCAGCGATTCCTTCTAAGTCAAATTTCAGGTTGTCCCAAGGATTTGCATTCGATATCATGTACCAACGCGTCGCATCCGGACCGTATTCTTTTAATGTTTCGAAAGGATCAGCGGCATTCCCTAAACGCTTGGACATTTTTTGTCCGTTTTTGTCTAAAACCAATCCATTTGAAACTACATTTTTATAGGCTACTTTATCAAAAACTAATGTTGCTATGGCGTGCAAAGTATAAAACCAACCACGAGTCTGATCCACTCCTTCGGCGATAAAATCAGCAGGAAAATCTTTATTTTCGTCAATTTTATCTTTATTTTCAAAAGGATAATGCCATTGCGCATAAGGCATAGCTCCAGAATCAAACCAAACATCAATTAAATCAGCTTCACGCGTCATTGCTTTTCCAGAAGCAGAAACTAATGTAATTTCATCAACTACATTTTTATGCAAATCAACTAAATCATAATTTTCTTCCGTCATATTTCCAATTTGAAAACCTTTAAAAGGATTTTCTTTTTGGAAACCTGCAGCGATAGATTTTTCAATTTCGTTGTATAACTCTTCAACAGAACCAATTAAGATTTCCTCTTGTTTGTCTTCGGTTCTCCAAATTGGCAATGGAATTCCCCAGAATCTTGAACGCGATAAATTCCAATCGTTGGCATTTTTCAACCAATTTCCAAAACGTCCTTCTCCTGTCGCTTTTGGCTTCCAGTTGATAGTTTCGTTCAAGTCAAACATTCTGTCTTTAACTTCAGAGATTTTTATAAACCAAGAATCCAAAGGATAATACAAAATAGGCTTGTCTGTTCTCCAACAATGTGGGTAACTATGGACATATTTTTCTACTTTGAACGCTCTGTTTTCTTCTTTCAATCGAATCGCGATTTCAACATCTACGGAACGTTCTGGCGCTTCACCTTCGTTATAATATTCGTTTTTCACATATTTACCGGCATATTCGCCCACATGTGAAGTGAATTTTCCTTGTAAATCTACTAACGGAACCGGAGTTCCATTTTCGTCCAGAACTAACATTGGAGGGATTTCTGGTGTAGCTTCTTTAGCTACTTTTGCATCATCAGCACCAAAAGTTGGAGAGGTATGCACGATTCCCGTCCCATCTTCGGTAGTCACGAAATCCCCTGAAATTACTCTAAAAGCATTTTCAGCATTCTGATACGGAAGCACTAATGGCATTAATTGTTCGTAACGAATGTCAACTAAATCAGCTCCTTTGCATTCCGCCAAAACCTGATATGGAATTTTTTTGTCGCCTTCATTAAAGTTTTCAAAATCAGCAGGATTAGTACTTTCAAAAAAGCCTTTTCCGAATTGTTTTGCCACTAAATTCTTGGCTAAAATCAATGTAGCCGGACGAAACGTATATTGATTGAATGTTTTTACTAAAGCGTATTCGATTTTTGAACCTACAGTCAAAGCCGTATTACTCGGCAATGTCCAAGGAGTTGTTGTCCAAGCAAGAATAAAGATTTCGTGTAAATCCAAAGCTTCTAACTTATAATGCAGTAAATTATTAGAACTGATATAATCGTAAAACTTAGAGAATAACAATTCTTTATGCGCGTCAATTACTTTAAATTGTGCCACAACAGTCGTATCCGTAACATCACGGTAACTTCCTGGTTGGTTCACTTCATGCGATGATAATCCTGTTCCTGCTTTTGGAGAATACGGCTGAATAGTGTAGCCTTTGTACATCAAATCCTTGTTGTAAATTTGTTTCAAAATCCACCAAACCGTTTCCATATATTTAGATTTGTAGGTCACATACGGATCTTCCATATCTACCCAATAACCCATTTTTTCGGTCAGATCATTCCATACATCCGTGTAACGCATTACGGTTTTTTTACACGCTTCGTTGTATTCTTCGATGGAAATGGTTTTTCCAATATCTTCTTTGGTAATTCCTAATTCTTTTTCGGTACCTAATTCCACAGGCAAACCATGGGTATCCCAGCCGGCTTTACGCTTTACTTGAAACCCTTTTTGAGTCTTATATCTGCAAAAAATATCTTTAATAGCACGCGCCATCACGTGGTGAATTCCAGGTAATCCATTTGCCGAAGGCGGACCTTCAAAAAACACAAATGGTGGGTTCCCTTCACGAGTGGTTACACTTTTCTCAAATATATTTTCTTTCTTCCAAAAATCAAGTACTTCTGATGCTACAGTTGGTAAGTCAAGTCCTTTGTATTCAGTAAATTTTGTGCTCATTTTATCCTTTTCTATATCAAAGTGCGAAAGTAATAAATAGTTATGAGTTATAAGTAAAGAGTGAAGAGTTTTTGCATTATCGAGGACGTTAGGATCCTTTTATGGAGTACAAATGGAATAAAAATTTATATGTCAGTTTTGTCTAGTTCTGAGAAAAAAATAAAAAAGCATCCAGATTGACAGATCAAGGATGCTTTTTTTAAAAATATATTGATTTACACGTACAAAATCAAGCTTTATTTCAATGCTTTTTTTATTTCTGAAGCTGCCTGCAATAACGCTGATTTAGTTCCGGGAACGGTGCTAATTGGATTTAACAATCCCCAGTCGTGAATCATGCCATTATACCGTGTTGCAGTAACTTTTACTCCTGCTTCGTCTAACTTACGCGCATACGCTTCTCCTTCATCTCTTAAAATATCATTTTGTGCTGTTTGTACCAATGCTGGTGGCAATCCTTTTAATTGATTAGTTGTTGCCTGCAAGGGTGAGGCATAAATTTCCTTACGTTGTTTTAGATCACTTGTATAATTATCCCACATCCAAATCATTGAATTTTTAGTCAGGAATCGATCTTTTGCAAATAAGTTATAGGATTCTGTTTCAAAATTAGCATCGGTAATTGGCCAAAATAAAACCTGTAATTTAATAGTTGGTCCTTTTTTATCTTTAGCCATTAACGCGACAACCGCCGCCATGTTTCCGCCAGCGCTGTTTCCCGAAACTGCAAGTCTTTTACCTTCTACTCCAATTTCTTTTCCATTTTCAGCCACCCATTTCGTAGCATTATAAGCTTGATTGATCGCAACTGGATAATGAGCTTCTGGAGATGGCGTATAATTAACAAAAACCGCTGCAGCACCAGATTCAACCACTAAATCTCTAATCATACGTTGGTGAGTAGGAAAATCTCCGAGCACCCAGCCTCCTCCGTGAAAGAACATAAAAACAGGTAATGTGCCTTTTGCATTTGCGGGTTTGACTATGTTCAGCACAATGTTTTGTCCATCCACTACAATCGTTTTGTCTGTAACAACTACGCCAGAGATGTCAACTTTTACTGACGACTGCAAGGCGGTCAGCGCTGCCCGGCCTTCTTTTGGTGGCAATTGTTCTGCTGGTTTACCCGGTGCAGAATTAAGGACTTTCAAAAATTCTCTGACATTGCTATCAATGTTAGGATCTTTTGAAGCGTCTTTTGTTTGTGCAACTACTTCACCAGAAAAAGCAATCGCTAACAACAATGTTCCGAATTTTTTTAGTTTTGATTTCATGTTGTGAGTTTTAAATTTAATAAAAGAACAGTATTCCGTAAATGAATTCTATCGAAATTAGGGCTTCTTGTTGTACTAAATTATATTATGACTTTTGATGTTTTAAAACTTGATTACTCCTTTACTGAAGGATAGTAAAAATAAGTTGCATAGTAATCAAAATTATGATTATCAGTAGGTTGTGATATAAAAATGAATAATTATATCAAATATACTAAATAATTATTTGACAATTTTAAAATTTATAAGTTCTTTAATAGCATTTTTAATGATACGCTAAATCAGAAAAAATATCAGTAAATTATTGATTATTTTAAATACGCAGAATTTCTTATCTCCTTACAGTTATTACCTATTATTTTTCATCGCCTTCTAACTCGAAGAAATCATTAACTGATTTTTCAAATAACTTTGACAGTTTTAGCGCCAGAAGTGTTGATGGCACATACCGATTGGTTTCAATGGAATTTATAGTTTGCCTCGAAACACCTATTTTCTCTGCCAATTCTTCTTGCGTAATATTTAAAATGGCGCGTTCAACTTTTAGTCTATTCTTCATTATACGCTTTTTTTAACTTCCTGAAAGTTAGAATCTGAATAGTTAGCAAAAGTGCTAAAACAGCAACATCTTTACTTCCATTCATTTTTGGCGTATATGAGTTGTTAAAATAAAGAGCATAGTTAACAAAAGGCATTATTAAATAAAGTAGCACTGCTCCCATAACTGCATAATTATACGATTGCAGACGGATTTTTATCATTAACTCATCTTCCATTTTCTCTTTTGAAATTGAAATCATAAGTAATCCTAAAACAGCAAAAGTCCAAGCAATTCTCTCAAATAAATCACGGTGTTGAAGCTCCCCTAAATAGCTGGAGATAATGGGAACTGAAATGATTGAAATAATAAACAAAACTAAACCAACAATTTTAAATTTATTGGGCAACTGGTAACCTATAAATTTATTGATTTTCTCGATATCTCCTTCTTGTTTTACTTTTGGTTTCATAAAGATAATTAGATAAAGCTTGCTTTACTTAAAGAACAACAAACTTGATTAAAAGACAAATATACTTTACTTTTAAATGCAAAATTATATTTTAATAGAAAAAATAATCTTTAAGAGAAAACTTCTCTTAAAACATCTAAAGATTTTGGTTTTTTGAATCCGTCCAAATGAAAACTGAAGTAATCAATCAGTATTCGCAATACGATTTGTCTTTCGATGACATGAAATGTTTTTTGATTGCTATCGAATTTTAAATCAATCAGTTTTTTAAATAAAGTACTTTCATGCTCCGTAAGTGAACTGATGGCGCTAAAAGGCGTAAAAATACCTTCGTTCATTTCGAAAAAAGGCATATCCATGTCCGAAGTATCAGGATAAAAGCCTAAATATTTTGTAGTTTCCAATAATAAAATCAAATGAAAATTAGCAATTTCATCGTGATTGTCCAACCAATGCAAAGCCGCTTCGAGAAAGGCAAAAAGCGGCTCGTTTTCTTCCTCTTCATGAATCGAATGGTGCAGCATTTCAGAAATGAACATTACAATCGTACTTTTATAAATATCTGAATATATTGAATGAAAAGGCGAGGCAATTTTTATTTCCTTGAAATTTTCTAAAGTGCCTTTGTTTTTATGAACCGCCTCAATCTCAAGAATTGTCAAGGGTTGAAAATATGCAATTTTCTGATTGGATTTTCTAGAAGAAAAAGCATCCCGAACAAAATACGATTTTAACCCATGAGACAAAGTGAAGCATTTCACAATCAAGCTTTTTTCTTGAAATTTTAAAGACGAAATAACGATGGCTTTGGTTTTTACTAACAAGTTTATAGTATTAGATTATTAGACTTCTTAGATTATTAGATTTTAGAGAACTGACCACTATTCTCATACTTAGTGACTGATCACTGAACACTATCTAATTATCATTACTTTTTTAACTTTCGTTTCCACCCCGTCTTGCGCCGAAATAAAAATCATATACACTCCAGAAGCGACTTTGTATTTACCGAAAGCTGTTGTGTCCCATTCCATTGTTCCACCTTCGGAAGTAGCTTCATGCACTAAATTTCCTTCAATATCGGTGATTTTAATAGTAGCTTTATCCAGTAATCCGGCAATTTTGATGGTTCCTTGGTATTCTGGTCGCACTGGATTTGGATACACGTATGCATTACTTAAATCATCATTGGCAGCAGTCGAAACTCCTTTGAAAGAAACTAATCCTTTGGCAGTAGCGATAAAAACTTCGCCTGTAGCATTGTTTATATCGATATCATTTATAATGTTACTGGGCAACGGTGAATTGTCTATTGTAAAATGATACTTGGTTTCCTGTCCGTTTGGCGATACTAAAAACAAGCCTGAATCCGCAGTGCCAATCCATTTATTGTTCGCCCCATCTACGGCAATATCGGTAATAAACTGTTCATACAACAACTCTTGCGCCAGGTTATCCTCTAAAATTATTATTGGATTCGCTGTCATTTGGTCCTCTGATTGAAAACTACTTACGTTTGGCAAAACCCGCAAACCTTTTGTCGTTCCTATCCACAATTGGTTTCTGGTGTCTACCGCAACCACTCTTACATTTGAAATTGGCAAATTCCCGGTATCAGGTCCTGTTGTTATTTTTTTAAATTTATTGTTACTTTCATTAAACCCAACAACACCATCTTCACTAGTAGAAAGCCATTTGGTGCCATTTTTATCGATGGCAATTGTACCAAAATTATTATCTATCGGTGAAGCCAAAATCGCATCCATAGCATAACTTTGCCACTGCCCATTTGGTTTTAGTACTTTTAATCCATTTTTTATTCGGCTGGTGGTAACCCAAAGATTCCCGGATTTGTCAAATGCCGTTCCATTAACCCTGATATCAATGTAATTAGGACCTACAAATGTCAAAGACTCTAAGCCACTATTGGTTTGATTGTACAAAATTTTTGGTACGTCATTCTCTATTTTTAATAATCCCGAAAAAAAAGAACTTGCATATACTTCATTTTCATTGCTGGGATTAATTGTAACTCTGGTTATTGATTTCGCCCCAAAAACTTTTTCATAAGGAATATTTAACCATCCAGCGGCACTGAATTTACTGATACCGTAACTGTTTAATGGATACGGATTGTAATCGCCGGAATAATCGCCGTAAACTGTCCAAAGCACATTCGGTGTGGCCTGAAGCGCGAATATATTGTTTCTGGAAGGACCTGTAGGCGTTATATTTTCAAAAGTTGCAGCCGAAGAAAGCGAAGTGGTAATAAATCCGTTTTCTTTTGTTCCAATAAAAACAACACCTCCAATTATAGTAGCGCAGGTAAATCCGAGATTGCTTTCCGGGATTTGGTTGGTATTTATTTGGCGCACCAAAACCATTTGATTGTTGTAAATATAGATACTATTCAAAGTTGTCAGTATCAAATAATCTGTTGTTGCTCGCATATCTACTGCACGCTGGGGAAGCTGAGTAAATCCAGTAAAAGAATTTGATGTGGTAGAAAATTTTTGAACATTCCCAAAAGAATCAACAGCATACAAATCGGTGTCAAAAGTTGTTATTCCGGACCAATTTCCGGTTGTAATTGTTGCCCATTGCTTGAAATCGATTAAATTTTCATTAAATATAGCGGCTCTTTTTATTCCATTATTGGTAGCGGCATAAATAAACCCATTGAATAATGCAGTTTGATTCACAATGATTTCAGCTCCATTATCACCAATAAAATAAGTATCGCCAAATTGCATGGTGGTCAAATTAAATTGGACAATTCCAAAATCACAGGAAACATAAGTAACACCTTCAAATTCCATGAAGTGATTGATTTTTTTTATGTTTGCCGGAAGCTGTTTATTGACAATATCGACCACATTCAGAATATTTCCATCGGCTTCATTAATAACAATTATGAGTCCGTTTTCATAACCTACTATTGTTTTATTGAATGTTGCGCTGTGGTAAACCGATGAAATAGTCTGTCCGGAAAGTCCATCAATAGTATTGGTCGTTTTGATTAAATTTGTTGTGGTATTCTTAGAAAATAATGCATTTTCTGATGCGGCAAAAACAGCGGTTGCAGATTCCGAAACATCTTTAATTTCATTGTAGGAGAAATAGCCCTGCCATGACAAATTACTTTGGGCAAAACCCATTTGTACAAAAAGCAGAAGCAAAAAATATAAAACGCTCTTTTTCATTATTTGTATGACTATTGGTTTACAAATATAGAACAAACGAAAGTCTTAGCATTTTGTTACATAAAAAAATGCCTTCGACCAATAACATGGAAGAAGGCATTTTAAATTATAATAAAACCTTATTTACACCACCCCTTGAGCTAGCATAGCATCCGCTACTTTTACAAATCCGGCAATGTTTGCTCCTTTTACGTAATTCACATATCCTTCGCTGTCTGTACCATATTGTTTACATTGATTGTGTATTCCAACCATGATTTCTTTTAACCTTGAATCTACTTCTTCGCTTGTCCAGTTCAAACGAATAGAGTTTTGAGTCATTTCTAATCCCGATGCCGCTACACCACCTGCATTTGCTGCTTTACCTGGTGCAAAAAGTACTTTGGCTTTCAAGAATTGTTTGATGGCCTCTAATGTACACGGCATATTTGCCGCTTCAGTTACACAAATAACACCGTTTGCAATTAATTTTTTAGCATCTTCTTCGTTCAACTCATTTTGAGTTGCACAAGGAATCGCTATATCTACTTTTACTTCCCATACGCTTTTTCCTCTGTGGAAAACAGCTTTTGGATATTTCTCTAAATACGCTTCGGCTCTATTATCACCTCTTGCTCTCAATTCAAGCATGAAATCAATTTTATCACCAGAAATTCCTTCTTCATCATAAATGTAACCATCAGGACCAGAAATTGTAACTACTTTTCCGCCAAGGTCATTTACTTTTAAAGCAACTCCCCAAGCGACATTTCCAAAGCCAGAAATTGAAACAGTCTTACCGCTAATATTTTGACCAATAGTTCTCAACATTTGTTCCGCAAAATACACTACTCCATAACCCGTAGCTTCCGGTCTGATTAAAGAACCGCCGTAAGCTAATCCTTTCCCCGTTAATACTCCGGTAAATTCGTTTCTGATTCTTTTGTATTGACCAAATAAATACCCAATTTCTCTGGCTCCAACTCCAATATCTCCTGCAGGTACATCCAATTGTGGCCCGATGTGTCTGCACAATTCAGTCATGAAAGACTGGCAAAAACGCATTACTTCACCATCAGACTTTCCTTGTGGATCAAAATCAGATCCTCCTTTTCCACCGCCCATTGGCAAAGTGGTTAAACTATTTTTGAATACTTGTTCGAATGCTAAAAACTTAAGTACTGATAAATTCACGGTATGATGAAAACGTATTCCACCTTTGTAAGGTCCAATTGCTGAATTCATTTGAATTCTGAAACCTCTGTTTACCTGAATTTCCCCTAGATCGTCTACCCATGGAACACGAAATATAATTGACCGTTCTGGTTCAGTTATTCTAAGGAGCAAATTTTTTCCGTCGTATTTTTTTTGCTCTGCAATAAATGGAATTACAGTTTCTGCAAATTCCCTAACAGCTTGAATAAATTCAGGTTCATTTGGATTCTTGGCTTCAACTTGAGCCATAAAATCATTTATTTTTAGTAACATAGATTATAAATAATTAATTAAGAAAACGATTTCGTTATAATTTACAAAGATACATTTTATAAAAATATTCGGACTCTGTTTTTTCAATTTATCAATAGAATTATCTTTTTATTAAGCATTCTTAACCAATTGTATTTAAGATCTCCACTTTTACAGCTAATAACTACCACTTTCGTAAGTAAATAAGAATTTGTCTACTTATTTTTAATTGTGAATTTATGTACATAAATGAATGATGTTTTTTATATATTTGTCGGGATTTGAAAATTTTGCCCCTAATGATCAAACAAATAATACCGCTTTTACTAATTTTTGTAGGATTCTCTACTAATCTAAATGCTCAGTTCGGTGGGTTTTCGCATGAAGTGGGAATTATTGCCGGTCCACTAGCTTTTCAATCGGATTATGGAGAACGACATGATTTTTCCACAAACGCCGGAAACACTGGAATTGGTATTGGAATTATTCACTATTTAAACTTTTCTTACAAAGCAGATTGTAATTGTTATACTCCTGAAACGTATTTTAATGACCACTTTAAATTAAGATCTGAACTATCTTATAATAAAACTGAATTGCAACATTTTGGACAATATGTTGAAGGAAAACCGTCGTTAGGAAAAGAGCAATTGAAAGCAATGACTGGGAGTACCGCGGTTACTAATCTTGGTATGCAACTGGAATTTTTCCCATGGAGTATTCGTGATTTTACAGCAAGAACAGGCAGCATTGGCCCATTTGTTAGCGTTGGCGGACAATTTAGTTATTACAATGCTGAAGTTTCATCCGCTTTAGGTCCGTTAGGAACTCCTTTGACAACGTTTCCAAAATATTTAACACCAACCGACGGCCGTCCTTATGGATTTTCTTCGGAGAGCGGTACCGTTTGGTCCGTTGTTTCCAGTGTGGGAACTCGTTATAAATTAGCGCCCTTATCGGACTTAATGGTTGATTTAAGATTCCAATATTTCTTCTCGAATTGGGTAGATGGTTTAAATCCTAATCCGGAAATTTATAAAGAAAATAAAGCAAACGACTGGTTGGTTTGGTTTAATGTGGGATATATTTATTACTTACAATAGCATTTAAAATACTCCTTATAAAAAACGAAAGCTCCAATTCTAAATTTTGAATTGGAGCTTTTGTTTAAAAGATATTCTGTTACGCTAATGCTTGTTTTAAATCTTCAATTAAATCTTCAGCATCTTCAACTCCTACGCTTAATCGAACCAAATCATCCGTAATTCCAACTTCCTTACGCTTGTCTTCCGGGATGGAAGCATGCGTCATTAAAGCCGGATGATTCGCCAAGGATTCCACTCCGCCCAAAGATTCTGCTAACGTGAAAACTTTTAATTTCTCCAGAAAGTCTATTGCATCTTCTTTTTTGCCTGAAACAAAAGTAAATGACACCATTCCTCCAAAACCACTCATTTGCTTTTTGGCAATTTCATGATACGGATGGCTTGGCAATCCCGGGTAATAAACAGTTTTTACTTTTGGATGATTGTTTAAAAACGCTACCACTTTTCCTCCATTTTCACAATGTCTTTCCACGCGCAAATGCAAGGTTTTAATTCCTCTAAGAACCAAGAAACTATCCATAGGTCCCAAAGTTGCTCCGGTCGCAAATTGTTGAAAATGCAATTGTTCCCCTAGCGCTTCATCTTTTACAATCAAAGCCCCGGCAATAACATCAGAATGGCCTCCCAAATATTTAGTTGCTGAATGCATTACAATATCAGCTCCTAAGTCTAATGGTTTTTGCAAATAAGGCGTTGCAAAAGTATTATCAACCGCAAAAAGGATTTTCTTTTCCTTTGTGATTTTCGCAATTTCCTGAATATCGGCTAATTTCATCAAAGGATTCGTTGGTGTTTCTACCCAAACCAATTTCGTGTTTTCGTTGATTAATGACTTGAATTTCTCGATGTCATTCATATCTACAAAATGAAATTTAATACCGGAATCTTTATAAATACGGGTAAACATTCTGTAGGTTCCACCATATAAATCGTCCATCGCTATAATTTCATCCCCTGATTTAAAAGAACGCAACACACAATCCGTTGCTGCCAATCCTGACGAAAAAGCCAATCCTCGCGTTCCATTTTCAATACTTGCCAATGCATTTTCAAGCGCGCTTCGGGTAGGATTAGCAGCTCTGCTGTATTCATAATCCGGATTTATAGGCTGCCCCGGACTGGTTTGTACAAAAGTTGATGTTTGATATACTGGAGGCATAACTGCTCCTGTGCTTGGGTCATGGTGTTGTCCACCGTGAATGACTTTAGTATTGAATTTCATAAGTTGAATTTTTAATGCAAAATTGTTTCGCAAATTTACCCTTTAATTTATTTTAACCAAGCTACAAGATAATACCTTTGTCTTTAATTAACAATTTTGAGATGAAACACTTTATTATTTACACTTTACTACTTTTTTCAGCAGTGCAATGTTCTAAAGAATTGATTTTTGAAACGGAATCTTTTCAGAAAAAAACCACAATGCCCTGCAAAGAAAATTGTCCTTCTATCAGTGTAAAAATTCCCGTTGCAAATGCCGTCCCAGTAGTAGCGGACAGCATCAATAAAAAAGTGTTTTCGGTAATGAAAGAGATTATTTATTTTGGCGAAAAGCCATACACTGCATCTGATTATAATGGTTTATTGGCTTCATTTATTGACTCCTACGAGAAACTCCAAAATTAATTTCCCAATGACAAATTTGGCTGGGAAGCTGACATTGAAGGAAACGTAAAATACCAATCAGATGCAGTATTAAATATTGAAATCAAACACTACACCTACACCGGTGGCGCTCATGGATACCAAGGTTTGCGTTCCCTACTTTTTGACCCAAATACCGGAAAAACCATTTCGAATGAGGAATTGTTTCATAATAAACTGGATTTTAAGGCTTTCGCCGAAAAAAAATTCAGAGCCAAATATAAAATCCCAGCTATCAAATCTATCAATGCAACCGGTTTAATGTTTGAGAAAGAAAAGTTTCAACTGCCCGAAAATATTTTTTATACGGATAAAGGATTGCTACTTTATTACAATTCCTACGAAGCAGCATCGTACGATGACGGACCAAAAGAATTATTATTGCCGTACACTGAAGTGAATGATTATTTGGCTGTTAAATAATAAATGGTCTTTAAAAAATCAAACATTTTTTAAAGACCATTTCGTGTTTTTTTTAACGATTTGCTAGCCCCGATAGAAGCGGATATCCTTTTACTTTTTTCTTTAAAAAGTAAAAGATATGAGCGAATAGCGGGATTAAGCTCCCAATATTCATAAGTATAAATCCTAAATAAACTTTCTGATACTCATCATATTCCCCAGGTGAAGTCCTTCGTGAACAACATTAAAGACCAATGCATCTTCAACACTTTGTAAGGTAAAACCAGTTGAAGTAGGATATTCATTATAGTTTTTGAAAGCCTTATTATTAAAATCAGCTTTAGTCTGATCAATTGTTGCAAACAATAACGATTTAATTTTATCTACTTCGACCTGTGTTACTATATGTTCCGGCTTGGTTCCCTTTTTGTATTTCTCGACCAAATCATCAGAAACCAACATAGGCAAACCAGAAAGCTTATACACTAATAATTGTTGCGACACGATAATATGGCCAATATTCCAAATTATATTGTTGCTGAATCCTTCCGGAATCGTATTGAGTTGCTCTAAAGTATAGTCCGTTAGAAATTTTGAAACCATATTTCTGGTCGTAATGTTGACCTCAAGTGTTTGATTCATTTTTTTATTTTTTGATAAAAATAATCATTTTCCGTGTCAAATGATTTTTCTTTGCACAAATAAATCGCTTTTTACATGGACAAAATATATTATCTCGCCTCTTGCGACACTTGCAGAAAAATCATAAAATCACTACCTAAAGAACATGATTTTAAATTTCACGACATCAAACAAGATCCGATTACTATTGCCGAATTAGAGCAAATGCGGGACCTTGCCGGAAGTTACGAAGCACTTTTCAGCAAAAAAGCACAGTTGTACAAATCGATGGATTTAAAAAATAAATCGTTGACCGAAGACGATTATAAAAAATACATATTGGAACATTACACGTTTTTGAGTCGTCCCGTTTTTATCATCAAAGACAAAATTTACATTGGCAATACACAACAAAATATGTTACAGGTAATGAAAGCGTTGGTATAATGTCCAAAAGAAATCTTGCCATAATTGGCGCCACAATTGTTTCCATAATTTATGGCGTTACATTTACCATCGCCAAAGATGTCATGCCTTTGTACATTGATGCATATGGCTTTATCCTATTGCGAGTAGGTGGTTCCGTGCTATTATTTTGGCTGATTTGGCTTTTTATGCCAAAGGAGAAAATTGCTCTCAGTGATTTCCCCCGAATTATTGCTGCGGCTTTCTTTGGCGTGGCGTTTAATATGCTTACTTTTTTTAAAGGATTAAGCCTTACTTCTCCCATAAGTGCGGCCGTAATTATGGTTTCGACACCTATGATTGTGTTGACGCTTTCGGCCATTATTATGAAGGAGCGCATGCAAAAACGAATGGTTTTTGGAATTATTCTTGGATTAATCGGAACTGCATTTCTAATTTTGTACGGGAAATCCATTGGCAGCGCCACAAACGCAGGTTTGGGAAATTTTTTGGTTTTGGTCAACGCCATTTCTTATGGATTTTACCTGATTATCGTCAAGAAATTAATGGATAAATACAATGCTTTTACATTTGTAAAATGGATTTATTTGTTCGGATTTATTATGGTTTTACCTTTTGGTTGGAGCCAATTTCAAACTGTGAATTGGGCCTTGGTTCCAATGGATATTTGCTGGAAAATAGGATTTGTGGTTGTTTTTTCGACCTTTTTGACGTATCTGCTGAATTTGCTATCGATGAAAGAATTAAAACCAACCACAGTTGCTGTTTTTATTTATTTACAACCGCTATTCGCAACTATTTTTGCGATAAGCTTGGGCAAAGACGAATTGAGTTTGGTGAAAATTGGCTCCGCAGTTTTAATATTTGTCGGCGTTTATTTGGTGACGCAGAAGAAGAGTGTTCAATAATCAGCTAGTAGTTTTCAGTTCCTAAATCGCAGGTTCCTGTCTTTTCCAATGTTCGTTAGGTTATTTATATCAACTCAAAAAATAAAATCTGATTACTAAACATTTACTTATACCGAGTCACCGAATACTAAAAACGGACCACTGGCCACTTTTTTATTATCTTTGACCTCTTTTAGAAAATTATATGATACAATCAATGACGGGTTTTGGGAAAGCGACTTTGCAATTACCAACCAAAAAAATCACGGTAGAAGTAAAATCTTTAAACAGTAAAGGTTTGGATTTGAATGTGAGAATGCCTTCGCTGTACCGCGAAATGGAATTGGGTTTACGCAACCAAATTGCACTCAAGCTGGAACGAGGAAAAGTAGATTTTTCTATTTTTATCGAAAGTACCGCGGAACAAACCTCAACAAAAGTGAATGTGCCGATTGTAAAAGCCTACATCAACCAATTGAGAGAAGTGTATGCTGATGCTGATGAAACGGAACTAATGAAAATGGCGGTTCGCATGCCAGATACCATGAAAATAGAACGTGATGAAATCGATGAAAACGACTGGGTACAAATCCAAACCGTTGTCGAAGAAGCCTTGCAAAACATCTTGAATTTTAGAAGAGATGAAGGAATGTCTTTAGAAAAAGAATTTCAGTTGCGAATTGGCAATATTCGTCAGTACATGACGGAAGCATTGGCACTAGATCCAGAACGCGTTCAGGCTATAAAAGACCGTCTGCAAACTGCAATCGCAGAACTTAAAGTGAATGTAGATGAAAATCGTTTTGAGCAGGAATTGATTTATTATTTAGAGAAATTAGACATTACCGAAGAAAAAGTACGTTTGACAAATCATTTGGATTATTTCCTGGAAACCATAAACGGAACGGAGGCCAACGGTAGGAAATTAGGTTTCATCACCCAAGAAATGGGACGTGAAATAAATACTATGGGTTCTAAATCCAATCACGCACAAATGCAAAAATTAGTCGTTCAGATGAAAGACGAATTGGAAAAAATCAAGGAACAAGTATTAAACGTTCTATAAATAAATACTGAAATAAATTCAGCATAAAATGAGCACAGGAGGAAAATTAATCGTTTTTTCGGCACCTTCGGGATCTGGAAAAACTACCATAGTCAGGCATTTATTAAGCAAAGAAGATTTGAATCTTGAATTTTCAATTTCGGTAGCGTCTCGCGAACCAAGAGGCGAAGAAGTAAATGGAAAAGACTATTATTTCATGTCTACGGAAGAATTTAAAAAACATATCAAAAACGAAGACTTCTTGGAATGGGAAGAAGTGTACCGCGATAATTTCTACGGAACTTTAAAAAGCGAAGTGAACCGTATTTGGGCCAAAGACAAAAATGTGATTTTTGATATTGATGTAGCTGGCGGATTGCGTATTAAGCATAAATTTCCTGAAGAAACTTTAGCAGTTTTCGTGAAACCACCAAGCGTGGATGAACTAAAAAGAAGACTAAAAGAACGTTCTACCGAAAGTGATGATAAAATCAATATGCGTATCGCCAAAGCTTCTGTAGAATTAGCAACAGCGCCACAATTTGATGTGATTATAAAAAACTACGATTTAGATATTGCTTTGGAAGAAGCGTATCAATTGGTAAAGAATTTTATAAAGGATTAAAAGATTGAAAAATTATAGAATTGAAAAATGCAAAATAATTTCCAACCTTTAAATTATTTAATTTTTAAATTAAATTAATGAAAATAGGTCTGTATTTCGGAACGTTTAATCCCATTCATGTTGGGCATCTCATCATTGCCAATCACATGGCGGAGCACTCCGGTTTAGACCAAATCTGGATGGTGGTTACCCCACACAATCCTTTGAAGAAAAAAAGTACGTTGCTCGATGATTACCATCGTTTGCAAATGGTGCATCTTGCCACCGAGGATTTTCCAAAAATAAAACCTTCGGATATTGAGTTTAAATTGACACAACCCAATTATACTGTCAATACTTTAGTTCATTTAGAAGAAAAATATCCCAATTACAAGTTCTCGTTAATCATGGGAGAAGACAATCTCAGGTCTTTCCCTAAATGGAAAAACTACGAAGCAATTTTGGAGCATCACGAAATTTATGTTTATCCAAGGCTTGAAGCCCAAGGCTCTGCTGACGAAGCAATTTCAACCAATCCAGAAGATTTAGATTTAAAAATTTTCCAAAAATACGGGACGAAAATTCACATGATTGACGCTCCGGTTGTAGAAATATCGTCGACATTCATTAGGAATAATATCAAAAAAGGGAAAAATGTGCAACCGCTACTGCCTGCAAAAGTTTGGGAATATATTGATCATAATAATTTTTACAAGAAGTAAATCAATAAAATAATTATCCTAAAATAGCTAAAAAAATTAAACCCATAGGCACATAATAAAATCATCTAAGCAGATTAGTTTAAAACATAATTTTCACACATAGGTATGCAAACGATATAAAAGCTACGCTTTTCTTGCATTTATAACAAAATTCTTAGTTTCTACGTGGTAGAATAGCCTTTGTAAGAACCATTATTACCCCAAAACCCTTTTTAATTCGTTTTGAATATTTCGAAAAATAGTAGTCAAATTTTCATTTTTACCGGATAATACAAATACTTCCGTACTTGGCATTTGCTTGCTGTTCCATAACAGTTGGATTTTATTTTCTGCTAACAATCTTTTCGCGTTTATATCCCAAACTACTCCTATTCCAGTATTTTTCGAAATGATTTCCAGCATTTCATATTCGGACGGAATGATATAATTGGGAATCATCGAAGGTCTTTTTTTGTTGAAAACATGCAACCAGAACAACTTGATATGCGGAATCTGTGCATTGTGACTGAACCATTTTTGGTCGTTCAACCAATATTCAGTGGCCGCGAAATCCTTTATTTTGATGTTGGATTTTAATTCGGAAGCATCAATGTTATTGGAACCAACAATTACTTGTTTGATTTCGCCAACCTTTTTCTGAATTGTGTCAAACGTGTCATATTGCTTGGTTACAATTGCAAAATCTAGTTTTTTAGAATCGACCAATTCAAAAAGCGTATCGTCTTCATGAAAGCTGAAATCAATAAAATCAAATCTTGAAACCAAGGCACTTCCCAAACTACTCATTAAATGCTTTGAGATTCCAATTGAAATTAACCGATTGGCATTTATTGCTTTGGCACGAAAACCATTCTCGACATTTTCCAGTCGGTCCAGTGCTTCAATTATTAAATTATTGAGTAACTTAGCGTATTCCGTTGGTTCCACGCCTTTAGACTTCCGATTAAAAAGTTTATAACCTACATGTGCCTCCAACATTGATATTTGCTGACTTACAGCCGGTTGACTAATAAATAGTTCTTTGGCAGCCAAAGAAAAATTTGCATTTTTATACACGGATTTAAACGTTCGGTACCATTCTAGATTAACCATGATATAAATATATTTATCACAAACATAATTTAAATTATTTTTACTAATAACATATTCGCCTTAAATTTGCATAAAGGAAATCCGAAATGAAAAAGATTGCATTATTTGCCATTTTAGTATTAACCGTTAGTTGTATTTCAGCAACTGCACAAAATAAAAAAGGTATGAAAAAAGTATTATTTGTTGTTACCAGTCACGATAAATTGGGTAACACGGGAGAAAAAACAGGATTTTGGACAGAAGAATTTGCTGCACCTTATTATGAATTATTAGATAAAGGTGTCCATATTGATATTGCTACACCGTTAGGAGGGCAACCACCAATTGATCCAAAAAGTGAAGATCCATCAGCCGCAACTGAAGATACTAAAAGATTTGATGCTGATACTGAATTATTGGCAAAACTGAAAAACACGCACAAATTAGCCGATGTTAAAGAATCTGATTATGATGCGGTTTTCTATCCTGGAGGTCATGGTCCGTTATGGGATTTAGCCGAAGACAAAAATTCAATTGCTTTGATTGAATCTTTTTACAGCAATAAAAAACCGGTAGCTTTTGTATGCCATTCACCAGGAGCGTTAAAAAACGTAAAAGTAAATGGCGAATATTTAGTAAAAGGCAAAAAAGTAACAGGATTTTCAAATACAGAGGAGGAAGCGGTTGGATTGACAAATGTAGTTCCGTTTTTATTGGAAGACGCATTACAAACAAATGGAGCAACTTATTCAAAATCCGGCGACTGGCAACCTTATGCCGTAGAAGATGGTTTATTGATTACAGGTCAGAACCCAGCTTCGTCTAAATTAGTAGCTGAAAAATTATTAAATCAATTGAATATTAAAAAATAAAAGTATGTTAAATTTCGAATTATACAATCCTACCAATTTAATTTTTGGGAAAGGACAAATTGAAAAACTTTCCGCATTAGTGCCAGAAGGAGCAAAAATCCTTCTCGCGTATGGTGGTGGAAGTATTTTCAAAAATGGAATTTATGATCAAGTAATCGAGAACCTAAAAGGTTTTGATATTGTGGAATTTGCCGGAATAGAAGCAAATCCGCATTTTGAAACTTTGATGAAAGCAGTTGCCATTATCAAAGAACAAAACATCAGTTTTATTCTTGCTGTAGGAGGAGGATCTGTAATTGACGGAGTGAAGTTTATTTCGGCTGCGGCTCACTTTAATGGAAATCCAATAGATATTCTTCAAAAAAGAATAATGACTACTGATTTGACTACGATTGTCCCTTTTGGAACAATTCTAACTCTACCCGCTACAGGAAGCGAAATGAATTCCGGCGGAGTAATAACTATTGAATCCACCCAAGAAAAATTATCTTTTGGCGGTAGTGCGTTGTTTCCAAAATTCTCTATCTGCGACCCAACCGTAATTGAATCTTTGCCAAAAAGACAATTGGAAAACGGAGTTGTTGATGCGTACACTCATGTTTTGGAACAATATTTAACCTACCCGCATGAAGGTTATCTTCAGGATAGAATCGCCGAAAGTATTTTGCAAACCTTAATCCAAGTTGGTCCAGAAGTAGTTGAGAATCCTAAAGATTATGCTTTAGCTTCTAACTTTATGTGGAGTTGCACAATGGCGTTAAATGGATTGATCCAAAAAGGAGTTCCTTCAGATTGGGCGACTCACATGATTGGACATGAATTAACAGCTTTGTACGGAATCGATCACGCAAGAACATTGGCGGTTGTGGGTCCAAATTTATACCGAGTGATGTTTGAAACTAAAAAAGGAAAATTGGCACAATATGGAAAACGTATTTTCAATTTGACTGGAACAGAGGATGAAATCGCAAACGAAGCCATTAACAAAACAGTTGAATTTTTCCACACTATGGGAATGGAAACTAAATTATCAGATTACACCAAAGACTTTGATAAAACGGCAGATTTTATTGTGGATCGTTTTAAAGAAAGAGGTTGGTTAGGACTGGGCGAAAAACAAAACATTACTTTAGAAAAAGTAAAATCTATTGTTGAAATGAGTTATTAATTCAAATAGCTAAATACCGATTATCGTTGTTTAAAAAAAAGGCGTTCTCATTTATGGGAACGCCTTTTAAAATTCTAAAATATAACTAACTAATTCAATCCGTGTTTTTTGTTAATTTTTTAAACAATACATATTTACAACGAACCACCCGCGTTTATATTGTATACAAAATCAAAAATAATTATTTTAAATTTAAAAAATTAAGACAATTACATCATAATACCCGACAAACAGTGTGTTTCTTGGAATAATTTAATTTGCTTAATTAATGGTTTTTTAAGTACTTTTGATTAAATTCAATAGAACAATGGCTGAAAATATAAAATTCGCAGTAATAGGCGGTGGAAGTTGGGCGACAGCGATAGCAAAAATGTTATGTGTGAATCTTACCGAAATTTCATGGTACATGCGTAACGAAGCTGCTATAGAGCACATTAAAACCTACAAGCACAATCCAAATTATTTAAGTTCGGTTGAATTTGACATCAAAAAACTGAAACTAACCAGCGATATAAACGAAGCTGTAGCATACGCAGATTATATTATTTTTGCCATTCCATCCGCTTTTTTGGATGGTGAGTTAGCAAAACTAACCGTTTCTCTAAAAGATAAAATCATTTTCTCCGCGATTAAAGGGATTGTTCCCGAAACAAGCCTGATTGTAGGCGAACATTTCCATGTCAAATACGACATTCCATATTACAATATCGGTGTAATTACCGGTCCTTGTCACGCGGAAGAAGTTGCCATGGAGCGTCTTTCCTATCTTACGATAGCGTGTGGCGATCCTATAAAAGCTAAAGTCGTAGCTAAAAATTTATCTGGAAATTACATCAAAACTAAAATTACAGACGATATTATAGGCACAGAATACGCAGCGATGCTAAAGAACATTTACGCTATTGCAGCAGGTATGGCGCATGGTTTAGGGTATGGAGATAATTTCCAGTCGGTTTTGATGAGTAATGGGATTCGTGAGATGAAAAAATTCATCAAGAAAGTCCACAAAATGAAACGTAACATCAATGATTCAGCTTATTTAGGCGATTTATTGGTGACCGGTTATTCTGTATTCTCCAGAAACAGAATGTTTGGGAATATGATTGGTAAAGGCTACACCGTAAAATCAGCAATGATGGAAATGAGTATGGTTGCCGAAGGATATTATGCCGCAAAAAGCGCGTATAAACTCAATCAGGCGTATGGTGCCAAAACACCAATTATAGATGCCGTTTACAGTATTTTATACGAAGGTCAGGATGCTAAAACCGTATTCAAAAAATTAACAGATAAACTGGATTAATTCAACTAGAGATAAACAATCAAAATAGAATCACTTCATGAGCGAAAGATGGAAATATCAGATTAAAACTGGCGGGATTTGGGGTGTATTTATGACGGTTTTTAATGTTTTGTTTGACATCAAAGAAATTCCTTTTTCGGAACAGGCTGCTACCGCTAATTTTTATTTTCGAGCAGTTGCTTATATCCTTTTTGGAATATTTGTTTTAGGGTATTTCACTTGGAAATCCAAAGTTAAACAACAAGCCGCTAAATAATTTTTATGGATAAAAGATGGAGATTCCAGATTAAAAATGGGTTGATTTGGGGATTGATTATGTCCTCTTGCATAGCCGTTTTTGACGTATTCGAAATGTGTTTTGAAGATGCCTTTTTGTCCAAAAAAACTCTACTGTGAACACTTTATTTCATTTTAGCCGGGATATTTGTAGTATGTTATTTTAGTTGGAAGAAAAAAATAAGAATAGAAAATACTACTGATCTATCTCACGATAACTCCGTCAACAAATAAAATAGGTACTTCTTCAACCTCTGTTTCATTGATGGAATTGGCTTTGAAAACAAATTTTTTATCGTGTAATTTCCCATCCATGAAAAACGTGAGCATGAACTCATTGTTGAGTGCCAAAACACTTTTTTCAATCATTTCAACTTTCACAACAGAAACCTCGGGAATTTCAGCAAAAGCGTGACGCAAAAGCGATGTTTTTTTCATTTCACCGTCAATGGTACCAAAAGCTTTAGAAACTACCATGACACTTTCAATTAGGAAATCGCTGTCATTGACTAAATAAGCGTACCATACTTTTTCCATAAAATCGTCACTCCATTCTTGGACTGCCGCAAAAAATACGTTCTCTACTTCGGGGATGATGATGTCTTTTTTCATGTCATTTGGCAGAACGAAGCAACTCTTCATTCATTATTAATTATTGTTTCGTATTCAAACTATATATGCTATGAACCTAAAATCCCTAGCCCAGATAGCAGTGGAAATCCTTTTTTAGGCTTTTGGCCTTAAAAAAGATTGTAACGAATAGCTGGAAATAGCTCCTAAAAACGGAAAAGCCAAAAATCGTTATGAGCTTGTTTTGTATCTAACAATGCCTAAATACTTGCTTTGAATTGCTCTAAGAATCGAATGTCATTTTCGTAAAACATTCGAATATCACCAATTTGATACAACAACATGGCGATTCTTTCGATTCCCATTCCAAAGGCAAAACCAGTAAATTCTTCAGGATTAATGTTACAGTTTTTCAATACGTTAGGATCTACCATTCCACAACCACCAATTTCTAACCAACCGGTTCCTTTGGTAATTCTATAGTCGGTTTCAGTTTTTAAACCCCAATAAATATCGATTTCAGCACTTGGTTCGGTAAACGGAAAATAAGACGGACGCAAACGGATTTTTGATTTTCCAAACATCTCTTTGGTAAAATACAAAAGAGTTTGCTTTAAGTCGGCAAAAGAAACATCCTTGTCAATGTACAGTCCTTCCACTTGGTGAAAAATACAGTGCGAACGCGACGAAACAGCTTCATTACGAAAAACCCTTCCCGGAGAAATGGTACGAATCGGCGGTTTGTTATTTTCCATATAACGCACTTGCACGGATGAAGTGTGCGTACGTAGCAAAATATCAGGATTCGTTTGTATGAAAAACGTGTCTTGCATGTCACGTGCCGGATGGTATTCCGGAAGGTTTAACGCGGTGAAATTATGCCAATCGTCCTCAATTTCCGGACCTTCGGAAACATTGAAACCTATGGTAGAAAAAATGTCGATAATTTGGTTTTTTACCAATGAAATAGGGTGACGAGAGCCAATATTAACTGGTTCAGCTGAGCGGGTCAAATCCCCGTAAAAACCTTTACTTTCCTCTTTGCTTTCCAAAGCTTCTTGTATTGATTTTACTTTTTCTTCGGCAGAAGTTTTAAGCAGGTTAATTACTTGTCCGAATTCCTTTTTTTGATCGTTTGGAACATTTTTGAATTCGGCAAAAAGCGCTTTCAAAAGTCCTTTACTTCCTAAAAATTTGATGCGGAACGTTTCTAATTCTGCTGTGTTTTGCGTTGAAAAGGCTTGTGCTTCGCCAATATATTCTTTTATCTTATCTATCATTTTCCTTCCGTAATTGAGAGTGCAAATTTAAGAAAAAGTTTTTAGTTTTCAGTCTCCGTTTTCATTAGATTCGTTCTGAAAAGGGAGACTGAGACTGTAAACTACGAAATTACTTCCCGTTCCAGGAAATAATTCACAATGGCTTCTTTCATCAAAACCGATTGTTCTCCTGCTTTAAGTGGTGGCAATTCCTCTTTAACTTTGTAATGAGGCCATCCTTCTTCATCAAAAAATTCGAATTCATAAAAACCATACGGCTCTAATAAACGGCAAATCGCGATGTGCATCAGGTTTAATTTCTCGTCTTTTTTAAATTCTTTATGTACTTTCCCAAGTTCCTGCACCCCAATTAAATAAATAATGGCGTCTAAATCCAAGTCCTCTCCTTGAGAAAATTGATTGGAAAGTATATTAACTAGCTGTTCCCAGCGTTCTTTAAGTTGTGTGTCTCTTGCCATTTTTTTGAATTATGAATTATGAGTTATGAAACTATAGCTCCTAAAATTATTTTGGCAAAGATAAGAACTTGAAAATTGGCAATGGTAAAGAACAATTCTTTTATATTTGCCTTTCTATTTACTAATGAATTATTATGGGATTTTTGGATATCATTTTGGGTGTACTGCTTGCTTTTGCTTTTTATAAAGGACTACAAAACGGACTTTTTGTTGAACTAGCCTCTTTAGTTTCGCTTTTGGCGGGAATTTATATTGCTGTCAAATTTTCCTCCTACATGAGGGATATTTTAGTGGGCTTTGTCAAATGGAATCCCAATACAATCCAAATAGTGGCTTTTGTCCTTACTTTTATGATTGTGGTTGTTGTTGTCTCTATAATAGGGAAGTTCATGACTGGAATAGCAGATTTTGCTTTTTTAGGTTGGTTGAATAAATTGGGCGGTGGTTTTTTTAGAGTGCTGAAAACAATTTTGATTATTAGTATCGTCTTTGCAGTTTTCGAAAAAATAAATTACAATCATATTTTAGCCAAAAAAGAAACTTTGGACAATTCTCTTTTTTACAATCCAATCCAAAAAATAGCGGGTTACATGTATCCTTCACTAAAGGAATGGTATAGTAGTTTGAAGAAAAAGTAAGTAGGTTGCGGTGCTCAGTTGCGGTTTGCATTCTCAAACTACAATACCGTTATGAGAGGGAAATCTATTTTATCTATCCTTTAAATCAATAATGACTTGTTTTAATTCTTTTATACTTTCTTCGTATTGTTCAATTAGCTTTTCAGAAAGTTGATTAACAACCTCAGCATAACCAACTCCATTGTTTGTGCCAATATTTCCAATTATTACTTTTTCACTTCTAACCAATTCCTCTGGAGTTATCTCAAAAACCTCGCAAATTTTATCAATGTGACTTGCCCAAGAGTGACTCTCTCCGCTTTCCATTCTGGCATAGGCGGACTGGGATAGATGTAAATAGTCTGCTACTTGTTCCTGAGACATACTTTTGCTTTTACGCAATTGTTTGAGTTTATTACCTATAGAAATATTCATTTTTTAACTTTTTTAGTACATAAATGTAAGAAAGTAAATTACAATATGTAAGTTTAGGGTAACAATACCCTATTACCTCATAATGATTCATTCAATTTTCTTATAGATTTGTCTTACAAAAAAAATTATTTTTTAATCAAAAATTACTATTTTTATGAAAAAAATCAAAATTTCCGTACTAATGTTATTAGTGTTAACATTATTCACAGGTATCTTCCTTGCATGTACCAAAGAAAGTGATTCGCAGGAATCTACTATTAATGCGAATTTAAGAGAGTCGTTTCTAAAAAACAAAGATTATTCCTCTATTAAAAATGATTTCAACTTATTAGACAAAAAAGGTAAAATTGAATTGTGGAATGAGAAATTAAACCAACTTTTAAGTCAAGAATTACCTACAGAAAGTAAAAATCTTATTAAAAAATTAATTATAGAATTAAATAAAGAACAAGTTGACCCTAAAATCATGAGTGAAATAGCTGTGAGTTTAGCGAAAAGTATTCCTGCTGAAGACTTTTACAAAATGTTTACCTAATTAAATGATTATAAATATGAAGGTGAATTTAAAGGAAATACAATAGTCCCTAAAGAAATAATTACAGATTTGTATTCAATGAATTATGATTATAAAGCTAACGAAATTGGCGCTGAAATAAATAAAACAACAGTAACAAGAGCTTGTAATTGTAACTGGACTTGTGATTCGTATGCTGGTGGATCTAATGCAAACTGTACATCTACGACATCAGGGTGCGGGTTTTTATGGGCATTTTCATGCGAAAGAAGGGTTGGCCCAGTTTTATAATAGTCTACATCAACAGAAAAGACTTTAGGCAAACCGTAAAAGTTAAATTTAATGGTAAAAAAATTGTAATTTTACTATTAAATTTAACTTTTAAAATTTTGAAGGTTTAATTATAATTTATCAATTACGTACTACTTAATTATTAATTTAAAATTAATCTAAGAGACTAAACAAGAATTATTATTTTATGAAATCATATAAAAAAAACATAATAACAGCATTATGTTTAATTGCAAGTTATGTCTTATTTGGCACAATAACTTATGGCGACCATTCCTTGATGTTATTGCTATTTTTAACGACAAGTTTTTTTATATGCATCAAAATATTTCAGACAAATACCTTAAATGAAGCTTTGAAGTTGGTTCTTATTCTGATATCGCCAATGATGCTTATTTTCCTCATGCTTTTTTTTATTTACAATCAATATTCCCGAACAATATTATACTTGGTATTTTTACCAATTAGTAGTGTTTTGGCTTATACTTATTTTAAGTTTAAAAATAAGGTGATTATATTTTTAGCGATAGGACTTTTCGGAATTGTAGGATATGTGTTATTCCAAAATGTATTGATTTTAGTGGAAAATCAAAATGCCGAAGTGAATAGTCGATATCCGCTAGTACATTTTACTGATGAAAATAATACAACTGTAAATTTTAAGAAAGACAAAATAATTGTACTTGATTTTTGGACGACCTCGTGTGCCATTTGTTTTACTAAATTCCCTGATTTAGAGTACACTTTTCTAAAATATAAAAAAAATTCTAATGTTATTTTATATGCTGTTAATGTCCCTTTAAAGCAAGATGATTTCACTAAAACAACCAAAATATTAAATAATCTTGGATACACTTTCCCGAAAATCTATGCAACATCTGCCAAACAGATTGAAGATAGTTTAAAAATCAATAGCTTTCCTCACTTGATCATTTTAAAAGATGGTCGCATACGATATAATGGTATTTTCGAAAGCGATAGAAAAGTCGCCTTCTACAATATTGAAAGTGTAATTAATAAACTTTTGATTGAAAAATAGATTGGAACAAAGAACTACAAAAAAGTAAAAAGTAAAGTTTTGCAAATATAAATTCACAAAATTTATTTGGAGAGTTACAACTACTTCACTACCCTAATCGCACTACTTTCTATCCAGCCTGTGGTTCCATCCGTAAGTTGTATTTTTTTCCATTTTCCAATAGTTTCAAATACATAGACTTTGGTTCCTTCGTGAAGGGCAAATAACGGTTTTCCGCCATCTCTGGGTTCTGGTTTTACATTAGTCTTTTCAGCAAAAACTATGGCCGGTTTTTCAGTGTCAAAATGACTTTTCTCCATAATTGCAGCGGATAACGTGATAAGCATCATAAAAATTACCACAAACATTCCAAAGAAAAAAATCCGTTTAGAAAGCGTTTTTTGAGAAAAATAGTACCCGATAAAAAACAATAAAAAAAATGTCGCCAGTCCTACAGAAACCCATCCCCAAGTGTTATAGTGGTAAATTCCCGTGAAATCGCGAAGTAATTTTCCAAAACCTACTTTTGGAATTACTTTAATCTCATCAATAGTCCTTTTTTGAGCGAACTTCAGATTGTTTATGCTTTCCTTATCATTTGGATTCAGTACTAATGCTTTTTCATAATTGTAAATTGAAGGCGCTATCTGATTCAATTTATAATACGCATTTCCTAAATTAAAATACAATTCTGAGGATTGCTTATTGTCTTTTAAAATACCTTCATAGGCCGCCACAGCTTCGGTGTACTTTCCTTTTTCATAGTACGTATTCCCTTTTTCAAAGCCGTTTTGGGCAAAGAAAACCTGAGTTGAAAGTAAGAGTATGTATAGTATGTTTTTCATCTTTATGTTTTTTTGCCGCAAAGGCACAAAGGCGCAAAGTTTATTTACTCAAAATTAATTGTAATACTTTTGCTAAGCAATCTGTTTTTCTAATTCAGATATTATAAATACCGCTTTATCAAAATCCTGTTGTATTGTAACACTTGACGAAGGTGCATAACGAGCCACTTCACAATTTTCAGTAAGCGCAATAAAATCATTTACCGCTTCTGGTTTTGCATTTCGGGACAACAATAATTCCTGAATGTTATCCTTGCTCATTTCTGAAGTTTCAATGTGTAATTTCGCTTTTAGGAAATTATGCATCGCTTTTTCCAGCGCAATGTAAAACAGTTCTTTGTTGTTAATTTGTTTCTTCGCTTCTGATAAATATTTCTTGGCCAATTTGTTATTCATTCGGATTCTGTTTCCGGAAATATCACCATCCATGGCTTCTTTCTTCTTTTTGAATAACACAATTATTGGTACCAGTAAAAAAGGAAGCAATAACAATCCAATAAACAAATTCGATCCAAAGAAATCCTCTTTGTCAATGGTAACAAGATTGGTTTTTGACTTGATCGTTTTAAATTCCTCTACAGCTGCAATTTTATTCTTATTACCACCTGTTGCAGTAGAATCAGCCGGTGTAGGACCATCCAAAACATTAATCATAATCTGCGGAGAACGCAACGTTTTATAGCTTCCGGAGCTCAAATCAAAATAAGAAAACTGCATTGGTTTGACCGGATAATTCCCCCTGTATTGTGGAATTATTGCATAACTGTCTGACGATTTTCCAGCCATTCCAGAAAGTGGCGTGCTGATGTCTTCGCTGTGAACGGCATCGTACATTTCCAGTGCATTAGGCACTACGGGTTTTGGCAAACTAAATAGTTTTAAATTTCCTTTTCCGGTTACACTTACAACCAAATCCAAGCTTTCTCCATGTTTCAAATTAGTCTTTGATGGTGTGACTTTAAAATCAAAATCTCCAACTGCACCGCTAAAATCATCTGGTTTTCCTGACTCGGGTAATGGCTTAACGTTGATGATTTTGGCACCAGCCGAAACTCGCTTTGTGGTTTCCGTGAGCATCATTCGACCAAACATATCCCTGCGGTTTGTTGGTAATTGCACATCTACCGATAATGATAATGGCTCAATTTTAAGTCTGCCCGATTTTTGTGGATATAGCACCACTTTCTTGAGTACAATAAACCTGAAATTCTGGCCCTTGAAAATTCCTTCTTCGGCAGCAAGTTGTTTGATTTCAATATTTTGACTCCAAAAATCATTGTATTTAGGTTTACTTGATTCCCCTAGATTTGAAATTCCAATGTTAGCGAAATACAACTTGTAAACAACCGTAATGGGTTCGTTTATGTATGGATTTGTTTTAGAAACATCAGCAACCAGATACAGGTTTTCATCGCCAGATATTTGCGAGTCGTTAGGGTCTCTGGGCTGTTCCGTAGCAGCGGTCACAATGATTTTTACAGGTGCAGTTTTATAGATTTGACCGTTGTACTCAATAGCCGCCGGCTTGATTATGAATGTTCCTTTTTGATTGGGTACCAAAAAATAAGAGTACGCTTTTTCAAAAGAGCTTCTCCCGTTTACCCATGACTGACTCACCTGCTGACTTGGTCCGGCTATAATTTGAAAACCATCAAAAGACGGCTGCACAAAATTATCGCCATCTACATTCATCATAAAATCAATACGCAGTCTTTCATTCAATCCCAGCGTAGTTTTGCTTACTCTGGCCTCAAACTGGACCTGAGCGCTAAGTGTGCTGCACACCAATAAAACAATCGCTGCTAAGTATTTTTTCATTTTCAAACTCTCTAATTGAATTACCAATCCTTTTCCGTTTTAACTGGTTTTCCTTTTACTTTTTGGGCATTCACTTTGTCCTGAACTTTCTTTTCCTCTTTGTTTACGGCGTCCAATAGATTTTCCAGACGTTCCTTTGAGATTCCTCCTGGCGCAGGTTTTGGTTCTCCTTTATCGTTGGGTTTCGGATCTTTGTTTTGTTTGTCCTGATCGCCTTTATCGTCTTTTTTATCTTTGTCTTTGTCGTCTTTTTTGTCTTTTTCGCCGTCTTTCTTTTCGTCCTTTTTATCGTCTTTCTTATCCTGATCTTTTTTCTCGTCTTTTTTCTTATCGTCTTTTGGTGGATTGTCTTTCAGCATTTTTTTTGCCAAAGCATAATTATAACGGGTTTCCTCATCAGTCGGATCATTACGCAATGCGTTTTTATACGCTTCTACAGCTTGTGTATAATCTTTTTCAATCATGAACACATTTCCAAGATTATGAAAAGCACGGTGTTTCTGAGGTCTTGTTTTTGAATTTTTTAACGCTTTAGAATACGCAAACTTGGCTTCGGAGGATTGTTTTTGCTTGTAAATACTGTTTCCAAGATTAAAAGGCGCAGCGGCTTTGTTAGGAAATTTTGAATCTGAAATTCGGTAATTGGCTTCAGCTTCCACGAATTTATTGTCCGCATAATCTTGGTTTGCTTGGGGCAAAATTCGATCTTTTTGTTGCGCATGCAATCCGGCTGTACCCGAAAAAGCAACGATTAAAAAGGCAATTATGATAATTTTAAATCTTTTCATTTATTGTATCTATATATCCAGAAGGCTTTGAAACCTTTTAGAAATAATTATTTACTCTCGTTAAATAAATTCAATTTTTTAACCCAACTTGTTTTTCTTTCCAACAGGAAAACGTCCACAAATAACAGCAAAAAAGCAAAACCTAAGAACCATTGAAATTGTGATTGAAAATCCGCCATTTCGGTCGCTTCAAATTCGGTTTTTTGAATATTATCTAATGCATTCTTTACATATTCAAGCACTTCTTTGGTATTATTGCCATTTACATAACCTCCTTTTGTGGCTTTAGCAATGGCTGTCAAACTTTCTGGAACCAATTTCGTTATAACCACTTCGTTGTTATTGTCTTTCTTGAAACCTTCAATAATTCCATTTCTTTTCAATGGAATTGTACCTCCTTTTTCAGTTCCAACACCAATTGTAATAATTTTAATTCCCAACTTATTGGCTTCTTCGGCGGCTTCCTCTGCACCTTCATTATGGTCTTCACCATCCGAAATCATGATCAATAGCTTACTCGTTTTTTTATCGTCAAAATAGGTTGACGATAATTTGATTGCTTCGTTGAACGATGTTCCTACGGAGGAAACCATATCAGTATTCATGCTTTGCAAAAACATTTTTGCAACGCTGTAATCAGTAGTGATGGGCAATACCGGGAAAGCGCTTCCAGCGTACGCCACAATTCCTATTCTGTCGCCTCCTAACTGGTTGATGATTTGCGAAACAATCTGCTTGCTTTTGTCCAATCGGTTTGGGGCTATGTCTTCAGCTAGCATACTTTTGGAGACATCCACTGCAAAAACAATGTCGATTCCTTCTCTCTTAACGGTTTCCATTTTGGTACCAATTTTTGGATTTACCAAACCGAGAATTAAACCCAGCAATGCTAAAATCAGTACTGACACTTTCAAAACGGGTTTAAAAACTGAACTTTCAGGACTCAGCTTTTTCACCATTTCTAAATCTCCAAACTCGCGTTGTTTTTTTCTTTTCCAATATAAATTGAACAGAAAAATCAACACCACCAAAGGCAGTATTAAGAGGAGATATAAATATTTTTTTTCGTCTAATTCCATTTTTAATTTTAGATTTATGAATTTCGATCTTAGATTTTTACTCTAAATCAAAATTCTAAACTTGGTCATTCCAGTTCCAATATTCCAGTTCTTACTCCCTTTCCTTCGGGAGCGCTGGAGTGGGGATTTTATATAAAGCTTCTAAAAACAGTATTCCTTAACCCTACTTCCAGCAATAATAAAAAACCGGCAAACCAAATAAAAGGTCTGAATTTTTCATCATAATCATAGAATTTTAATTCTTCGATTTCAGTAGTTTCCAGCTTATTTATTGTTGCATAAATTTCGGCTAATTTACTATTGCTCGTTGCTCTAAAATATTTTCCACCAGTATGATTAGCAATTTTTTTCATCATTTGCTCATCAATCTCCACTTTCATCATTTGGAAAAGAAATTTTCCGTTTGGTGCAATAGCATACGGAAACATGGCCATTCCGTTTGTTCCTATTCCTATTGTATATACTTTTATTCCGTATTCTTTTGCAATATCCGAAGCAGTATCTGGTTCAATAAACCCTGCATTATTCACCCCGTCAGTCATCAGGATAACCACTTTGCTCTTTGCCTGACTGTCTTTCAATCTGTTGACAGCGGTTGCCAATCCCATTCCTATTCCAGTTCCGTCTACTAAAACATTATCGTATTTTATACTTCTGATCGCATCAAGTATAACTGCTTTATCACTGGTTACCGGCGCTTTTGTATACGCTTCAGAGGCATAAACAACTAGTCCAATCCTGTCATTTGGTCGTTCTTCAACAAAATCTGCAGCTATTCTTTTCAGTGCTTGCATTCGGTCTGGCTTCAAATCTTTGGCAAGCATACTTCCGGAAACGTCTATTGCCATTACAATATCAATTCCTTTCGTCGTTTTAGTTTTATTACTTACATCGACCGTTCTTGGGCGTGCCATGGCTACAATCAAAGAACATAAAGCCAAAACCCGAAGCACATTTAACATCGGTTTTAACTTTGTCAAATACGATTTATTCCCTTTAAATCCTTCTAACGAACTTATTTTTAATGTGGCGGATTGATGGTTCTTTTTTCGCATAAACCAGAAAATTACAACTGGAATCAGCAGAAACAACCAAAAAAATTCCGCGTTTAAAAAAGTTATTTTCTCCATTATTTACTCGCTTGTTTTAATTCGACAGCATTCAAAACGCGTTCTGATATTGCACTGCCATACTTGTCTCCCTCTTCATGAAAAAGTAAAATCTGTTGCAATCCGCCTTCTTGACTGAACAATATTGCTTCATAATACATTTTCGCAGTGGTCTTACTGTCGCTATCAACTTGTGAGAAGGTTCCGTACGCTTTTAATCCTTTGATTCCCTCTTTAGTTTCAAAATCTTCCTGTTTTACAATCATGTTTTGAGCACCTTGCGCTTCGAGTGATTGCAAAGCTCCATCCATAGATTTAGCCAAATCGATTTGCGTCTCCTGTTTAAATTTTAAAGTAGAAACCATCACATAAAAACGGTCCAAAACACTTCCATACGCAAAGGATTGCATTTCTTTAATCAAAGCCATTCCATTTTTAGGAAGTGTTTTAGTCAAATCCACTCTCTTGAGCACTTTTGGTGTTTCTATGATAATTCCCGGATTTCCATACTCGCTTTTTACCCATTCGCCTTCCAATAATTCTTTGGTGGGATGACCAATAATGTTGTCTTTTACATAGTCAAACCCTTTGGTAACGATGAAAAAAGTAGTGGTCGCTGCCAACAAAAAAACAACCGAAGCCACCGCAGTCACGATGCGTTTGTTCTTTTGTTTGCGCAATTGAATTTGGATTTGTTTTTGTCTTTGCGCTTCATTCAACAGCATATCTTCCTCAACTGGTACTTCCACAGGAATCGAATTGTCTAATGTCAGAATTGCTTTTTGAATTTTATTTCGGTCTTCTGTGATTTCAAAATCCAATGGTTTTGATTTGGCGAATTTCACTAAATCGGCTTGTTTCAAAACACGCTCCAGATTTTCGATTATTTCCTGAGAAAGCGTCATTTTCTTTTTGACAGAAGCTGCCCTAAGTCCTTGAATCAATTCCGAAGTTGTGCTTTCCATAGCCGGAATTTCTATCGCTTCTTCAATATAATTTCTGGCAATATCCGTCAATTCACTATAATAGGCTTTAACTTCTCCTTTTTGCCAAAGTTCTTTTTTCTCTAACGTATCCAGCAAACTGGTCGCTTTCTCGATTGGCGTCTTGAAAATTTCTTCCTGTAATTTCTTTTCTTGACGCTTTTTAATAAACCAATAAATAAATGCTCCAATACCCACATTCAATGCAGCAATCAGTAGGTATTTCCACCAGTCTCCAATCGGGTTATCCGCTGGAGCAATATCTTTAATGTCGAACATTTTTTGTTTCAAAGTATCTACCTGAACATTTGCCACTTCAACCAAAAGTGAATCCGTCATAAACGGTTTGCTGTTGATAAAAATCTTGATACTTGGAACTACATATCTACCAGAATCAAATTGGGTTAAACCGTATTTTTTGATTAATTCATAACGACCGTCCATTTTGACAGTGTCAATAGGATACGACTGAATTACCTCTAAAGCGCCAAAGTTTTTCAATTTCGGGAAAATTACTTTAGAAGAAATATCAACAGTAGTTTTTATGGATAGTTTAAATTCCGCGCCAATTTTATTTTTAATCGTGTCAATACTTGTGACTACTTGCTTTTGTTGTGCAAAAACAGCCGTAGAAAGCAGCAATAATAGTAGGTAAAGTCTAATTTTCATTTTTTATCTAGTTAACCCTGTCAGGGTTTAAAACTCTGGTAGGGCTAGGTTTCGTTTTATCTCGATTTAAAATAGCTCAACAATTTCGTCACATAACTTTCGTCAACCCTTGTGTTTACAACACCTGAACCTGATTTACTGAATGTCTCTTTAAAATAGTTTACTTTGTCGCGGTACTGTTTCTCATAATTCATTCGAACTGCTTTCGAACCGGTATTTATCAATTCTATTGCTCCGGTTTCGGCATCAAGCATGGAAACCATCCCCAAATCCGGCATTTTTTCTTCTCGAATGTCGTACACGCGAATCCCCGTTATATCGTGTTTTTTAGAGGCTATTTTTAATGTTTGCTCGTAATCTTCCGACATGAAATCAGAAATTACAAACACAATCGCTTTCTTTTTTTGGGTTCCCGATAAAAATTTTAAGGCTTGCGCAATATCTGTTTTACGGCTTTTCGGCTGAAACTCTATCAATTCCCGAATGATTCTCAATACGTGTGATCTTCCCTTTTTTGGCGGGATGTACAATTCAATTTCATCTGAAAACAAAATCAAACCTATTTTATCATTGTTTTGGGTCGCCGAAAAGGCCATCGTTGCGGCAATCTCCGTAACAATATCTTTTTTGAATTGATTTTTCGAACCAAAACTTTCTGAACCCGAAATATCAACCATTAACATCATGGTCAACTCGCGTTCTTCCTCAAAAACTTTTACGTGTGCTTCATTGTAGCGTGCGGTTACATTCCAATCAATGGCACGAATATCATCTCCGTACTGGTATTGACGCACTTCGCTAAACGTCATTCCACGCCCTTTGAAAGACGTATGATACTCTCCCGAAAAAATGTGATCGCTCAATCTTCGGGTTTTAATTTCTATTTTTCGTACTTTTTTTAAGAGGTCTTTTGTTTCCATTTTTTTCTTGCCACAAAGGCGCAAAGGCAAAAAGTTTTATTTAATTCATAAGTCATTAATGCGTTCTAAGTGAAAACTGATCACTGAAAACTGCCAACTGATTTATGGTACTTCTACTTCGTTTACAATTTTGTTAATGATGTCTACTGAAGTAATATTTTCGGCTTCCGCTTCGTAAGTAACTCCAATTCTATGACGCAACACATCGTGAACTACCGCACGAACATCTTCAGGAATTACATAGCCGCGACGTTTAATAAAGGCGTAACATTTTGCGGCCGTCGCCAAATTGATACTTCCACGCGGTGACGCTCCAAAACTGATTAATGGTTTTAAATCAGCCAATTTATATTTCTCTGGATAACGCGTGGCAAAAATGATATCAAGTATGTATTTTTCTATTTTTTCATCCATATAAACCTCACGAACAGCTTCTTGAGCACGTAAAATTTGTTCTACCGAAACCACTGCATTTACTTTTTCGTAACTTCCTTTCAAATTCTGGCGAATCACTAAACGCTCATCTTCCATTTTTGGGTAATCGATCACCGTTTTTAGCATGAAACGATCGACCTGCGCTTCAGGTAATTGGTAAGTACCTTCTTGTTCAATTGGATTTTGAGTTGCCAAAACCAAGAATGGTCGGTCTAGTTTAAAAGTGGTATCGCCTATAGTAACTTGCTTTTCCTGCATCGCTTCCAATAATGCCGATTGCACTTTGGCAGGAGCACGATTAATCTCATCGGCAAGGACAAAATTAGCGAAAATTGGTCCTTTTTTTATCGAAAATTCATTAGCCTTAATGTTGTAAATCATTGTTCCTACAACATCGGCTGGCAATAAATCTGGCGTAAACTGTATTCTGCTGAAAGATCCCTGAACGGCTTGTGAAAGAGTATTTATTGCTAAAGTTTTTGCTAATCCGGGAACTCCTTCTAATAAAATATGGCCCTGACCCAAAAGTCCAATTAATAAACGCTCCACCATGTGCTTTTGACCCACAATAACCTTGTTCATTTCCATCGTGAGAAGGTCTATAAATGCACTCTCTCTTTCAATTTTTTCGTTAATTGCTCTGATATCTAAAGTCGATGTATTTTCTTCCATTTTATTATTTTTAAAACCTTGAATTTAATGCCTTCGTTTTGAAGGTGCAAATTGAATTTTTTTTTAGAAGTAAGATGTTAATAAATGGTTAAAACTTCGACAAAAACTCTAATTTTAAGGACGAATTATGATACAATTTTTATATTTTTAAGAACTTTGAAAAATATACTTTGAAATAGTAGAATTATGAATATCATTAAAAAATAAAAACCATGAATAAAACAAAATTATCCCCTGTTGTAGCGGGTGTCATGAATTGGGGAATTTGGGATAAAAATCTCAACACCAAAGAAATGGAAAACATGATTAATGTATGTTTGGAGAACAAAATTACTACTTTTGATCATGCCGATATATATGGGGATTACACGACCGAAGCTGATTTTGGAAAAGCATTTGCTTCGGGTAAAATTGCCAGAGAAAAAATGCAATTAATATCAAAATGCGGCATCCAAATGGTAACGGAAAACCGTAATAATACCATAAAACATTACGAATATTCAAAAGAGTACATTATCTGGTCTGTTGAAAATTCCTTGAAAAATCTACAAACGGATTATCTGGATGTTCTTTTATTACACAGACCAAGTCCTTTGATGCAGGCTGATGAAATTGCCGAAGCGGTTTTAAAACTAAAATCAGATGGTAAAATTAATGATTTTGGACTTTCTAATTTCACGGCTACACAAACCGAATTGATTCGACAAAAAACAGAAGTTTTGTACAATCAAGTCCAATTTTCGGCAACAAATTTTGAGCCTATGGTCGATGGAAGTTTTGATTACATGCAAGCCAACAAAATTCGTCCTATGTCCTGGAATCCGCTGGGATCTGTTTTTAGAAAAGATATTCCACAAACCAGACGGTTGAAAAAATTACTGGCGACTTTAGTTTCAAAATACCATTTGGGTTCGGACTCCATTTTACTTTCTTGGATTTTAAAACATCCGGCACAAGTAATTCCAATTGCGGGAACGGTGAATGTGGCCCGAATTCAATCGCTGATGAAAGCTGTTGAATTAGAATTAGACCAAGAGGATTGGTTTGCTATTTGGGCAGAAAGCATGGGAAATAATGTAGCCTAAATTAGTGTTCCTTTCAGAAACTTTAGAATATAAAATATAAAAAAATCATGACTAAAACAGCCTTAGTGACTGGAGCTACCAGCGGAATTGGTAAAGCAACAGCGCAAATATTAGCTAAAAATAACTATAAAATTATTCTTTGCGGACGCCGCGAAGACCGATTAGATGATCTTAAAAAAGAACTTTCGGAATTTACAGAAGTGCATACTTTATCCTTTGATGTTCGGGATAAAAAAGCGGTTTTTGAAAACATCAATTCCATACCGGCAGCCTTTGCTACAATCGATGTTTTAATTAACAATGCCGGAAATGCGCATGGTTTAGATCCTATTCAAAACGGGGATTTAGACGATTGGGACGCCATGATTGACATCAATGTCAAAGGGCTTTTATATGTTTCGAAAGCCATAATTCCGCAAATGATTGAACGAAAATCAGGTCATATTATCAACATTGGATCCATCGCCGGAAAAGAAGTATATCCAAACGGTAACGTTTATTGCGCCTCCAAACATGCCGTTGACGCCTTAAACCAAGCCATGCGAATGGATTTAAATCCTTACGGAATTCGCGTTGGTGCCATTAATCCCGGTGCGGTAGAAACTGAATTTAGCGAAGTGCGTTTCAAGGGTGATTCAGACAGAGCCGCCAATGTTTACAAAGGTTTTGAACCATTACATCCAGAAGATATCGCTGATATTATTCACTTTGTAGTTTCCAGACCGTATCATGTAAATATTGCCGATTTGATGGTGTTGCCAACAGCGCAAGCCGCAGCGACTATTTTAAAAAGAGATTAATTTTCACCATTAATTATTATTTATTTTTATTATTCCTTATAAAATACTGAAATATGTCGAATTACAATTCTTTTGAGGAAATGGCAATTTATCAATTAGCTAGAGAACAAAGCAATCATGTTTGGCATTTAATTCAAAACACCACTCTTGGTCAAGATTATAAATTGAAAGATCAAATCAATGGTTCTTCAGGATCAGTTATGGATAATATTGCGGAGGGTTTTGGCCGAGGAGGAAACAAAGAATTTATTACTTTTCTGAGTTATTCAAGAGGTTCATGCTGTGAAACAAAAGCACAACTGCAAAGAACCTTCGACAGAAAACATATCAACGAAGAAAATTATTTGGAGTTAACTTTGAAATCTCAAAATATAATCGACCAAATTTCAAAATTCATGAATTTTTTAAAAAGTTCTGATAGAAAAGGTTCAAAATATGACTAATAACTGTGACTTAAAAACAATAAAAAATAGAAATAAATAATAATTAATTGCAAATGATCAACAAACGCATTCTTATCAAGAACCTGCTCGCTCACAATGATGAGAGTAGTTTTTATGACAAAAAGCGTCAGTTGAATTTGCATACACGAGAAGGCAAAGCCAAGTTCCTTAAACACATTTGCGCACTGTCCAATTCAAATCCTGCGAACAATTCCTATATTGTTGTGGGTGTCGAAGATCAAGACAATATTATTGTGGGCGATGATTTTTTTGACGACAGCAGGATTCAGAATTTAGTGAATGCTTATCTGGAAAATCCTCCGAAAATTCAGTACGAAAACGTACCTTTTCCAAATTTACCAAAAGATAAAGTTATCGGACTGGTAACGGTCAAGCCAAAAAGCAAAACTTCCCATTTCAAAAAAGGAATTTACACAATTCCTGCCAACAGTGTTTTTATCCGAAGAGGAAGTAACACAATGCCGATTGAAGGCGAAATTGAAAAAAATTACCAAAACACAGAAACCGTAATCGGTATAGAAAACAACTCTCGAAATAGCATCGAAAACACACTTGATGGCGTGATTGATTTCATGAATTTTCGCCACAAGGATATGGCGCCAAAATATAAAGTGTTTAAAGAATTATTTGTTATTTGCTGGGCAGGTATTGCAAAAAAATCGCGTGACAAAACCTATTTATCGCGTGTCGATATTGAATTGATAAACGAACAAATCAAGGTTTTTTATTCGGCTCAGGATGTGGTCGAAATTACTTTTGATGATGATACTTTTACCATTATCGAATATGTTCCTTTAGGTTTGAACGACAAAACCAGCTATTATCCTTTAGAAAAACAGACCATTCATTTTCATGATAATGGCTATTACAAAATTGAAAGAGAGATTCTTTTTCAGCCGCCAGAATTCAACAAGAAAATGCTTTTTCACATTTACAATACCAATATTGCTTTGCTAAAAAAACTCCAGAAAGGACTTTCGTTAACCGAAAGAGAGCATAAAGATTTAGAAAACCTGCCTTCCACCTTCATGATTTGTTACCTGAACGGTTTTGAAGAAGCCAAACAAAAACTGATTGATGCAAAAGTACTTTTGAAACCTTTTAATCAGGTGTATTTATCGTTTAAAGAAGCGTTGCGGATTTTGAGAAAGATGAAATATGATGTGCAGTAAATGCCCTATTTTAGATATATCATTCGTTAAGAAATCCCATTACATACATATTAATTTCTCTTTTTTGTTTTTTACTCCCTCTATCATTCATGTCATTGTGAATGGTATTGGCGAGTTTAATGATTTTTATTCCAAACTTTTCCTGCTCTGCAATAGTAGGCAAAACTTCTTCATCTGCAGGCTGGTCGCTCGAACGAAGCGAGTAGATTTTAGGCTGAGAAGTTCTTGGTAATTCCATTCTGCGGTTGTCTAACGAAATTATTTTATTAACCAAATCTGGATACTTCTGGACAAACAAAACTGTCATATCACCTCCGTTTGAATGTCCAATTAAATTTACATGTTTGAAGTCTAATTCTGGTTTTATTTTTTTCAATTCGTTTAAAACAAAGAGAATGTTCTCTGCTCCCCTTTCCCAATTTGATCGTCGTACAACTCGAGGTATCCCTGTCAAAGGCAACAAATCATCCGTTGGTAATTCATGCTGAATACTGACTACATAATAGCCTTTAGACGCTAATTTTTTCGTTAAATATGAATACGATTTATTCGCGCCGGGTTTATTTTCTCCATAACCATGACTTACAATTACCAATTGTTGATTTCTAATTTTATCTTTTACAATCGAATTATAAAACGCGACCGGAATTAATCTGTTTCTGGAACTGTCCAACCAGTTGGCACTATCTGACTTGACTTCATATTCCTGATTATTGACTTTAGCATTTGTTACGTTTTTATTGGACATACAACTTAACAAAAGCAAACAAACGAGTATTTGTAGGTATGTTTTCATATAAATTTCGAGCGCATATCTAATTGCACTAATAGTTTTGACACAAATTTATTGATTTATAATTCTATATAAAAGCCAACAATTCTTTTAAAAATTGACAAATCATTTTGGCCAACAGTAACGATAATGCAAGTAATGTACTCATTTGAAAAAAGTTTAATTATTTGTAAAACTAATCTGAAAAACTAAATAAAACAATCACCTAAAACCGTGATATTTCAATTTTATTTTAAAATACAAATTCTTTAATTTTTTTAAAATAAATAAACCAAAAAAGCTTCGTTCATCACTCTTTTACTTAATTTTATAACTTGAAAAATAGTATTCATTTTCTGCTATTTTTGTATTAATAAAAGAAAAAAAGTCCATGAGAACACTTGTTATAGGCGATATCCACGGTGGTTTGCGAGCATTGCACCAAATTATGGAAAGAGCTAACGTTACTAAAAAAGACACCCTTGTTTTTCTGGGAGATTACGTTGATGGCTGGAGTCAATCTCCTCAGGTACTTGATTTTATCATTGATTTAAAAACCAAACAAAACTGCATTTGCATCCGCGGAAACCATGATGATTTATTGCTGGAATGGCTTGACGAAAGCAAAGACAATCTCTTGTGGTACAAACACGGCGGGGAAGCAACGGTATTGGCCTACGAATCCGTTAATGAAGAAACAAAGCAAAAGCACATTGAATTCCTAAAATCGCTGGAAAATTTTTATCTGGATGAGCAACGTCGTCTGTTTGTTCATGCTGGTTTTACTAATATGAATGGTGTTGACTTCGAATATTTCCCGGGACTTTTCTATTGGGACAGAACCTTGTGGGAAACTGCATTGGCATTAGACACAAAAATGAAAGTGGAGCACCCGTTTTATCCAAAACGTTTTACTTTGTACGAAGAAATCTACATCGGTCACACGCCCGTCACCCGAATAGGTGAAACGACTCCCGTTCAAAAAGCAAATGTTTGGAACGTAGATACCGGAGCGGCTTTCAAAGGACCATTGAGCATTATGGATGTTGATACCAAACAATTCTGGCAAAGCGAACCTTTGGACCAATTGTATTTTGACGAGAAAGGAAGAAATTAAATGTCCTATTTTCTTTAACCTGTGTTAAAAAGTGATCTATTACTGTTACATTAACACCTGTACAAGCTTTAAAAAATAAAAAAAGATTGTCTAAGTCAAATATTTTTGTCTGGGCACTTTGGATTTTATTATTGCTGTAGAAAAGATTTTATTTTTTTTCGATGTGTACGACGGGTTAGATTACATCACAAAGATTGTTGTGTTTTTTTTAATAAGTTTCCAAGGAATTTGAAATAAAAAAAGGCAATTTGAAATATTCAAATTGCCTTTTTTAGTTTATTATTGTCCGGTCCTGAAATAACGATACACAAAAAGTATCCTAATGGAAAAACATGAAGAAACACGCTATGTGAAGCGAACTCAAAAAGATTACTCGATGTCTTTTAAATTACAAATTGTTAA